>DAOTUH010000291.1:0-27578 GCA_034437255.1 Anaerolineae bacterium
GCGCGAGGGCGAACGCCTGCGCATCAAAGGCCCGGAGGACGTGGAGCGGGCCACAACCCGCATCATCACGCTGCTAAACGAACGCCAGCTCATCCCGAATCGCCGCTAGCGACGATCACGCAACACGCAACACGCATCACGCATCACGCAACGCGAAGGAGTCTCAACCATGACCTGGACCGACATCTGGACCTTGAGCGAACAGAAAGCGGGAATGCTGCACCCCGTCTCCTACGAGCTGCTGACGCGCGGACGGGCGCTGGCAGACGCGCGCGGCTGCCGCCTCTGTAGCGTCGTGCTGGGCCACGACGTGCCCGACAGCGAGCTTCACGAGCTGATCCTGCGCGGCGCTGATCGCATCTACGTCGTGCGGCATTCGGCGCTGGCGCAATTTTTGATCGAGCCCTACGCCGGTGCACTGCAGCACCTTATCGAGACCTATCAGCCGGAGGTGCTCATCGCCGCCGCGACGACGACGGGGCGCACCGTCATGCCCTACGTCTCCATGCGCGTGCACGCGGGTCTCACCGCGGACTGCACCGGTTTAGAGATCGACACGGAGACGGGCAATCTGCTGCAGACGCGCCCTGCCATTGGCGGCAACATCATGGCGACCATCAAGACGCCGGAGGCGCGCCCGCAAATGGCGACGGTGCGCCCCAAATCGACGCCCCAGGCGCCGCGTGACGCATCGCGCACCGGTGAGATCGTCGCGGTGGAGGTGCCGGAGGAGAAGATGACGTCGCGCATGCGCTACGAGCGCTTCGTCCCCGACGAGACGCAGGACGTCGCCATCGAGGACGCCGAGGTCATCGTAGCGGGCGGACGCGGCATCAAGAAAGCGGAGAACTTCGCGCTGCTGGAGGAGGTCGCCGAGGCGCTGGGCGGCAGTGTAGGCGCGTCGCGCGCGGCCGTGGATCGGGGCTGGCAGCCCTACGCCCGGCAGATCGGCCTGAGCGGCAAGACCGTCTCGCCGAAGCTCTACATCGCCTGCGGCATCTCCGGCGCCATCCAACACCTCGCCGGCATGCAGACGGCGGAGACCATCATCGCCATCAACACCGACCCCGACGCCGCCATCTTCCAGGTAGCGGATCTCTCCATCGTGGGCGATCTCTTCGAGGTGCTGCCGGCGCTGGTGGAGGAAGTACAGGGGGCAAGGGGCAAGGGGCACAAGGGGCAAGGGGCAGGGGGCAGGATGAGGACACCGGGCACAGCTTAAAGATGAAGAGGGAGTAGGGGAGTAAGGGATGTGCCATTCATCGCTTGCAAGCATCCAGATTCAAGCATCCAGTACCAAGCACCAAGGAGTCGAACGCATGACTAAATACGGGACGGTAACGCCTGAGATTGTCGTCGAATTGCGCGACATCGTCGGAGAGCGGCACGTTATCTACGACGATCCCGAGAAGATGGAGGCCTATGCCCACGACGAGGTCGCCGACGAGCGCTTCGCCCACACGCCTGACGTGGTGGTCAAGCCCATCGACGCGGAGGAGATCGCGACGATTATGCGGCTCGCCAACCGCGAGCGGATCCCGGTCACGCCGAGGGGCGCCGGATCGGGGCTTTCGGGCGGCGCGGTGCCGGCCCACGGCGGCATCGTTCTCTCGGTGGAGCGCATGAACCGCATCCTGGAGATCGACCGCGAGAATCTGGTCGTCGTGGTGGAGCCGGGCGTGGTCACCAACGAGATCAACGCCGCCATCGAGGACGATGGGCTCTTCTACGCGGGCTATCCCATGAGCGTGGAGACCTGCTTCGTCGGCGGGAACGTGGCGGAGAACGCCGGGGGCGGCAAGGCCGTGAAGTACGGCGTCACCGGGCGCTACGTCATGGGCCTGGAGGTGGTGTTGCCCACGGGCGAGATCGTGCAATTGGGCGGCAAGCGCGTCAAGGACGTCACCGGCTACGATCTGGTTCACTTGATGGTCGGCTCGGAGGGGACGCTGGGTATCTTCACCAAGATCATCCTCAAGCTGCTGCCGCTGCCCACGGCCAAGGTCGATCTGCTGGTGCTCTTCGAGGACGTGCCATCAGCCATCGCCATGGTGCCGCGCATCATGACCCACGGGCGCATCATCCCCACGGCGATTGAGTTTATGGACAAACTCTCGGTGCAGACGACGTGCAACTACCTCAACGAGCAGCTGCCCTACGAGCAGGCCGGCGCCATGCTGCTCATCGAGGTGGACGGCAGCAGCGAGGCACAGGTCGAGCAGGAGTACGAGACCATCGGCGAGCTCTGCCTGGAGCAGCGCGCCCTCGAAGTCTACGTCGCCGACAACAGCACGACGCAGGAGCGCGTCTGGTCAGTGCGCCGTAACATCGCCGAGGCCTTCAAGGTCTACAGCCCGGTGCAGAGCCTGGAGGATATCGTCGTGCCCTTCGCCCAGATTCCCGATCTGATCCCAGAACTGGAGCGGCTTTCGGAGAAGTACAACGTCAAGATCCCCTGCTACGGTCACGCCGGCGACGGGAACCTGCACGCCACGGTGGTCAAGCACCCGGAGACGCCCATGGACGCGTGGCCCGAGCTGGAGGAGGCCGTGCTGCGCGACCTCTACCGGGTCGTCGCCGACCTGGGCGGCACCCTCAGCGGCGAGCACGGCATCGGCTCCAAGCGCCGCGCGTTCATGCCGCTGATCATGGACGAGACGCTTATCGACGTGCAGCGGCGCATCAAGGCCGTTTTCGATCCCAACGACATCCTCAATCCGGGCAAGATCTTCCCGGAAGAAACTTGAATCTGTCATTTTTTGCGATTGATTCTTGATGAATAATATGGTATAGTTTACATACTAAGTAGAAACAGACGATAGAAGGGAACATCATGAATAAAGAATCTGAGACAATGCAACCGAAAGAGATAACGATACCCGTGCAATGGGGCGATACAGACGAGATCCCCACCCTCTATGCCAATCACTTATATATAACCCATAGTGGTGGAGAGTTCTATTTAGTATTTGGCGAGTTGGCTCCCGTAAACATTGATCAAGAAAATCCACCAGACGCCTTGGAAATCAAGCCTTTGGTTAAAATCGCAGTGATACCAGAAAACATGCGAAAATTCACTGAAGTCATAAAGAAGAACGTCAGCCACTTCGACAAGTCACTTACGTCTCGAGCTGATGAAGAGGAAGGCTCTTTATGACTGTTCTAAAAATAGCCTCAAATCAAATGCAGAGCACACTTTCCATTTTGAAGTTGTTTGGCGATCTTGCAGAAAAAGACACCAAAACTGATTTTCATCTGCAAGAAGAGAGCTCTACAGATGAGAGTGAGGATGTAATGTATATTTTGCATCCAATGACCCAAAAACTAGTTGAGATAGATCCCGAGCAAAGATGGTTTTGGACTGAGGAATGGCAAATAGGCGAACGCCAGGTTGAACAAGACCTGGCAGCAGGAGATTATGAAGATTTTGAGAACATGGATGACTTCTTTGCAGATATGTGATGCAGTAAAATGCAATATCGCCGAACGCGGACTTTCAGAAAAGACTATGATAACCTACCTGAAAACATCCAGGAAATAGTTAAGAAGAAATTCAGGTTACTTCAGAAGAATCCAATCCCCCCTTACCACCCTTCACTCAGAATCAAGCCAATGAAAGGTTGGGAAGGCATATTTGAGGGGCATATTACCGGTAAATATGTCTTCACATTTCATAAGGATAACGTCCCCAAGACTGGCGAAACGGTTTTTGTCTTCAGAAGGATTGGTAGTCACGATATCTACAAACATCCTTAATGCCCACTCGATAGTTTCCTTCATCTGCAAAAGATAAGATTAGAACTCCGGCAAGATCTTCCCGGAGCGAGCACAGTCTTCGTAAGTAAACCTTTGCGTGGGGTAATTTTATGCCGTCGTCAACGCCGCGTAGAGGGTGAACACGGCGATGGAGACGACGGTGTGCAGCGTCAGGACGTTATTGACGTAGCGCCGTTCGTCCGGCAGGTCCGGCATGTAGAGGGGAATGATAAAGGGGGGCGGCAGGATCAACAAGGTGAAGAGGGCTGCCTGGAAAGGTGGGGCCAGATTCAACAGGCCGTCAAGCACAACGGCGTTCAGAAGGAGCGCCAACGGGATCAGCAGTCCCAGCCGAATTGCCACAATCGGCCACGCCGCTCGAACCCCCTTGCGATCCAGGGCAATGCCGTAACCGATGACCAACAAGACGAGCGGGCCGGTGATGCTGCCTAGCTGCTCTAAGGTGGCGAGCAGCGCCGCCGTGAGGAAAAAATCGGTCAACCAACGATGAGCGCCGGTCACGTTGAAGACGAGTCCTGCCAGAATCCCTAAAATCACGGGCGAGGTAGCAAAGGCACGCAGCAGCCGCCGGGGTTCGCGGATGCCGTCACGTTTGACGAGCAGGAAACCTAAGAAGACGAACCAGATAAAGAGCTCGTGGCCCAGGTCTACAACGGCGATGTAGCCCAGCTGATCCAGGCCGTAAGCGGTGCCGAAGAGCCCCACGCCCAACATCCCATATTCAAATCCGGTGAGCAAAAAGGGGAAATACGGGTGATCGGCCCCTAGGTGAGGTTTGAGCAAGTGTCCCAACCCCAACAGCGCCATACAGAGCAGGAACATGAGCCCGAAAACAGCCAGATAGGCGAGCTGCAGTTCCATCTTCAAAAAGGTGTTGAAGAGCACCGCCGGCAACGTCAGATTCACGACGAGCTTCTTCAGCTGCTCAATGGTCGTCTCGGTGACGAAGTGACGACGCCGCAACCAATACCCCAGCGCCAGCAGCAACAGCACCGGTACTAGTCGGCTAAAGACAGCGGTGAGCACAACGTATCTCCATGTTTGTGTGAATAGGATCTGCAGTCCGCGCCGGCCTGGCTACTCCCGCCGTTTGCGCAGCTGATCGACCATAATCGCGCTGACGATAACAAGCCCCTGTACTGCCTGCAGCCAATAAGCTGAGACGCCCGTCAGAATCAGGCCGTTACGCAACACCTGCATGATAGCCGCCCCGATGAGCGTACCCAGGATGGTTCCTGACCCGCCCGAGAGGCTGGTACCACCGACGACGACAGCGGCGATCACGTCCAGCTCATATCCGCTTGCAGCCGTCGGCGCGGCTACGCCCAACCGCGCCGTCATCAGCACCCCGCCAATCGCTGTCAGGAAACCACACAGCGCGTAGACCAACAACTTGATGCGGTCGGTGTTGATACCGGATAACGCCGTCGCTTCCTCATTCCCACCCAGGGCATAGATGCGGTAGCCCCAAACCGTGCGTTCCAAAAAGATCGCCGTGATAACGCCGAATAATAGCATGAAAATGAGCGGCATGGGCACGCCCCAACTGCCGATAGGGATATCGTGCTGGCCCAGGAAACGAAAGGCGTCAGGCAGGTTGCGCACTGGCCATCCTCCCGTCAGGCCGTTACAGAACCCTCGCCCCATGAGTAACGTACCCAGCGTAGCGATAAAGGGTGGCAACTTGCCCTTCGTAATCATCAGACCGTTGAGTATCCCAACGACCGTGCCCGTCAGCAGCCCGACCAAAATGGATACAGGAACGCTAACGCCACGTACCAACAGCATGGCGCTGGCCAATCCAGAAAGCGCCATTACCGAACCAACGGAGAGGTCGATGCCAGCGGTGATGATCACCAGCGTCTGACCAAAAGCGCTGATAGCGATCCAGGAGAAAGCGCGGAGGATGTTGAAAATGTTGGTGCTGGTCAGAAAGGTCGTGGTGTAGAGCGAGAGAAAGACCACCATCAGGGAGAGGATCAGGAAGACGCCGAATTCCTGGCGGGCGATGATATCTTCCCAGAGCTGAATGCCACGTTGTGCGCTCTTGGAATCTCTAAATTTGTTCATAAGTTCACACTCCTTCCTTCGCTGGCAGGGGATGGTGGTTGATCTGATTGGGCTCCTCGCCACTGGCGTAAGCCATGATAATCTCCTGCGTGGCCTCCTCACGGTCCAGGATCGCGGTGACGCGGCCCTCGCACATCACCAAGATGCGGTCGCTCATCCCCAGGATCTCGGGCAGTTCTGAGGAGATCATGATGACGCCGAGGTCCATCTGTGCCAGCTCACTCATCAACGCGTGTACCTCGGTCTTAGCGCCCACATCGATGCCGCGCGTCGGCTCGTCCATAATCAGCACCCGAGGCTGAGATGCCAGCCACTTGGCGACGACGACCTTCTGCTGGTTGCCGCCGGAGAGATATTTAGTTTTCTGCTGGAGATTGGGGGTGCGAATGGTCAGCTTATCCACGTAGGTGCTGGCTGTCTCGCGTGTGGCCCGTTTGTCCACCAGACCGGCGCGCGTGTGATCCCGCAGCGTGGGGAGCACGATGTTGCGCAACACGGAGAGATTGAGCACCAGTCCCTCCGCGTTTCGATCCTCGGGGACCAGTCCGATGCCGGAGAGCACGGCTGTCACCGGAGAGCGTATCTCCACGCGCTCGCCGTCGAGGTAGAGTTCGCCGGCGTCCTTGCGATCGGCGCCGAAGATCAGCCGCGCCATCTCCGTGCGTCCGGCGCCGACCAGACCGGCGACGCCCAGAATCTCACCCTGGCGCAGGGTGAAACTGACGTCTTCTACCACGCCGCGCCGGGTCAGCCCTTTGACCTCCAGCAGGGGAGGGCCGATATCGGCCTCTTCTTTGTAGAACATCTCCGTGAGTTTCCGTCCGACCATCATCTGAATGATCCTGTCCGGCGTGGTCTCTTCAATGGGCATACTGCCCACCCGGTGACCGTCACGCAGCACGATCACCCGGTCGGCGACTTCCATGACCTCCTCCAGCCGGTGAGTGATAAAGATCACGGGGAGCCCCTGCTCCTTCAGCGTTCTGATAATTTGGAACAGCGTCTCCACTTCGTCTTCGCCCAGGGCCGACGTCGGCTCGTCCATGACAATGATGCGCGATTCCACAGCCAGCGCCTTAGCGATTTCCACCATCTGCTGTTCCGCCACCGAGAGCCGGCGGATGCGCTCACTGGGTGAGACCCCGGCGCCCACTTGCGTCAGGTACTCCTGGGCTTCCTCTTCCATCCGCTGGCGGTCCACCAGCCCCAGGCACTGACCAAGGCCCGTCTGCAGCGGCTCCCGTCCCAGAAAGATGTTGGCAGCCGCGCTCTGATTCGGCGCAAGATTGAACTCCTGATAGATAATGGCGATGCCCAGTTCTTGGGCGTGATGAGGGCTTTTAATTTCTACCTTTTTGCCTTCCAGGAAGATACGCCCTGCATCCTTGCTGTAAGCGCCGCAGAGGATCTTCATCAGCGTGGATTTACCGGCGCCGTTCTCGCCGACCAGGGCGACGACTTCGCCGCTCCGGGCCTCAAAATCGACGTCATCCAGCGCCTGTACACCGGGGAAGGCTTTGGTGATCCCCTCCATGCGTAGGACATAAGTCTGTTCGTTGTTCAACGGCTCCTCCTCATCGACCCTTTTTACAAAGGAGTCTCCACGAGCCTCTGGCTCACCAACGATCATGAAAACGGGAAGCAGGCTCGCTGCCCTTGCATCGGGCTTCCAGACACCGGTGAGCGACCGGCGACGGCCCCTCACCGGTGTCGCGAGCTCCAGAACGAAATCGCTAGTCGAGGCAGGCGTAGGGATCGGGCAGTTCCTGGGTGAAGTCGCTGGTTTCCCACATCTCCGCCATGACGTCGACGTTGCACTTGGTGACGATGTCCATGCCAGAGTTGGTGAAATCATCGTAGCGGGCGCCCTTAACGATGTAATCGTAGAGCATCTGGATGGTGTCGTAGCCCCAGCCCCAGTACTTCTGACCGACGAGGCCGTGGACGTAGTCGTCCTGCAGATACTCCAACTCCACAGGCAGCGTGTCAAAGACCACGTTAATCATCCCGCCTTCCAGCGCGGCTTCCTCCCAGATGGGCATGGACCCGCGCTCGGCGAAGAGCGGCCAGAGCCCGACGAAAAACCAGCCGTCCAGATCAGGATTAGCCTGCATGGTCTCCTCGACCACCTGCACGCCCAGGTTGATGTCGTCGTTGCAGTAGACGGTGGTAACGATTTCGATGTCGGGGTAGTCGGCGACGTAATCCTCGAAGCCGCGGATACGCTCCTCCAGGTTGAAGGCGCCGGGGACGCCGGTAAGCAGGGCTACTTCGCCCTCTTCGCCCATGAACTCAACCAGGAGTTCGCCGGCAGCCTGACCGCCCTCGTAGTTGTCCACGCCGAGGTAGGTGAAGCGGTTGCTGTCCGGTGAGTCGGAGTCCCAGGTCATGACGGGGATGCCGGCCTCAATGGCCTTGTTGATGGGGTCCTCACACGCGGTGGGATCGTTGCAGGAGATGCCGATGCCGTCGACGCCGCGCGCGATGACGTCCTCGACGACGCGGGTCTGCTCGGCGGCGTCAGAGCTGACGGAGGCGACGTAAAGCACTTCAACATCGACGCCGGTTTCTTCGGTGAGCTCCTCGGCCTTCAGAAAAGCGCCATCACGGCCCACCTCGAAGACGGGATTGTTCAAGGCCTTGGGGATCCAGGCGAAGGTCAGCTCTTCGGGAACTTCGCCGCTGGGTTCCGGCGCCTCGCCCCACTGATCGACCTCGTCCTGCGCAGGCTCCCAACCCTCGACGGTCCATTCGTAGGGGATGTTTTTGTCGTCCAGACCGGCGGCGTAATCCTGCAGATTGGCTTGAGTGATGATGTCAACGCCGGTGTCGATGACGCCGTCGACGACGTCCATCTCCTCCATGGCGGCGTCCTCACCCTCGGTGGCGATCTTGTAGATCAGCTCGACGGATTTGTAGCCCATATCGTATTCGCGTTGAGCGACGGTGGCGTCGATGACCCCTTCCTTGATGCCGTTGATGATGTCCGTGGTGGCGTCGAAGCAGACCAGATTGATCTCATCGACCATATCGGCTTCCTTGATCGCCGTGGCCCAGGCGGGGCCGTTGTAAGCGTAGACGCCGAAGGCTGCTGCCAGGTCGGGGTTGGCGGAGATGGCCGAGTTGGCCAGATCCAGGGCGCGTCCTGCATCCTCTTTGTCGTTCAGAGGTTCCAGGGGCTCCAGGTTGGTGCTCTCGATAGCGTTCAAGAAACCGTCAGTACGTTGCAGAGCGTTGAGGGCGGTATCGGAGCCGCGCCCAATGCCCACCTTGCCGCTGGCGACCAGCTGCTTCAGGGTCTCACCGGCGATCTGTCCGGCGGAGTAGTTGTCTGTGCCGATGTAGACTTTGGAGACGGAGTCATCGACGGGTGGGGTGTCCAGCGTGGTGACGATGATGCCGTTCTCGTCCGCCTGACGCATGACGGACTCCAGGGCGTTGGGATCAGATGGAGCGATGGCGATGCCTGTGGCACCTTGGGCAATATAGGTCTCCATGGTCTGTGTCTGCGCAGCGACGTCTTCTGTGGGTGGGACGAAGAAGATCACGTTGTCCTCGGGTAAGCCCAGATCTCTGCCGGCGGCCTTGACGCCCAGTTCCACGTTGGACCAGTAAGGATGCACGGATTTCCCGATCACAACAATCTTGGTGTCTTCTCCAGCCGGCGGTTCGGGTTCTTCTTCCGGTGGGGGCTCGGTTTCCTCTTCAGCGGGTGGAGGTTCTGTTTCCTCCGGTGGTTGCGTAGCGCCTCCACATCCAGTCAATATCAGGCTGCTGATTACCAGTAACGAGAACCAGATGGTCAGAATGCGTTTCATTCGGGTACCTCCTCCTATAGTCATTTGGGCATTAGTTACGTGAACTATTACCTCCATCAATTTCCACTTTCTTTACTTAAGCGTTCTCACCTCCTTTGCGAAAAACTAAAAGCGAGAGACTAAATCGAGCACAAATATATCCATTTTTAGTGATGACTCTACTGAAAAAGGCTGCACCTCCCACAAAAACGCCGCCGACCACAGGTCGGACAGTCGCCAAGATTTTTAAGTTGCCGCTCTATTGGATTTTGTAAAGTGATTAAAAAAGGCTGCCCTGAAAAAAGGTCCAAAACTCGGAGTTTTAGTAGTTTACCCCCTACATCTAGTGATTTTGGTTACGAAAAATCTACATGTAGTGTCAAGTTCCGGAAAACTTCGAGTTTTCCCAGTTATTTCAGTGAAGTCAAAAAAGCGATTTTAGTTTTCTCCACAGATTACGCAGATTTTCATCGATTTTCTGTATGAATCTATGAAGTCTGTGATTAATATCTCACTTCGAGCCGGCGAAATCCTGAAGGCCCAATTTCCTTAGCGTTCTTGGCACCTTTGCGTAAGGTTGATGGTTATTTCAGTAGAGTCAGTGATGACTTTTGCTAAAGAGAGACTTTCAGTAAGATCATCTCAAGATCAGCCTTGTGCCCGTTGGCGTAACGTGTCGTAGACGACGGCGATGACCAGGACGACACCCAGAATGACATCCTGCAGATACGAGGAGACGTTGAGCAGCACCATGCCGTTCTGCATGACGCCGACGATGGCGGCGCCCAGGATGGCGCCCAGCACCGTTCCTTCGCCGCCCAGCAGGCTGGTGCCGCCGATTACGGCGGCTGCGATGGCCCAGAGCTCGTAAGCGCTGCCCACGGTGGGGGTCCCCTGTCCCAGACGCGAGGCAAGGATCACGCCGGTTAAAGCCGCCAGAAAGCCGCTGGTGCTGTAGCAGAAGATGCGGACGCGGTCCACGTTGACGCCGGATAGCCGTGTCGCTTCGATGTTACCGCCGACGGCGTAGATGCGGTAGCCCAACGGCGTGCGGTTGAGGATCACAGAGATAATGAAGGCAATGCCCAGGAGAATCAGGAACATGATGGGAATACTGCCAATTCTACCCTGTCCCAGAACGAGGAACGGCGATCCCGAGGGAAAAACCTGCGGGTAGCCGCGCGTGATAAAGCTCCCCAGACCCCGCGCGATCAGCCATGTGCCCAGCGTGATGATAAAAGGTGGGATGCCCAGCTGGGTGATGAAAAGCCCATGCCAGATGCCTATCAGGGCGCCGATCAAGAGCGCCAGGGCGATGGCAAGCCCCATGCTGAAGGGCGGCAGCCCAAAAGCGCCTTTTAGCATCAGCCAGGCGGTGATCACGCCGGTCAAAGCCGTCAGCGAACCAACACTCAGATCGATGCCGCCGGTGATGATGACCAGCACTTCACCCATGGCTAACATGCCAAAGGTGGCGATAAAGCGCATGATGATGGCTATATTCGCCGGCTTCAGGAAAATCTCCGGACGCCGCCAGTAGAAAAATAGGCAGAGCAGGAACAGGGCGACCAGGACATTGAGCTCGCGGAACTGAGAGAATGAGATCTTCTTTCGCTTGGACACTTCTTGGGTCTGGTTCATCTGGGTCTCCTGATGTGCTGTATCAGTTCTCGTCCAGCAAGTGGGTCAGAATCAACCAGTCCAGCGCCTCATAATCCCGCGCAGCGATGAGCGCACTGGCCTCTTCTTGATCCAGGGAGCGGGAGAGTTCGACCAGTTTGAGGAAAAGGTGCATACTGTTGCGCAGATGCCGGGTGGCAGCCTCCGGCGGTTGCGTACGCAGAGCCTTGACATCCAATCCGACCATGCCCTTCTCCCAATAACGGTGCTGATCCAGGATGCGCACCTGGTTGAAGGCGCGACGCAGATTGACGGCTCCGAAGGCGCGATCCTGATCGTACTTGGGACCGTTCTGGTCGTTGAGGTGCACGCTCCACAGCTTGTCGAAAGCCAGCGCAAATCCCAGCTCGTCGGCGGGATCGAGGTTAGCCAGCACCACGTGGGCCGTCTCCATGAGCACGCCCATGCGTTCCGGCGCGGCGGTCTGCATGCCGA
Source organism: Anaerolineae bacterium (assembly GCA_034437255.1). Lineage (GTDB taxonomy): Bacteria > Chloroflexota > Anaerolineae > B4-G1 > SLSP01 > G713. The sequence goes on from DAOTUH010000291.1 coordinate 11,760, forward strand.
GCGCCAGCGCGTGCCCAATGGTGGGCACGTAAGCGATGTCCATGGGCTCGTTCGGCTTCGGTTCAATGACGATGCGCAGCCGGGGATCGTAGTCCAACAACGTGTTGATGGCTTCCAGCAGGCGGTGCGTAGCCAGCGCGGCGTCCTTGGCCTCACGCAGATAAGTGCCCTCCCGTGCCAGCCAGAGGACCATCAGATCGGTCTCCAGCTCGTTGGCGATATCGACGGCGCGCTTGGCGCGATCCAGCGCGTAGGCGCGGTCTCCGGGATCGTTGGCGGTGAAGGCCCCGTCGACGGTGCGGGGATGTTCCCAGAGGCGGGGCGCCACAAACTCCGCCACCAGACCCTGGTCGGCGATTTGCTCACGGACGCGCCGGGCCTCCTGCTTGATCTGAGCCGACGTCAGATCGTCCAAGTTCGGAACGACGTCGTCATCGTGAAACTGCACAGCGTCGAAGCCCAGCTCTTTGTAGACCGCCAACTTCTCGTCGAAACTCAACGCCGGTCGCACCTCAGGGCCAAAGGGATCGGCGCCGGCATGAATGTTCCACGGGCCAAAGGAAAAACGGTATCCGAACTTCTCCATTGTCTGCTCCTTATAGGGTATCCTCAGTCTGTCAGGTTTGCACAGGCGTCCTATCCATGAACGTCAACGTGGCTTCCAGGGAGCCGACGCCGCCGGTGGCGCCCAGCCCGGTGACGCAGAGGGCGCCGACGGCGTTGGCGAAGCGCGCTGTCTTCTTCCGGGGCCAGCCGTGCCAGACGCCGGCGATGAAACCGGCGGCGAAGGCGTCTCCGGCGCCGGTAGCGTCCACGACCTCTACCTCGTAAGCCGGCACACGCAGTGTGGAGCCGTCCTGCGCCGCGACCAGGCAGCCGTCGGCGCCCATTTTCAGCGCCACCGTGCCGACGCCGTGTTCCAACAGCGCCTGCGCCACGGCGTCCGGCGCCTGCAGATCCGTCAGCGCCTGGGCCTCCGGCAGGCTGGGCACGAAGTAGTCCAGGTAGGGGAGAGCAGGGCCCAGATGTCGCATCCACTGTCCGGTGTCGTCCCAGACGGTATCCAGGAAGGTGGTGATGCCGCGCGCCTGGGCCGCCTTCAACAGCTGGGCCGTGGGTTCGCCGTCAAGGCCGGGCAGAACCAGCGCTCCGGCGATGTGCAGGATTTTGGCGCGGTGCACCAGCGCGAGGTCGATGTCCTCTGGCGTCAACCGGGCGTTGGCGCCGAGGTAGTGCACGAAGCGCCGCTCGCCGTCGGGATCTACCATGACCATGGTGGCGGAGGTGCCCACCTCCTGATCGCGGGAGACGCCCTGCCGACCGATGCCCCGTTCATCAAGTTTGGTGAGCAGGAAATCGCCGAAGGGATCGGCGCCGACCCTGCCGATGACCTCCACGGGAATCTCCAGCCGGGCGAGGGCTGTGGCAACGTTGACGGCGCAGCCGCCGGTGTGCAGCTGCATTTTGTCGACCAGTACCAGACGTCCGGGAGCGGGGATGTGGTGGAGTGGGCGACCGATCACATCAGCAACCATGATACCCAGGCAGGCGATAAAGCGAAGCGAGGCATGCTGCGAGGCATGCTCTGTTATACGCGCCTGATTACTTCTAGTCATAGATCCTTATAAGGTGTTTCAAACTAAGAGGCTATTTGAAAATCTAAGCTTGCCGCTAGGTCCCTACCGAGGTGTTCCCTGGTCCCAAGGGCTTCGAAAAGCGACTTTCCATGATCACTGGGTCAGGGCAGTCGTGTAAAGATAACAGGGAAAAGTCAAACTGAACACTATTGATCTAAACCGCTTTGAACGTCAGCGAGACTCAACCCTCATTATAACGGATTTTTATCTTTAGTTCAAATCTTCTCGATTTTTTGGGATTTCGCCGGAATGATAATGTATAGCTAAGTTCAACGCCAGCCCCCGCAAATTAACATGCTCCCAGTCCCGTCCCCGGGGAGGGGGACTGGGAAGGGTTTGAGTTTTAAATTGTGGAGCCATGCACTTATCTATCCATCAATTGACGATTAGCAGAACATTAGGAAAGATGTGATAAAATCGAATTGCTCCTCCCCCTGGGCGTAGTGCTTCTTCTTGAAAAAATAGGTGCTGAAGAAGATGATCAATCCCATAGCAAGCCCGATCCCGATCATGGCCCAGCGGAAGCGCGCGATGCCCGGGAGGTCGCCCACTTCTGGCTTGATGGTAGCTTCCACCACGAAAGGAACGACAAGCGTGAGAACTATGAAGATGATCTTCCAAACGTAGATGGTGCTGCGGGCTTTGTTGGAGACCGCGACCTCGGGGACATGTTCTTCTTTGAGGATTGGTTGGGGCATGCATCCTCCTAACACGATGCGAGATCTGATTTGCAAGATAGCGAGGCTGCTGGTAAGCTTGACTTAGAGGATCTATCCTGGAAGGCAACCTCATGCTGTCGCGTATTCTACACCATCCCGGGGGTTTTTCACACTGAGCAAAATCCACCGTTGTAGGTCATTTTGTCACCGGCTACTCGACGTTTTGCTGAGCACAATTTTCCTTCGGTGGGTTGAGCGGTTTGATCAGATGCCGATTTTTTTCGATTTACGTTTTTGATTTGTCGTCGACTCTACTGGAAAAAGTTTTTCAGTAGAGAGGAGGGTGCTATATATTTAGGTTGTGCTATGCACAACCCCCTAAGTGACTAATTATCATATATGTTGGGCGGTGTCCGCTGAAGTCGCGGATCTGGCGATCCGCTCGAAGCGAGTGAGGTGATGTTAAGTCATTCAGGGTGCACAACCACAATATATGCCCCATATTTCTATTGGCTCTCCCTTTTTCCAGGGCAGCCGTCATTGAACAAGGAGGCTCCTATGCGCTATCGTAAGTTAGGACGCACGGGTTGGAAAGTGTCTACGGTCAGTATGGGCTGCTGGGCTATTGGTGGATCGTGGGGCGAGGTCTCAGACGAGGAGTCCATGGCTGCCTTGCATCAGGCGGTGGACATGGGCGTCAACTTCTTCGATACCGCCGACGTCTACGGTGACGGGCGTAGCGAGCGTCTGCTGGCGCGCCTGCTCAAGGAGCGTGACGAGACGCTCTTCGTCGCCACCAAGGCCGGGCGCCGTCTGTTACCCCACACCGCCGACGGCTACAATCGCGAGAATCTGACGCGCTTCGTCGAGCGCAGTCTCAAGAATCTGGACGCAGAGGCTTTGGATTTGGTGCAGCTGCACTGTCCACCTACCGAGGTCTACTATCGCCCGGAGGTCTTTGGTGTGCTGGATGACCTGGTGCAGCAGGGCAAGATCCGCTATTATGGCGTCAGCGTCGAGAAGGTCGAGGAGGCGCTCAAGGCCATCGAGTATCCTAACGTGCAGACCGTGCAGATCATCTACAACATCTTCCGCCAGCGCCCCGCCGATCTCTTTTTCTCAGAAGCGCTGCGCAAGAAGGTGGGCATTCTGGCACGGGTGCCGCTGGCCTCGGGCCTGCTGACGGGGAAGTTCACGCTGGATACCACGTTCCCGGAGGACGACCACCGCAACTTCAACCGCGAGGGTGAAGCCTTCGACCAGGGCGAGACTTTCGCCGGCGTCGATTTCGAGAGCGGCGTGAAAGCCGCCGAGGCGCTGCGCGCCTACAAACCGGAGGATGTTTCGATGGCCCAGATGGCGCTGCGTTGGATTCTGATGGACGACGCCGTCACCTGCGCCATTCCCGGCGCCAAGCGACCGGCGCACATCAAGGACAACACCGCCGCTGCTGATCTGCCGCCGCTACCGCCGGAGGCCATGGTGGGGATTCACAACCTCTATCGTGAGCGCATCCGCGATCAGGTTCACCATTATTGGTAGGCGAGGTCACCATGCAGATTGACGTCGCACTGGTCCCGCAACAGGCTGACGACTGGGAGCACCTGGTCTGTATCGTCGTTGACGTCATCCGCGCCAGTTCCACGCTGGTCACGCTCTTCGAGCGGGGCATGGAGACGGTCTACGTGGCGGGCGAGGTCGATGAGGCCCGGCGCTTGGCCCACGAACGGAACTGCCTGCTCATGGGTGAGCGCGATGGCGTCGCGTTACCCGGCTTCGACTACGGCAATTCGCCGGTCGCGGTGGTAGATGAGGATTTTTGCGGTCAACGCGCCGTACTCACGACGAGCAACGGCACGGCGGCCCTGCAGCGGGTTGCCGGGGCGCGGTCCGTGCTCGTCGGTGCGCTGCTGAACGCGACGGCGTGCTGTGAGCGGACGCTTGCCCTGGCAGAGGAACACGAAACGGACATCGGCATCGTCTGCGCGGGAAAGTGGCGTCGCTTCGTGCTGGATGACGCGGTCTGTGCAGGCGTACTGGTCGAGACGCTGGCGAATCTTGTCGAGAACTATGAACTCACCGACGCTGCGCAGGCAGCCCGACGGCTCCCGCGTGCCTATCCCGATATTGTGACGCCCTTCCGTGCGTCGGCCAGCGGTCAACACGTGCTGCGCATTGAGCAGGAAGACGACATTGTGTTCTGTGCGCGCCAGGACGTCAGCCAGGTAGTGCCGATGCTGCAACCGGGGGGCCCTTGCGACTGAGCATGCGCTAGTGCGTCACAACAGTGCGTTGCACCTGCTTTCGGTGCGATGCACTTGATTCACGCGTCATCTTGTATCCCAGGTGGATGGCACTCTCGTCGCCTCGAGATTTCGAAGCAAGTCAGCTGGCGAAAACGCTCTCTGCGCCCTAAAATCCGCATAGACGAAAACAAGGCAAACGAAGCCGGGGTTGATGCGCATGGCAAACATGACTGGAAGCCGTCTATTGCGTCTGAGCCACCCTGGAACTGCTTCGTTTGCCCGCCGCGCCAGGTCTTTACCCGATTCCGGTAACCGAGTACAATGGTTATGACAGTATAATGTGCACTGCACTTCTGCGTAAGGAGGCCGTATGCCGTTGACCACCGGACAGCTGCTGCAAAATCGTTACCGCATCGTCAAGCTGCTAGGCCAGGGCGGGATGGGCGCCGTCTATCGCGCCTGGGACACGCGGCTCAACATTCCTGTCGCTGTCAAAGAGCTGGTCCCGCAGCCCGGCCTGGACGCGCCCATGCTGAGCCGGCTGCGCCAGCAATTCACCCAAGAAGCCCAGACCCTGGCGCGCCTTGACCATCCTCATCTCGTGACCGTGAGCGATTACTTCGAGGAGGGCGGCAAGTCCTACCTCGTCATGAAGTACGTGGAGGGGGAGGAATTGGCCGAGCGGATCGAACGCGCGGGGGCAATAGACGAAGCCCAGGTGCGAACCTGGGCCGAACAGCTGCTGGGAGCGCTGGCCTACTGCCACCGGCAGGGCGTGCTGCACCGCGACGTGAAGCCCCAGAACGTGGTACTCACGTCCGAGGGGCAGGCGGTGCTGGTGGACTTTGGGCTGGTGAAACTCTGGGACCCCGACGACCCACGGACGCGGACGGCCATCCGGGGGGCGGGGACGCCGGAGTACGCGCCGCCGGAACAGTACAGCCAGCACGCGGGCCATACCGAACCCCGCAGCGATATCTATAGCCTGGGCGCAACGCTCTACCACGCACTGACGGGCCAGGCGCCGCCCTCAGCCACCGATCGCATGGCCTACCCGCAGAGTTTCCAGCCGCCCCGCGCCCTGGACCGCCGCATTGGAGCCCGGATGGACGAGGTGGTGCAGCGGGCGATGGCGCTGGCCTGCGACGACCGTTGGCCCAGCGCGGAGGCCATGGCGGCGGCGTTGGGGAGAGAGGAAGCCCCAGCGGCACGCCCTGGACAGCCTTCGTGGTGGCAACAGGTACCCGTGTGGGGCTGGGCCCTGGGCGCGCTGGTGGCGGTGGTATTGCTGGGGGTGGGGTTGAGTGCCCTCGCGGGGAACGGAGACGAGACCCCGACCGTGGTTGTTGAGGTGACAGATACCCCGGTTACCGAAGAGGCCGTGGTGGAGGCACCGACATCGACCCCACGACCGACATCGACAGCTACGCCCACAGAGCCGCCGCCGGAGCCCGAGACGTTGGCAGCCGGTGACACGCGCACCCGCGAGACGGATGGCATGACCCTGGTCTACGTCCCGGCGGGCGAGTTCGAGATGGGCAGTACAGAGGGCGACGAGGACGAGGAACCGGTGCATACGGTGGCGTTGGATGCCTTCTGGTTGGATCAGACCGAGGTAAGCGTGGCGCAGTTCCGGCAGTTTGTTGCAGCCGCCGACCATGAAACGACGGCAGAGGAGAGCGGGAGCAGTTGGGCGTATACTGACGATGGTTTGGAGTGGGTGGAGGGCGCAGATTGGGCGCACCCGCAGGGACCCGCAAGTCAGGCGGAGGATGACCACCCGGTGGTACACATCTCCTGGCACGATGCGGATGCCTACTGTGCATGGGCCGGGGGCCGATTGCCGACGGAAGCCGAGTGGGAGTACGCGGCGCGCGGGCCGGAAAGCCTGATCTATCCGTGGGGAAATATCTTTGATGGCACACGGTTGAACTATTGCGATCAGAACTGTCCGCGTCGTGATCGGGCCGACGAGGATGTGGATGATGGCTATGAGTTTACCGCGCCGGTGGGCAGTTATCCTGGCGGCGCCAGTTGGATAGGTGCATTGGATTTATCAGGGAACGTCTGGGAGTGGACGGCGGATTGGTATGCGGAGGACTACTATGCACAGTCGCCGCGGGAGAACCCGACCGGGCCGGAGGAGGGGGAGTATCGCGTGCTGCGGGGCGGTGACTGGTGGAACTCGGCAGATGGTAGCCGCTGCGGCTATCGCAGCAGGGACTACCCTAGGCTCAGGAGCAACGACAGGGGATTTCGTTGCGTCCGAACCTCTCCTCCCGTTCCTTGAGCCTTGGGCTTTGTCCTTTGTTCTGGGGGCGAAGCCCCCAGCCGCTCGAATTTCGCGTAGCTAGAGGAACCTATGAAGACCTATAAACATCTCGTAATCGTTTAGTTTTGTGAGCAGACAACAGGTGCAACGCACTTTCGAACTTAAGTCTATGATATCCAGAGGCTTCTTGCATCGTTCATGAGGATTCAGCGGCATTTACATCCCTAAGTGCGTCGCACCTCTCAAAAAACTAAACGGATACAACATCTCTATCCACAGATTTACGCTTTTGAAAATCTCTACGTCGCCTTCCGCAAAGCCCGGCGAAGACGCCTGCTTCCCAGGTAGATCGCCCGGGCAAGCGCCCCCGTTCAGTGCGTTGCACCTGCTGTGGGTGCGATGCACTTGATTTGGGTACCACCTTGTTTTTCAGGTGGGGCGCACTGTAGATGTGCACCCCACCGATCATCATAGACGCGCTCAGACTTTGGGTACGTGCTTCAACGCCTCTTCTACTTTCTCCTGGGGGTATTCATAGTCCTCAAGTTCGTCGTTCAGGTAGGCCTTGTAGGCGCTCAGATCCAGGAAGCCGTGACCGCTGAAGTTGAAGAGGATGACGCGCTCTTCGCCTTTCTCTTTGGCGTCCAGCGCCTCGTCGATGGTGGCGCGTATGGCATGCGCGGTCTCCGGTGCGGGCACGATGCCCTCGGTCTGGATAAATTGCATGGCAGCGTCGAAGCAGGTCAGTTGCGGATAGGCGCGCGCTTCGATGAGACCCAGTTCCTTGCCCAGCGAGACCAGGGGGGCCATGCCGTGGTAGCGCAGGCCTCCGGCGTGGATGCCGGGCGGCACGAAGGTGTGGCCCAGCGTGTGCATCTTGACCAGCGGCGTCAGTTTGGCCGTGTCCCCGTAATCGTAGGTGTACACGCCCTTGGTGACTTTCGGGCAGGCCTCCGGCTCGGCTGCCACAAAGCGGATATCGTTTCCATTGCGCAGCTGCTCACCCAGGAAAGGGAAGGCGATACCGGCAAAGTTACTGCCGCCGCCGATACAGCCGATGACGACGTCGGGATAGGTGCCCGCGTCACGCATCTGCTCCATGGCCTCCTGACCGATCACGGTCTGGTGGAGCAGGACGTGGTTGAGCACGCTGCCCAGGCTGTACTTGATGTCGTCGTTCTCCAGCGCCAACTCCACCGCTTCACCGATGGCGATGCCCAGGCTGCCCGGGGAATCGGGGTCCTGCTCGAGGATGGCCCGGCCCGCTTTCGTCTCCGTGCTGGGGCTGGGCACGCATTCGGCACCGAAGGACTGCATCATAATGCGGCGACCGGGCTTCTGCTCATAACTGACCTTGACCATGTACACCTTGACGTCGATATCCATGAAAGCGCCAGCCATGGCCAACGCGCTGCCCCACTGACCCGCACCGGTCTCGGTGGTCAGCTGTTTCACGCCCTCCTCCCGGTTGAAATACGCCTGGGCGACAGCGGTGTTGGGTTTATGACTACCGACGGGGCTGATGCCCTCGTATTTGTAAAAGATCTTCGCCGGTGTGTCCAGCGCTTCCTCCAGCCGCCGGGCGCGGCGGAGCGGGCTGGGCCGCCAGAGCGCGTAGACGTCTAGAATCTCCTCCGGGATGGGGATGTACCGGTCCGGGCACATCTCTTGCCCGATACACGTCATGGGAAAGAGCGGTGCCATATCGTCGGGGCCCATAGGCTCGTGCGTCGCCGGGTGCAGCGGCGGTGGCGGCGTCTCCGATAGATCGGCCATCAGATTGTACCAACGTGTGGGGATGGATTGCTTGCTCATTGTCTTTCTCCTTCTGCTATATGTACTGCTAGATTACTCGATCACTCATTCCAACAGCCGGAATGCTTCATCCTGCGCAATAGCGCGGCGAATCTTTGGCCCCGTCAAGCCCATGGCGTCGTAGACCCTCTCCATAGTCAGCGCGGCCTCTTTCTGCATCTTGCGTGTGCCTGCCATGAGAATCTCCTCGACTTTGCCCGGCTGCGTCGCGTATCGGGCACGCCGTTCGCGGATCGGGTCTAAGAAGGTGTTGATAGCGCGGGCCAGCTTCCGCTTCACCTCCACGTCGCCGACTTTGCCCTTGCGGTAGCGAGCCTTGAGGTCGTCGATCTCTTCTACGTCCGGATTGAAGGCGTCGTGATAGATGAAAACCGGGTTGCCCTCGACCCGCCCGGGGATGTCGGCGCGGACGCGGTTAGGATCGGTGTACATGCTGAAGACCTTCTGGTTGACTGTCTTCTCGTCGTCGGAGAGGAAGATGGCGTTATTCAACGACTTGCTCATCTTGGCCTGCCCGTCGGTGCCGACCAGCGTGGGCACATTTCCCACCATCACGTCGGGGATAGGGAAGACCTCGCGGTCATACAGGCGGTTGAAGCGCCGGGCCATCTCGCGCGTCACCTCGACGTGGGCCACGTTATCTTTGCCCACGGGCACCAGGTGCGCGCGGGGCAGGAGAATGTCGGCGGCCTGGAGCACCGGATAGCCGATGAGGCCGAAGGGCACGCTCTCCTCGTCGATCTTCGCCGCGCGGGCCATCTCCTTGATGCTGGGCAGGCGTGCCAGGCGCGGGAAGGTCACCATCATCTCCAGGATCAGGTTAAGCTCAAAGGTCTCCGGCAACGCCGACTGCAGGAAGATGGTGCTCCTTTCCGGGTCGATGCCGACGGAAAGATAGTCCAGGACAATGTCGTAGATGTTCTGAGAGAGCGCCTCGACGTGCTCCTTCTCCGGCTTCGTCGTCAGCGTGTGCAGGTCAGCGATGATGAAAAAGCACTCGTACTCGTCCTGTAACGCCACGCGATTCTGAAGGCTACCAACGTAATGCCCCAGGTGTAACTTGCCTGTGGGCCGATCCCCTGTGAGAATACGCTTCTTCTTCTCGTTCATTTGTACCTCCTGGATACTGGATACTTGATGCTGGAAAACAAAAAACGCCCGTCCCCGAATCGGGACGAGCGTTGAAGTACACCCGTGGTGCCACCCTGGTTAGGCTTACAATGCTACAAAAACAAAACGCGCCGGTGATGGCGCGTCACTGAGCATAGCCAGCCTCACTCTTTGCAGACACAGCCTTCTTCGGCGATGTCCTTCGCCCTGATAACGGTGGCGTTTCCGACTCTACCTACTGGTTCCCGTTCGGCGAGTGGCTCCCGGACCCATTCCCTCTCTGCGCTGATACCGGATTTCCACCGCGCTCCGGCTCTCTAGAATCCCGCTTTGAGACGTACTCTTTCCGTTCACAGCCTCTAACAAACCCATTTATAGCACAGACTCTAGCGCATGTCAAGAAACAGAAGATTGGCGGGTATAAGACAAATTATTGGGGAAATGTAGCCGCGATTTCTAAATCGCGCACTCTGAAGCGCGAAATGGATTTCGCGGCTACCTAATGCCGGTTTGCAAGATAACTTATGTACAATCACCGGTGGGAAAAGTTCATAGCCAGCAACTGATGATCCCGCCTGAGATCACCGCCGGGGCGGTTGGATATCGATGAGTGCGCCTACATCGTAGGTGTCGTAGACGAGTAGAATGTCACCGCTGCCAGCATAGTAGTTCTCAAAGGTGCCGGTGCCATTAAAAGTGTAGCGCACGATGTAACCGCCGTCCTTGGCAACGTAGATATCGCCGCTGCCGCTCATGGTCCCGTATTCGGTCGCCAGACTCTCGGCGCTGTAGGTATAGTGCACCGTGGCGACGCCATTGACGGTCTCCTCGCCCACCCGTTTGAAGACAGGGACATACGGCAAGAAATCTCCAACGGCGACGATCTGCTCATCGAACTGCGCCTCGGCCACGTTCTCTGGTATAGGTCTCCACGGCTGATTGCCGATCTTGACCCAGGCTCGGTCGTCAATCCAGATGAACTGTACCTGGTTCGACGGCATGGCGCTGCTGATCTCGCCCTCGGCTGTCAGCGTGATATGCAGAGCCTGCTGGTCCGTGTTGACGTCGGCTTCGTAGATATACGTCGCGTTGCCTGCGCTCTCCCCACTGACGTTGACCGTCAGCCGCTGGCGGAACGTGCCCAGATAGCCCAGGCCCCCGTCCGAGGGATCAAGCGTCAGCGTCTCTAGTTCCGGGATGGACTGGGCAGCCATTTCGATGGGATCCTCCACGTTCTCCGGGATCTCGGCCGGTGCTGGCTCCTCATTGGTTTCAGGGGACGCTTCCTCAGTTGGCGTGTCAGTGGGGGAAGCCGCTTCCGGCGGCGGTGCTTCGGTCGGGGTGGGCGGTGGTGTGTCCGTCGGCTCTGTGGCCTCCTCAGTCTCCTCAGTATTAGCCGATGTCGCTTCCTCGTTCAGTGGGCCATCGACGTTGACCTCGCCGCTGATGGTACAGGCAAAACTGAGCAGCATTAAAAGAACAATGATCAGACTTGTGTAACGTTTTGCATGCTCCTTGTTCAGCATTTTTCCTCCTTGGTTTGACGCCGGGCCGTCGTGTTAGTCAGCGGGTATGGGGGTGGTGGTGGGCTTTGGGGAAGCTGGACGCGGCGTCGGTGTGAACGTCGGCGTTGATGGGGTCCTGGTCTCTGTCGGTGTGGACGCAGAAGACGTTGTCGTGGACGTGGGCGTCTGCCCTTCTGTCGGCGTCGCGGTGGAGGTTGCCGTAGGTCCCGGGGTGGAGGTCGTGGTCGGTGTCGGTGTAAGAGTCGGCAAGGGGGTCGTTGTAGTGATGGTTCCTGACGCGGTGGGGGAGGGAGATGGCGTCGGTGTGTGAGTGAGCGTGGGCGATACTGGCTCGCTTGGCGTTGGCGTAGAGGTCAGCGTGACGGTGATTGTCTGCGTCGGCACGACGGTGGCCGTAATCGTGATGGTAGGAACCGGCGTCGGCGTGATGCTTAGCTCCAGGGTAGGTGATGCGGTGGTAGAAGGTGTCATCGTTGGCGTCGCAGAGGGGCGTTGTGTGGGGGACGCCGTGGGACTTGGCGTGGGGATAATGACCATCTTGGGCGGCAGATAGATCTGCGATCCAATGTAAATGGTATAGTCCTGCATACAATTGGCTTGCCGGATGGCCCGGATAGTCGTTCCGTAGCGCCGGGCCAAACTATAGAGCGTATCGCCGGGTTGCACCCGCACCAACTTCCAGTCCCAGGGCGGGCCACAGGTGTAGACAGGTGTGGGGGGTGAAATCTCTGATCCCGGCGGCAGATGGATGACGTCCCCGGCCTGTATCTCAGCGGAGCCGAGACAGTTCTCACGCATCAGGACAAAGAGGGAAACCCCAAGCCGGGCCGCCAGCCGCGCCAATGTGTCCCCGGGACGAATGACGTAAGGACGCCAGCCAGACGGAGGTTCACATACATCTACCAAGACAGAGCGCGGCGTCAGGGTGGGAACGGGCGTGCTGGTCGCTACTGGCGTATCGGGAATCGCGGTGGGGAACGGCGTGGTCGTCGGGGCCCTGGATACGCGCGTCGGGCGGACCCACGCCAATTTGGGATCCACTTCCGTCAGCTGCATGCTGCCCAGGATCATACCGAGCATGAGTATGCCGGTGAGTAGTGCCGCCAAAAATCTGGTGAGGGAATGATTTCCCACCTCGTCCTCCACATTTCGTATAGCGCCCTGCTCAGAATAGGCTGTCTGTTGACTTAATTTTAACGCTAAAGCGGAGAGAGGCAAAGCATCGCTTGTCTTCCTTGCCATGCTTCTTACAATGGAGCCTGGAACAACCCAAGGAGGTATTGATGAAGTCATGGATGACGTTGCAGCGGCGGACGGTGCTTGACCATAGTAAATTCCTGACGGTCGAGATGCACACCATTGAACTGCCGGATGGAGAGGTGATTGAGGATTGGCCCTGGCTGGTGATGCCGGATTATGTAATCGTCGTGCCGATGACCACGGAGGGCGAATTTCTGTGTTTCCGGCAGACGAAATACAGCGTGGACGGCGTCACGCTGGCGCCAGTGGGCGGATATCTGGAGCCCGACGAAGTCCCCCTGGTGGCTGCAAAGCGGGAATTGTTGGAGGAGACCGGTTATCAGGCATCTGATTGGACATCGCTGGGCGAGTACGCTGTGGACGGCAATCGGGGCGCGGGCACGGCGTATCTCTTTCTGGCTCGTGGCACAGTACGTACAGCGGCGCCGGACGCCGACGATCTTGAGGAGCAGGAGTTGCTGCGCCTTTCGCGCGACGAGGTCGAGACCGCGCTTCACAATAGCGACTTCAAAGTCCTGTCATGGGCGGCGGCGATTTCTCTAGCGCTGCATCATTGTTAGTGGACGTCGCAAGCATGGCCCGAGAGTTTGCATGATCCCAGTCCCCTGGCTGGGAACGCCCTAAGTACGTCCGTAAAAGTTTCTTTACGTTAGCCTTATTCACCCTCTGCTCCCAGCCCCCGTCCCGGGGACGGCTGACCGCAAACATCTCGGTCTTGGTGAGACCGTCCCCGAGACGGGGGCTCCGAGCATTTGGTTATGTGACTCCACTTTGGTCACAAGATGTTTGACTTTCATCGAAACGTCATTATCCTTCACGAGGATAGTGTGAAATGTGCATCGGATAGAATGATAATATTCTCGAAGCGATACACAAAACCGAAAGGAAAAGCATGTTACCCTGGCTGGGTGAAAAACTCATTACGTTCTTCGGACCGTTTCGCCTTTTTACCTCGTATCTTTTTCTCATCGGCCTGGGCGTCCTGATCGCCGCCATTACAACCTGGTATCTACTCCCTCGCTTCTGGCCCCTGCTCCCTCGGGATCAGGGGCGCACCCACGCCATCGGCGCGCGGCAGAGCGTTGGCAAGCCGGTAGGCGCAGGCATCTTTTTCATCCCCCTTTTCGTTTTTGCTTGTCTTCTGGTCATGCCGTTCCGTTGGTATACGTTGGAGATTCTTGGCTGCTTATTGTTGGCCGCGCTCGAGGGCTATCTCGATGATCGTAACGGCGGCTGGAGCGAGTATCGCCTGGCCTTCATCGACCTGGGCATCGCCCTGCTTGGCGCGCTCTCCGTCTGCCGCCTGGGTGACTTCACCCTGTGGCTCCCGCTTTTCAAGACCCCCGTCACCGTCTCCCCATGGCTCTTCGTGCCGCTGGCGACGGGCCTTATCTGGATCTCCATCAACGCCACCAACTGCACCGACGGCGTCGATGGGCTTTCCGGCAGTCTCTCCTTGCTCGCATTCATCTATCTGGGCAGCCTTCTCTACGGCATCGTGGGCCATCAAGATATCTCGCAGTATCTGCTGGTGCCTCACTACCCCGACGGAGCCCAATGGGCCATGCTCGCCTTTATTATGTCTGGCTGCCTGGTGGGCTATCTTTGGCACAACGCACTTCCCAGCACCGTCCTCATGGGCGACGCGGGCTCACGGCCCATCGGCTTTCTGCTCGGCGTGCTGATCCTCAGCAGCGGCAACCCCTTTCTGATCTTTGTGGTGGCAGGAATAGTGCTGCTCAACGGCGCGACAGGCTTGCTCAAGGTGGCGTTGTTGCGCTTTTTCAAGATTGGTATCTTCAAGCAGGTCCGCTACCCGCTGCACGATCACGTGCGGCAGCAGCTCGGTTGGTCGAACACGCAGGTGCTGGTCCGTTTTATGCTGCTGCAAGCAGTTTTCACGCCCCTGTTGCTGCTGCTTCTGCTCAAGGTGCGGTAGCGAGTTGCCGCGCTGGAGCTGTGAAAATCTAACGAAGGGGATTGTTTTCTATGATCGTCTACTATAATGGTCAATTTGTGCCCAAGGAGGAAGTCTGTATCTCGCCGGATGACCGGGGCTTTCTCTTCGGCGACGGCGTCTACGAGGTGATCCGCGCCTACGCAGGCGTGCTATTCCACGCGGACATGCACTTCGCCCGTCTCCGCCGCAGCCTGCAGGAAATCGAGATCCCGAAACCGGACCTCGCTGCGTTGGAGGAAGCCTGCACGTTGCTACTGCACAAAAACAACCTCGCGCAGACTGATGCCAGTCTCTACATCCAGATCACGCGGGGCGTCGCGCCGCGCACGCATCACTTCCCCGATCCGCCGCCGGAACCGACGATCTACATGCAGGCAAAGGTCGTCACGCCCAAGACCGAGCAGTGGGAGCAGGGCGTCAAAATCGTGCTCGTGCCCGACATTCGCTGGGCGCGCTGCGACATCAAATCGCTGATGCTGCTGCCCAACATCCTGGCGAGCCAGCAGGCGTACGAGCAGGACGCCTACGACGCCGTTTTTGTGCGCGATGGCGTCGTCACCGAGGGCTCGCACACGACTGTCTGCGCTATCTTTGACGGCACGCTGGTCACGGCGCCGGTGACGAATAACATCCTGGGCGGCGTCACACGCGAGGTGGTGTTGAAAGCGTGCCGGGCACTCGATATCCCCGTGCGAGAGTTTCCCATCTTCGAGAGCGATCTCACCAAGGCGGATGAGCTGATCCTGCTGGGCACGACGACCGAGATCATGCCCGTGGTCCAGGTCAACGAGCAACAGGTGGGGGACGGACAGCCCGGGCCTGTGACGCGGTGGCTTCAACAAGCGTATCACGATACTATCCGCCGTGAACTGCAGCGCATCAGGGCTCACGCTACGCTGCAGGCCGGTGTGGTCGTCTCCGGCGAGAAAGCAGAGTCCGGTGCAGCGAATCTCCAATTTGTCGTCACCCACGAGGGCGACGAGGTGCATCGCGCGCTCATCCGCAAGCAGCTCAAATCCTACAACGACACCGTCTCGCCACCGCACCGCGAGGCGCGCCGTTCGGGCACCGACCCGCTGGACGTCTACATTCGCAACGAGAGCGGGCAGCTCGTCGGCGGGCTCGTGGGCAGCACGTACTGGGGCTGGTTCCTCATCGAAGATGTCTGGGTGGCGGAGGCGCTGCGAGGTGAAGGGTTAGGACGCCATCTCATGGCGCTGGCCGAAGAGGAGGCCCGTCAGCGAGGATGTGACCACGCCTGGCTGCGCACCTTCAGCTTCCAGAGCCGAGGCTTCTATGAGAAGTTGGGCTTCTGCGTCGTCGGACAACTGGAC
>DAOTUH010000292.1:0-2114 GCA_034437255.1 Anaerolineae bacterium
GCAACCGTCGCGAGCAGGACGTCTATCTGCGCGTGAGGGATGGGGCAGGGCAGGTGCTCTCGGTGGAGCTGAGAGACCTCGGTGCCTGGGAGGGCCGGGTTGAGGTGATCGGAGATGTGTTACACTTGCATGTAAAATTTTGAGCCGGAAGATAGAGGTCGACATGTACAAAGACAAATCGATTGCAGCGACTGTACCCGCCTATAACGAACAGGACTTGATTGGGCACGTTATAGAGATTATGCCCGACTATGTTGATCTTGTCGTTGTTGTGGATGACGCTAGTCACGACAAAACCAGTGAGATAGTGCAATCCTATTGTGAGGATGCGTCACATAAAGTGATTCTCATCCGGCACGAGACTAATCAGGGTGTTGGGGGAGCAATTTTAAGTGGGCATCGCCGTGCCATGGCGGAAGGTGCTGATATTATTGCGGTTATGGCTGGTGATGCACAAATGGATCCGGATGATTTGCCTAGACTGCTTGATCCAATTGTGGCTGGGCGGGCTGACTATGTTAAAGGTAACCGCTTCATAAATGGGGAAGCTTGGCGCTACATGCCCAAAATCCGCTACTTTGCCAATGCGACGTTGTCCATGTTAAACAAGATCGTCTCAGGTTATTGGCATATATCAGATCCGCAATGTGGGTACACTGTGATCACTCGGCATGCACTAGAGCTGTTGGAATTTGATAAGATTGATAAACGTTATTTTTTTGAAAACTCTTTATTAGTACAGTTGAATGTTTTAGGACAAAGGGTCGTGGATGTGCCGGTTCGTGCTATTTACGGTGTAGGCGAAAGCTCTGGCATTCGCTACGGACGTACGTTTCTGCGCTTTTCGCTTCAACTGGGGCGCAGTTTCTTCAAGCGACTTACAGAAAAATACATCATTCGAGATTTTCATCCACTTGTATTATTCTATCTGTTTGGACTTCTATTGTTCCCTTTTGGTTTGATATTTGGGATGTACTTGTTTATTTTTCGACTTCTCGGTGGGGTAGTTGCGGCGACCAGCGCGTTGTTTGCCACCTTTCTGACCACGTTTGGCATACAATTTCTGTTATTTGCGATGCTTTTCGATAAGGATTACAAGCATCCTTATCAATAAGGAAGGCTTATCGATGATGATCCCTATCACTGTTGAGGAAATCATTCGCTGCTTGTTGAGCTTTTTTTTCTACATAGTTTGGCCAGGACTTGTGATTACCCTCTTCGCCTACCGAAGAGAACACGTGCAGATTCCTGAGTTTTTTGCTTTGGCGATCGGCTGGAGCTTAGGTCTGAACATCCTTTTGTCGTATGCTGTCCATTTTTTGAGTGGATCTCTGGCGTACTATAGCATGTCAGTGATTGGATTTGACATCGTTGGTACGTCTGTTTTGCTTATATTCTTTCCCAATAGAGTCCGCGATTTTCGGAAGAGTGTATCGTTCACTTTTGTCTTAATTCCAGTGCTCCTTATCGCTCTGTTGTGGTTTGGTGTTATTGTGCAGAATGGGCCACGTATTGATTACTTAGGGGATCAGTGGTTTCATATTGCTCAAGTGCGTGAGACGCTTGAGAGTCAACAAATTATCCCCAATAATCCTTTTGAGGCTGATGCACCTTTGTCGGAGACTTATGGCGTGTGGCACACAATATTGGCTGCGGTTGCTCATACAGCGTGGGTGGACGTGTTGTCTTTATGGCGAATAGGCAACGCTTGTTTGGGAGCCATATCTTTTGTCGTCATCTATGCCGTTGGCACCATGATCCTGGAGCACCGCCTCGCAAGTTTGGTCGCCGCCGTGGTGTTTTTGGCGAGCAGTGAGATTGTCCAGATGACACGCACGGCTGTATATCCTTGGGGGATCAGTACGCTTTGTCTGTGGATGGGCTTGGGGTTGTTTTTTCGCTATCTAAAGTCAGGAAGCCGGCGGGCAGGTCTGTCAGCTGCGGTTATCGGCTGTGTACCCATTTTTATCCATCCTCAGGAGTTTATCTTCTTCTGTTTTGGCGTGTTCGCCCTGGGCCTGAGCGCGCTTTTCTTGCGAATGACGTCCATTGATCTATGCCTCAAAACGCGCGATATCCTGATCTTCTTTCTTGTCTTGCTCCTGTTAGGAGCC
>DAOTUH010000293.1:0-3678 GCA_034437255.1 Anaerolineae bacterium
GAAGGGACGAAGTGCTTGCTCAGAAACAACACAGCCATAAATTTCTGAGCCTCCTTCCTTCCCAAATTGTGCCCAGACCGCCACGTACTGCTCCATTTTCGCATCGTATGCTGCGTCCGCCGCGCTCACATCAGCGGTGGTGAGCAGGATGGGATCGCCCTCTGTCTCTCCTTTACTGTTGATCCGCTGAGCATAGAGACCGTCGGGGTCAGAAAATGATTTACCGTGATAAATATAGACTAACAGGAAGCTGTCTTTTCCCTTGGGATCCACTGCTAATACCGGTTGGGCGCCTCCATACGCTAGCAACCGGGGTTTCCCCAGGAGATTGCCCTGAGCATCAATCATTTGTCCCTGAATCCCGGTTGCTACTTCTTCTCTCGTTTCATCTTCTTCCCGTTTTTCTTCTTCCCACACTACCAGATACCGGCCGGATTTAGCATCGTAGGCCACACGCGGATCGCTTATGCCTTCTGCCTGGGGTGCAATAGTGAACGTTGCCCCCAGTTTCCCATTGCCATAGACTATGCGACCCAATACACTCCGCCCCATGCCAATGCCGCCATAATGGCTCCAGACCACCAGGTATTGATCCTGCTCAGGTGCGTAGGCCACGTCCGGCTCTCCATTGGAGGTTACGTGTCCATACTCTGCTACAATGAGAGTTTCCTCTGGGACAGCCGCTCCGGGCGTTGGGGAGCCAGCCTGCACCGAGCCTCCCGTCTCACCCGACGAGGATATCAATACCTCTTCGGCTACCTCAATGCGGTTGCCCACTGCGTCCAGGGTATAAGCGTAGCGGGCCAGCAGGTCGCTGGCGGCGTTGCGGTGCTCAATCTCCATCAGACGTCCGTCGGCATCGTAGGCATAGATAGTCTCAACACCATTAGGCAGTTCGATCCCGCACAGGCCGGCGGCGGTGTAGGTGTAGACCACGGTCCCCGTCACGCTATCCGCACGCACCATCCGGCCGGCGGCGTTGTAGTCGTAGGTGAAGGCGCCGTCGGCGATGAGGTTGCCACGCGCATCCCAGGTGTACATCGCGGTGCGGTTGCCGACGGCGTCGTAGGCGTAGGTGAAGGACTCGCCGGTAGAGTAATCGGCGGCGGTGAGGCGGTTGAGGTCATCGTAAATATACTCAATGACGGTCACTTCCGCAAGTTTCGTCACCGTGACCGCGCGCGCGACGGTGCGCGTGTCGCTGCCACCATCGGTGTTGGTGACGGTGAACACGCCGGGTTGCGCGTGGATGTGGTGCAAAAAGACAACGGCTTGGTTTTAAGCCCAAGCCGTTGTCTTCAAACCAATTTCACTACTGCTTGCAGAATCCTTCATTGGGTAAATCCCCAATGATCGCCTTCAACCACTCAGGCGCGTGATTCCATTGATACATCAAACTATCCCTTGTGAGACGAGTGGTGTTAAATAGCCCCGCAAGTTTCCATCTATCATGCTCACGAACAAATACATACACTCGACAGTGTTGAGTTTCCATATCACTATGAACGATCTCTTTTTGTGGCGTCATTCGGTCATAAACCCAGTCTACAGTTGCAATAGCCTTAAAACGCTCTGGACTATACTCAGCCACCTGAATCCACCTCACTCGAGCCGAAGTAACAATTGGCCACACTGAATTAGGATCCATTTGCATAATTAACTGATCTGTGATGCCATATACATCAAGATATGGTCCTGTAGCTATCTTTGAAAGGTCTGTAGTTTCATCTAGTGAAGATACTCCGTACCATTGAATTTCAAAATCCTCAATCACATTCCTGATTTCTTCACCATATAAGTCTGTTAGTAGCAATTCTGTTGCTCGTGTGGCTTCTACATCTACCCGCGTTGGTGATAAGGTTTCAAGTCTGGCTATTTCTGCACTATACCAGCCTTGCATTAGCAATGAACATGAAAAACATATTGCCATACACACAATGAAAATAGCGACAAATACTAAAGTTCGTCTATGGTGTTTCACCAAACATACCTCCAATTACCCTATTGTGAACCAGCGTCTTGCAGGGCTTTCTGAAGTTCTAACCAATACAGATCTGGCTCTGTTTGTGAATTCACTAGGTAACCTGATGTCTCGCCCCATATATCAAGAACTTTTGATACATCCTGGACAGCATATTTAGCATTTCCCCAACCCCACCTTGATTTCCTAATAGCCTCCTTTGTAAGTAGACCTCGTGTATGCCAAACCGCAGCCATAAAAGCTGATGGCTGTTCATTTATAGCAATTCTTCTCAGAGCACTTTCTTCCAAATGTGCGGCAATGTACTCAATGTTCATCTTGGGATCAAGGAGTTGACGTCCCATTATTTGGTAGGATTGCAACCGAGTGGGGTCATAAAGACCTGTTGCCCCCAAAGGAGAACTCACCGTCTGTGCATCAAATGGGTTGGGAATATCGACTTCTATACCCAAGGCATTGGTCGTCTTCAGAGGACTGAGTTCTTCGTACTGCCACAGTCCCTCAGCCGAGGGCAACGACATATTTCCCCATCCTACAGTTGCCATAGTTTGATAGGGATTTTCCAATAAACCCTCAGGGTGCTCATTTTGCAAGTACTTGGTACAAAGAGAACGATCCCACCTATCTAAGTTGGGTTCATAATTGGGGATGGCTTGATTTAGCATGAGTTGCAATAGCGGATGGGAACATGCGTCGTACAAATCGTGACCAGTGACTAGGCAGCCATTGGCGACGGCTAGGTTTTCTATAGATTGCATCATTTTGCTACGTTTTGGGTCCGAAATATCATCAGGTGTGCCAATGCGGTTCTCAAGAACCATGACTGAGGCAATCAAAGCCGCAAACTCATTGTCATCCATAGTTGGAATCTGATTGTGTCTTCGTGCACTCGCCAGGAAGGCTTGCTTGTACTTCTTAACAATCCGTGCGCCATCCTCAGTCCAAATGTATCCTGAGGGGTCGATGAGGTTAATAGGGTTTCCAACCACGTAAGTCCAACGATTCAGTGATTGAGGAAGCATAGGTTCGCCTTCCCATGGATCTTTTCGGGTAAACCGCCCCTGCCCCGGGCTGTACCACCTAGCCCTCAAATACGTCAACCCGCTCCCGATATCCTGCCACTCCCCCGTAAACCCGAGCCCCAGCGGTGAGCCCCCGAACTCCACCCCATACGGCGACCAGGCTCTTGCATCGACCACGGCTCCTGTTGCGTCCACCTCCTGCCGCACCGAGCCTAAGGCATCGGGCAAGGCGTAGGCCCACTCGCTGCCCTCTTGCCAGCCAAGCGTTTCGTGGCCCACCAGGTACTGCGTGGTCACAGGCGAGCCGCCAAAGCCGGTGGTTGAGCTCAGCACTTCCGGCACGCCGGAGGCCCAATCCCAGGTGAATGTGTTGGCGTAGGGCATCACCGAATCGGCGTAGACCGTTTGGTGCACGCGCAGGCCATCGCCATTATAGGTGTACTCGGTCAGGTTGATGTTTTGGTGATATTGCACCAGCCGCCCGGCCCCATCGTACTGATAGGTGGCCCCGTCTGCTGCGACCAGGTTGCCGCGCTGGTCGTAACTGTACGCTTCGCCATCGACGGCGATGAGTTGGTTGGCGGCGTTGTAGGTATAATCGTGAGTCGTCACCGTGTCACTGTAGAAGGTGCGATTCCCTACGCGGTCATAGGTGTAAACGTAGTGATCGCCGGT
>DAOTUH010000294.1:0-6862 GCA_034437255.1 Anaerolineae bacterium
CATCCAGGTGCGCCGCTTGGAGACGTTGTTGGACGAGAAGCACATGGACGTCACGCTGACCGAGGCCGCCAAGCGGTATCTGGCGGAAGAAGGCTACGATCCGGTCTACGGCGCGCGCCCGCTCAAACGAGCCATCCAGCGCGAGCTGCAGGACCCGCTGGCCATGGCGGTGCTGGAAGACCGCTTCGGCGAGGGCGACGTCGTGCGCGTCGACGCACGCGACGGGCGATTGACCTTTGAACGCGAAGCCGAGGTCGCGGTTTGACCGAATATAGTCATCGATAACCAGGGGCCATCCCATAACCAGGGGCCATCCCATAAGCGGGATGGCCCCTTCGATTACTGCTTCGTTTGCCCCCTGCGGGATTTCAAAGCGAGTTTGGTGCCGAAGACGCTCTTCGTGTTCGAGAACTTGCGTAGACGAAAGCCGGGCAAACGTAGCCCGGGGTAATGACTTGGGCAAACATCCCAGGGAGGCTCTTAGAGGCCATAGAAAGCCCCAGAACCGCTTGCGTTTTGAAAAAGCTTTTAGGTATGTTAGAATGCCCTCCTGGGCGATCGGGGGAGGGCGGCTATACACGACATTCTGCGGTTGTCGTTGCTTTGAACGCGCTGCGCCCGATTGCTATGGTAAACTTAGTAACGATGGCGATTCAGACGCTGAAAATTGAGTATAGATAATCAAGATGAACAAATCATGGTTGTTACTTATATCGCTTCTGGCCTTTCTATTGCTTCCAGCCCCCTACGCATTCCCTGCCTCTGCGGCTGTAACTGATCAGGACAGCTCTCATTATGCCCCCGATATGGACGTCGATGGCGCGCGCATAGAGTACGAGGTCAAGCTTAGGGTGCCCATCGATCAGATTGATGGAGTTTGGGAGTGGTTGGAGACGCGTTACGCGGACCCCTCGTGGCTCAATCAGGTCGGCTATGTTTTCCAAGTAGCGTTTGGCGACGAAGACTTCACTGACACGTATTTTGATACACCGGGTCTGCACATGTTGTCGAGGGATGGGGGCGTGCGTCACCGAACGCGCGTCGTAAACTCAGGCCCAGCCATGGAAAAGGATGGGCGCCAACTTCTGCAGATTAAACTGGATCGCGATGACGCCACCCAGGTTGCCCGTTCGGAAATCAAGTTTGAGGTGCCTACCAGGGGCGAGGGTAGTTCAATCGACGCTGCTCATCCTCTGCTAAGTCTGGTCAATAAGGACCAGCGAGAGGAGTTTAATGCTGTATTTCGCGCCCTGGATATCGATCCTTACGAGGTGCAGCCCGTCCTGACCTTGCAGCAAAACCGCCGACGAATTTATTTGGAAGACCAAGTGGGAGGTTTTGCCACCTTGACGCTGGACTTATGCTCGACGAAGAGTTGGGGCACAAATCTGAAATGGGCTGAAGCTGAACTGGAACTGAATGAAATTCGTTATACAGCAGCGGATGAAGCAGAGCGCCATAGGATGGAGCGGGTCATTGAAGAGATCCAGAAAGATTTACAGCGGACCTTCCCAACAATTGTGCAGGATCAGACGCCGAAGTACAATACGGCGTTCGCGGCGATTAGGTCGGCTACCTGGCTGCCGGTACGCCGGTTGGTCCAATGGCGGATGACCGCCACTGATTTCATGGCTCTGCTTTTGATCTCCCTGGTGACAGTGTGCGGCGCCCTTTGGTATAGCCTTCCTTTTGTTTCTTGAGTCTGCTAAGGAGTTTTAATTATGCTGGATTTTAGTGCGCCTCCGTCAGTATCTATAGCTAACTTGGTCTTGAATTTTGCCATTGCGTTAGTTTTGTCCCTGAACGTCTCCTGGTATTACGAACATTATGCGCAGAGCCTGTCCAATCGACGTAAATTCGCGCGGTTGCTGCCGGTGCTCACGCTGACCACAACGCTGGTCATTACCATCGTGAAATCTTCTCTGGCGCTGTCGCTGGGCCTGGTGGGCGCCCTTTCCATTGTTCGTTTCCGTACGGCGATCAAGGAGCCGGAGGAACTGATGTTTCTCTTCATCGCTATCACCATTGGTTTGGGAGTGGGGGCGGATCAGCGCTGGCCGACGGTGATAGGTGTCCTGGTCGTGTTAGGTTACATGGCCGTGCGTCTGTTGCTGTCGCGGACGCCCCAGACGAGTAATCTTTACGTCAACATCGCACTTGATGACGGTGCGGAGCAGCAGGCGCTCTTTCAACAGGTCAACTCACGGCTGCTGGAGCACGTTCCGACCGTCGATTTCCGCCGCCTCGACACTCGTGATGGCTTGTTGCAACTCACCTATTTCCTCTCGTGCGACGATCCACAGGCTCTCAATGATCTGGTGGAGGATCTCAAGCAGCACCTTCCCGTCCGCGAGATCAGTTTCATTCAGCAAGAACGTGTGCTGGGGGGCTAATTGAAGATTTCGTCCACTCAACGCGCCAAAACGTCCTCTGCACGTCCTTCCCGATCCGGTGTCTCCTCGATATTAGTGATTTTTGCGTTATTGGCGTTCTTCGTCTTGGGTTTTTTGGCCCACCAACAAGGATGGCATACAGCGCTCCTGCGCTGGGGTCAGGCGCCAAAGGCGACCTTTGCGACGTGGCGAGCACGCAGGGCACTCCCCACGCTCGCTATCGATATGCGCTTCGCTGATTATCAGCTGCTTGTTTCCTTGCGTGATCGCGCGCTACGGCAGGGGGCGCACGTGCCCGTTGAGGATGAAGCGGTGTCCGCGAGGGCGAATCTCGGTGCCGGTGGCGGGGAAACCGTGGATGTGCGCCTCCCCGGCGGCCCGGCATCATGGCTGCAGGGCGATACGTGGCCCCTGGAACTGCGTTGGGCAGGGACGACCGACTGGGTACGACTCGTTCCAGTGGACGAGACCTGGACGGAGATGGCGTGGTGGCAGTGGGGATACCTGGAAGCGCTGCGCCGTGAGGGTTTTTTAACCGCGACACAGCAATTTGGGCGCCTGCGTCTCAATGGGCGGGATTGGGGGCTCTATCTACTGGAGACGCCCGCTGTGGCGGAGCCGTTACTCGCCTTCGACCCACAAAACGCCTGGGAGGCTCGTGCATCCGGTGCTCTGCTGTTTGAGGAGGGCTTTCGTCGCGCCACAGTGACCGTCGTTGGCGATGCACGCTCCTCCGACGCAATAGCGGCGGTCGAGCAGCTGCGCGCCGTGCAGGCAGGTGAGATTTCCCTTTCGGAGCGCACTGATGCGGAAGCCATGGGTCGTTTCCTGGCGCTCACGGCGCTCTGGACCGGACAGTCGGCCCCCGATTGGCGCTCACTGCGCTGGACTTACGATCCAACGACGCAATGCCTTATCCCTGTCGGTGGGGGGCAGCCTTGGCCCGAGCCTGCGCCACTGCCCGAAGCCTTCCTCAATGATCCTGCCGTGCAGGTTGCTTACGCGCGGGCGCTGGTCGAGTTTTCCTCACCCGCCTATCTGAGCCAGCTGCGTGAGGAATGGGGGGAGGCGCTTGAACACCAGTGGCAGGTGTTAGGAGGTGGGACGTCGGTGACGCCCTGGACGCTATTGGAGCGGCGACAGCGGGCCTTGCGCAGCTGGCTGGCGCCAGACCAGGGACTCTCGGCTGCCATTGGAAGAAGAGAAAACGGGACTTTTGTGCTCCGCCTTGTCAACTTGCAGTCCTTTCCTCTGCTGATCCTGGGGCTGGATGCCGGGGGAGAAAGCATGCGACCGGTCGACCCGACCTGGGTTTTCCCTGAAGATTCTACGCGAGTTGTGGCATCTGGAGAGGCGCTCGTGCTGCAATCACCTCAGGGCGCCCTCCCTCAAGCGGTGCGCCTGCAGTTGCCCTGGGATTTGACCACTGCGGGGGGCGATACGTTGTTCGTCGTCTACCGCGTGTGGGGGACGGCAGCTCCAGAAGTACGCACGCCCGTGACAGAGCCGTTGACGGCTGGGGAGACGGCACCATGATCCCGCGTTACGAATTCAAGATCCCCTGTGATCCGGCGCTGTTGCCCGAGATTGAAACCTGGCTGCGGTTGCATCCCGCTCATTGGCGCGTGAGTTATCCGCCCCGGCAGGTGAATAACATCTATTTTGATTCTTTCGATCTACAGGACCTCAACGCCAACTTGAGTGGCTTCGGGCAGCGGGAGAAACTGCGGTTGCGTTGGTACGGTTCGGATTTGGCACTTGTCTCTGGCGCACAATTGGAGCGCAAGCGCAGGTTGGGACTGGCGGGCTGGAAGGAGATTATCTACTTTGACGGAACGCTCGATCTGATGGGGCCGCCTTGGCCCACGCTGCTGGCGACGCTGCGGGAAGGCCTCGAAGCGCCCGCCCGGCTCTGGCTCGATGTTCATGCTGACCCGGTCCTCATCAACCATTATCAACGTGCCTATTACGAAACGCCTGACGGTGTCTTGCGCTTGACGTTGGACACTCGGCTGCGCGCTTACAATCAACGCTTCTCGCTGTTACCGAACCTGAGCCGACCGGTTTTGCAGCCGGAGCAGCTAGTCGTGGAGTTAAAAGCCCCGGTAGATGATGCTGCCACCAAACGGCTATCACAGGTTTTGCAGGCATTTCCTGTGCGTGTGCATCGTTTCTCGAAGTACTTGCAGGGGGTGTTAGGGGCGGTTGATTTCAAAGGGGTCGTCGCTTGAGTTGGGAGGTGGTCTGTGAGAATTCGTGCTGAAGGTGTGCCTGAGGATCGCTCGGATGCTGGCGCCTCGCTACGCCCCAGGTGGATACGTTGGCCTTTGGTGCTGATCGTATTGCTGTTGCTTGTTGGAACCGCTCTCCTGGGGGTACAGATTTGGCAGGTTGTTGTTCCCGGCGTCGCAAACGCTCCAGAACCTCGTGCCCAGGGCTTTGTCGCCTCCACACCGTCGCCGCAGCCTACGCCCACGTCGACTTCTCCAGAGTTAGGCGATCTGTTGGAAACGCTCTACATCGACATTCACCCACAGGAGTTGGCGGAACTGGAAGCCAAGCGTCAGGAGGCCCTGGAACGGTGGGTCTTGCTGACGGATGCCGACGACTTCGTCCCGGCGGAGTTGCGGTTCAGGGGAGAGACGCTTCCGGCGCGTCTGCGTCTAAAAGGGGATTGGGCCGATCACGTGGCGCATGATAAGTGGTCCTTCCGCATTGAAACCCGGTCGGATCACTACCTTCTGGGTATGGAGACCTTTTCAGTGCAAGATCCCTCAATGCGGACGTATCTTGATGAGTATCTATATCTTGAGGCGCTGCGGGCCGAGGGCGTGCTTGGGGTGCGCTACGATTTCCTACACGTGGTGCTCAATGGCCAGTACATGGGTATTTACGCCTTAGAGGAGGCTTTTGCCAAGGAACTTTTGGAGTTCCAGAAGCGGCGTGAGGGGCTCATCATACGCTACGATGAGGATCTGCTGTGGACAGCACGCTTTCATTACGACGAACAGACGATCCCCCCCCCGTTGGAGGAATTTTACGTCATCGACGAGTTCAGCTCGGGAAGGGTGGATCGTTCGCCGACGCTCTCCGCACAGCGGGACACGGCGGTGGGCCTGTTGCGCGGCTTTCTCAACGGCGATCTCCCCGCCCCGGAGGTTTTCGATGTGGAAACCATGGGAAAGTTCCTGGCGGCGGTGGATCTGTGGAGCGCGCCCCACGGCTTGATCTGGCACAATCTGCGCTACTATTACAACCCGGTGACCGCTCGCCTGGAACCGGTGGCCTTCGATAACGATCCCTTTTCGCCGGAATTGGACTTCGAGCTGGTGGGCCTGAACGCGGAGGACTTCAATCACGATCCGTATCTGCAGGCAGCCTATGCTCAGGCGCTGTGGGAGATGGGTCAGCCCGGTTACGTGGACGAGTTGGAGGCGCGGTTGGGAGCGGATTACGCGCGTTTGCGCGCGGCCCTGGAGTCGGAGTTCGACGCCGAGGTGCTCCGTGCCCCGTGGAACCTGCTGCGCCGCCGTCAGGAGCTCAGCCGTCAGCGCTTGGCGCCGATTCAGACCACTTATGCTTATCGTGTGCGTCCCGCCGACGTACGCGCTGCCTCGCTGCCCAGCGATACGCTGATGCTGGAGGTCGGTAATTTGCTGGATCTGCCCGTTGAGATCGTCGAAATACGGCTGGACGGAGAAACGCATCCGGCCCACACTTCTTGGGTGGATACGGCCTCACTGCCCCACATCGTGCCGCCGCTGCCCGCCGACTCGGAGGCGCTGGTGCTGCGCGCCCTGCCGCCCGATGCAGCGGCATTGCCCTACGTCCGCCTCACGCTTCCGCTCACCGCGACCCCGGAGACGGAGATCGAACTGCACGCCCGCGTCTGGGGATTGACCGACACCATCGCTCAGCCGGTGCAGCCTTCATACGCGTTGCCTCTTACAGAAGGGCCTCGTCCCGTCGCGCCGCCGCTTGACGAGGCCTTGCGCCAACATCCCTATGTACAACGGGCAGATGAACCGGGTTGGCTGACCATCCCCCCGGGGACGTGGGACATCAGCGGAACGTTGGTGCTGCCGGACGGTTACGGTCTCCATCTGGGCCCAGGGACGACGCTGCGTTTCGGCGCCGAGGATTTCCTGCTTGCCAGTGGGCCGCTGCACTTCCAAGGGACAGCAGAGGCGTCGGTGCAGCTGCAGCCACAGAATGGCGAGGTCTGGCTGGGCGTCATCGTGCTGGACGCAGACGCGCCCTCATTTTGGGAGTACGTCACCATCGAGAAGACCGATGCTATCAGGCGAGACGGCTGGATGTTCACGGGAGCGGTCACCTTCCACCGCAGCCCGGTGCGCATCAGTCATGGGCGCTTCCTGGGCACCCGCGCCGAGGACGCCCTTAACATCATCCGCGCGGATTTTGAGATGGTGGACACGGAGTTCGTCGACACCGCCTCGGACGCCTTT
>DAOTUH010000295.1:0-3056 GCA_034437255.1 Anaerolineae bacterium
AGGGGGTAGCCGAGACGCTGGGCGTTGCGCGCGGGCAGGGTGGGGCGCTCGCCGCTGCCCGTGTTGTAAAGTTTGTTGATGGTGCCGCCGTCGCGTCGCGAGAGCCGCTCGGTGACCCGCTCCAGCCGCGCGCGGATCTCCGTGTTGCGCAGCGCCCGCGCGGCGTCGGCCCGCTCACCGAGCACGTCGTCCAGCGTCCAAGGTTCGCCGCGCAGCACCAGCGCCGCCGCGCGTCGACCGAAGACGTAGCCCGCGCCGCCGCGTCCCGCGTGGTAGATGTTATCGACAGCAAGGTTCGCCGTCTTGTAGCCGTGGCGCGCGGCCTCACCCACGGTGAAGATGCTGCCCCGGTCCCGGTTGTCCTCCAGTTCCTGCGCGAGGAGCCAGTAGAAGGCGCTGCGCTGGCCCGTGGGCATACCGGCGGCGGGCTTCCATTCGACGGTGAGGTGTGGCGCATGTCCTAAGACCACGACGTAGGGCAGTGGGGTGTCGCCCGCTGTCCGTCCGGTGAAAACGATAGCGTCGAGGCCCAGATTGAGCAGCTCCGCGAAGCCGCGTCCGCCCACAAAACTGTAGTGCGGCACCTCCGTCAGCGGTGAGAGATAGCCCACCGTCGTCTTATTGCCAGAGAGAAAGGGCAGCGGCCCCCGCGCGATAACCAGCGCCTGCGGATCTTCGCGGAGCAGATACTGGCAGAGCGCTTCACCGCTCAGCGGTCCATACACCTCGCGCGGATCGTGTTCCAGCGCCGACGGGCGCAGTGTGCGCAGCCGGAAGCGGCGTTCCGCCGTATCCAGCATCAGCAGACGACGAAGGTGTTGTTCGAACATGGCAATCTCCCTAATACGAGATACGCAATACGAAATACGCGATACGAAATACGCAACACGAAATATCTTCCTCTCTCATCCTTCTCTTGGGCGATAGTCAGGTTCGTCGCCCAAGTAGCCGCCGGTCTCCGTCGGCGACCAGACGCGCACGGCTGCTTCGCCGCCCATGGGACAGTGGTACTCGCAAAGCCCGCAGCCGATGCAAAGCTCCTTGATGACGCGGGGACGCAGCAGCGTGACGGTCTCGCCCTGCGCGTTGACGGCTTCGACCTCGTCCAGCCAGATGGCCTTGTGGGCCACGGGGCACATCTCCTCGCAGACGACGCAGGGGATGTTGTGGGCCCACGGCAGACAGCGGCTCCGGTCGATGCGGGCCAGGCCCATGGGCGTGTGGCGCTTTTCTTCCAGCATCAGCTCGGGGATGGCGCTCGTCGGGCAGACCTCGCCGCAGGCGGTGCAGCTGTAGCTGCAATAGCCCAGTCGCGCCACGAGCCGGGGCGTCATCACGTTCTGCGCCCCACCGCTGAAGAGACTCGGTTGCAGGCCTTGCGTTGGGCAGACGCGCATGCACTCGCCGCAGCGGACGCAGAGCGACGTGAAGTCGGTCAGCGTGGCGCCCGGCGGGCGGACCAGGTGCGCGGGCTGGGTCTGCGTGATGGGCTCGATGCTCGCCAGCGAGGCCGTCGCCGCGCCGCCGACCAGTCCCGCCAATAGCTGCCGCCGCTGCGGGTCGTAGTCGCGCCGGCGGGCCACCTCGTAATCGGGCCACTGCAGGCGGAAATCGACGCCGCCGCGTGTGCAGTCCACGATACAGTCGTAGCAGACGATGCACTCGGCGGGATCGCTGCGGTAGGCGTCCTTCGGGTCGATGGTGCCGGTGGGGCACTCGCCGTTGCACGCTGCGCAGAGCGCGCAGCCTCCGCCCACGTCGCGCCGCACCAGCGAGACCTTGGAGATCAGCCCCAGCAGCGCGCCCAAGGGACAGAGATAGCGGCACCAGAAACGCTCGGCGATCCAGTTGAGCGCTACGACGCCGACGAAGAAAAGGGCGATAGGCACGCCTAACGTGAAGACGGAGACCATGCCCTTGAAGAGCGGGCGCACGACGTTGGCGTCGATGACGTCGAGGATGGGCCAGAGCGCTTCGTAGTTATAGAGAAAACTCTCGGCGGACATGACGGCGCGGCTCAGTGCGGGCCAGAGTGCCGTCGCCGTGCTGCGGGAGATCAGCGTGATGGGATCTAAGAAGAGCAGAGTCTGGTTCCCCAGTAGCGCCGCCGCCACCATGACGAAGAGCAGCACGTATTTGACGGTGCGCCACTTCTCTGAGGGCCGGTCGTGGTAGGCGCGTCGCCCCTTGGGGCTGAGCCATTCCAGCAGCGTGCCCAGGGGACAGATCCAGCCGCACCAGACGCGCCCAAAGACCAGAGTGAGCGCCAGGGTGATGCTTGCGTAGGCCAGGCCTGTGACGAAGGCGCGACCGGCGAGCGAGGCTGTCAGCGCGACCAGCGGGTCAAAGCGGAAGAAGAGATCGGCCCAGGTTCGCCGCGCGTCGAAGGCTGTGGTGTGGACAAACAGGTAGAGGAAAAGCGCAAAGAAGAGCACCTGAGCAACTTGACGCAAACGGCGAATCCAAACAGCGCGCATAAAAACTCCTTGGTGACTGCCTACGCGGCAGGGGCCAGGGCCACACGGAATCCCACGCTATTGTAGTGGTTGCGGGGGCTGTACCGGTACCGTTGAGCGCAGCGTGCCGTGGCGGGCCCATTGTAAAACGAGACGCCGCGCAGCACTCGCCGCACGCGGCTACCCGCGAGATGGTTCTCTCGACCGTCCGCCGCGTCGTAAGGATAGCCGTAGGTGGGCCTGCGGAGATCCAGGCCCCACAGACTGCGCGTCCACTCCCAGATATTGCCGACCATGTCGAGCAGACCATAGGGGCTGGCATTGGCGGGATGTTCGCCCACTGGCATTGTACCTCTGGGCCGACTGCCGTTGATGCGGATGTTACACGCGGTCTCGTCCCACTCGTCGCCCCACGGATAGATGCGACCGTCGGGGCCGCGCGCGCCCTTTTCCCACTCCGGCTCGTTGGGGAGACGATAGGGCTTGCCCGTCGTCTCCGAGAGCCAGCGGCAGTAGGCGTTGGCGTCTTCCCACGTAACGTGGACGACGGGATATGTCTCGCGCTTGAAGGGCGGCCAGCGGTGTTTGAAGAAGAGAATG
>DAOTUH010000296.1:0-9782 GCA_034437255.1 Anaerolineae bacterium
TGCAAGTCGCGGGCAAACGAAGCAATTCCAAGGAGGGTTAGACACATTAGGTGGTCTTCAGTTACGTTTGCCACCCGCATCAACCCCGCCATCGTTCGCCTTGATCACGTCTAAGCACGTTCTGGGGTAGCGAGGGCGGTTTCGGTAGCCGATCTGCTTCGGAATCCCGTCGCATAGACGAACCGGGGCTACGGCGCCAGCATCCGTTCCAGACGGGGCTCACCGGCGCGCCAGGAGTAGAGATAGAGCGGCGCGTCTTGCCAAACTCCGCGTGCGTCCAGGGTAATAGTGCCCAATCTGCCCTCGTGCGAGACCGCGTTCAGTGCATCGACCATGCCCATGCGCGACGGACGGCCATGCGCGGCGATGTCCGCAACCAGCGCCTCACCGAGGAGATTCACGGCCTCATAAGTGGGCAACGCATAGGCTCCCGGCTTCGGCACGTGGGGACCCAGGCTTTCATAGGCTTGGATCCAGGCCTCGGTCTCGGGTAGATCCTCGGGAAAGGGATGGGGCGTGACAAAGCAGGTCCCCTCGGCGACCGCCGCACCCGCCACCTCAGCGAAATCCCAGGCGCCGAGATCCGGCCCGCCTACGACCGTCCCCTGCCATCCAGCCGCGCGCTGTTCCTTGAGATGAAGACCGGTCACGTGTGGCGGCAGGGTGCTCAGCACAAAGGCCGGCTCCCCGCCCTGGGGACAGCGAATTTCCTTATCCAACCTTTGAGAAAGCGCCTGTGCCAACGCATCGTCGCCCCAAACCGCGACGCAGTCGTTTCCGGCACCGGTAGCCTCTGCTATCATCGCTTCGGCGAGACGCTCGGGAGACGGGGCGAGCTGGTTGGTAGACGTCTGTGTATCGGTCAGCCACGCGCCCACCGCCAGCAAAGGCAGACTTTGCTCAGCGTAGTGGGGCTGGGCCGCAACGGTGGTCGCCTGGCGATAGTGCCCGACCACCGCGACGACGTCGGGATCGACGATGAGATTGCGGGCCATGGTGCGGGCCAACGCGGGATCATGACGGTCGTCGTAGCTCACCAGTACTAGCCGGTAGCCCTCGATACCGCCAGCGGCGTTGATCTCGCGCACGGCCAACCGCGCCGCGTAGATGGCATCGTAGCCAATGTAGCGGTAACGGCCCTCAAAAGGCGCCACAAGGCCGATTTTAATGATGGCGGGCACAGGCGTGACGACGCATGCTGTGCATGCCCAGCTCAATAAGAAGAAGAGGCCAAGAAGTCCGAGCCACCGAGCTCTTGGAGGCATGCCACGACGCTGCAGCATCACGTCTCTGCTTACGAGGTCAGCTACCCAGCAACGCCAGGGAGCGTCGAATCTTCTCTTCGATGGAGAGTTCTTCGCCGTGGGGAAGTTGCTGCAACGCCCGCTGGGATTCGACCACGCTGAAGCCCAGCGCCGTCAGCGCCGCAATCACGTCCGCGTCATCTTCCGCCATGACCGGCGCTGGGCCAGCCAAGGCGTCGATTTTATCTTTGAGGTGGAGGATAATGGCTTCCGCCGTCTTACGTCCCACGCCGGAGGCACGGGCCAGCATCTCCGGGCGACGTTCGGCGATGGCCTGGCGCAGCATCTCAGGAGAGAGGGTCTCCATGATGCTCAAGGCCACTTTCGGCCCGACGCGGTTGACGCCCAACAGCATCTCGAAGAGAGCCTTCGACTCACGCGCGTCAAAGCCATAGAGCGCCAACTCGTTCTCGCGAACGTAGAGGTACGTGTGGAGCACGATCTCTTCACCGACGCGGTGCTCGTCGGCGTGAGGCACGCCGACAGCAAATCCCACCCCGCCCACGTTGAGCACGATGACACTTTCTTCAATGCTAAGTACGGTGCCTTCCAGTCGCGCGATCATGACATTGAGCCTCAATAAAAGCCGTTACGTCGCCGCCAGCAGACTGTCAAGGCGGGCCCGGTGCAGGTAGCAAATCGCCACGGCAACCGCGTCGGCGGCGTCGTCAGGGCGTGGCACTTCGGAGAGGTTGAGGAGCATCCGCACCATCTCCTGCACCTGCTGCTTATCCGCATTTCCATAACCGGTGATGGCTTCCTTGACCTGCATGGGCGTGTATTCGGCGATGGGTAGGCCGGCGTTAGCCAAAGTTAGGAGTATAACACCTCGCGCCTGCCCGACCGACATCGCAGTCCGTACATTTCGACTGAAAAAGAGCTCTTCGACCGCCGAGGCATCCGGCTGCTGTTCAGCGATAATCGCGCCCAGTTCCTCATGGATCAGGGCAAGGCGCTCCGGGTCCGGCGTGTTTGCCGGCGTCCGCACAACACCCTTCGTCAAGAGCTGCACGTCGGAGCCGTGCTCCTCAACGACGGCGTAGCCGGTGATCGCCAGTCCCGGATCAATGCCCAACACGCGCATCAAGCCACCTGAGCAGCAAAGGCCTGTACCGCCTCCTCCGTGACGTCCAAGTTAGAGAAAACACGGCGCACGTCGTCCAAGTCTTCCAGGTTATCGATCAACTTGAGAATCTGCACAGATTCTCGCTCACCCAGCGTGAGCTCGTTCTGGGGCACCATCACGATTTCCATATTGCGGACGGGAACGCCCGCCTTCTTGAGATTCTCGCCCACCTCGTGCAGCTCTTCATAGACCGCATAGACTTGGTGATCGTCTTCGCCCTCGCCCTCAATGAGGTCTTCCGCACCGGCTTCCAGCGCGGCCTCGAACAAAGTGTCAAAATCGACCTCGGTCTTGACGTTGATCAGGCCCTTGCGATCGAACTGCCAAGCCACGGAACCGGGATCCCCCATGTTGCCACCTAGCCGCGTCAACGCATGACGCAGCGCCGCGACGGTGCGGTTGCGGTTGTCGGTCACCACGTCGATCATCAGCGCGACGCCGTGGGGACCGTACCCCTCGTACCACGTCTCGATGATCTCGGCGCCCGACTTATCCTCGCCGGTACCGCGTTTGATAGCCCGCTCAATGTTGTCGTTGGGCATATTCACATCGCGCGCTTTGTCGATAGCCATGCGCAGCTGGAAGTTCGTTTCGATGTCACCACCGCCGCCTTCGCGTACGGCGATTACGATCTCGCGCGCCAGCTTGGTGAATATCTTACCGCGTTTGGCGTCCTCTTTTTCCTTCTTACGACGGATCGTCGACCAATGGCTGTGTCCAGACATATAACCTCCTTAACAAATCAGCAAAATAGCAAAACAATAGATCAGAAACAATCGCACAGGAAACTCTCGAAGGGTTAAAAATCTATGAACGGTCCAGTGAAGCAGGAGAGCCGGGTGCGTTTTTACGCTTCACCCGGCTTTTGATAACCCAAGATGTCCCCGATAATTTCCTTCCGACCGCGAAGGAACGCAGCACCGCTCATCGGACGCTTGCCGGCCATCTGCAGGCGAGAGAGCACCAGGGCCCCCTCCCCCGTGATTACAGCGGGCGTATCTTGCCAGGCAAAGACCTGACCGGGCTGCCCCTCAGGCAAAGCGCCCTCACCGATCAAGGGCTGAGCCTTCAGGATTTTCAAGCGGCGCCCATCCCAAAAAGTGAACGCCCCAGGATCCGGCGCGAAGGCACGCACCTGATGGCTCAGCACGTCTGCAGGACGTGCCCAGTTCACCGCAGCGGCCTGTTTCCGCAGACGCCGCGACATGGTCACGCCCTCCTCGGGCTGCGGGCGCGGCGCCAGATCACCGTTCAAGTAATCAGGCAGAACCTCAATGAGCAGCTCGCTGCCCAGCTGAGCCAGTCGGGCTTCTAACTCTCCAGTGTTTTCCTGCGGCTTGATCTTGACCTCGCGCTGTGCCAGGATCGGTCCCGTATCCAATCCTTCGTCCAACTTCATCACAGTCACGCCGGTGACCGCGTCACCGGCCAACAGGGCCGCCTGGATCGGCGAAGCGCCGCGCCAGCGCGGTAACAATGACGGATGGATATTCAACACGCCGTGCGGGGCCAGCTCCAGCACCTCGGTAGGCAAAATCTGACCAAACGCGGCCACAACGAGCACCTCAGGCCTCCAAGCACGGATGTGCTCAACCGCCTCCATCTTTCTCAAGCTCTCCGGCTGGAAGACAGGAATGCCTTCCGCGAGCGCCAGCTCTTTCACAGGCGGCGCTGTCAGATAACGGCCTCGTCCCGCCCGGCGATCTGGCTGTGTCACCACCCCGACCACGGGGTAGTTCTCGCAAAGCGCTTCCAGCGTGGGGAGAGCAAACTCCGGTGTCCCCATAAATACGATACGTGGTTTCATGTGACGTATTTTAGCACAACGTCGCGTAGGAGCAAACCAAAACAGTCTCTGAGCAAACGAAGCGGTTAAAGAGCGGCTTAGACACAACAGCTGGCCTCCAGTCCCAGCGAACAGGCACCGACCGTCTCGAAAAATCCAAGGTTTGACGCTAATCAGCTTCAGAGATAACGACTCAACCCGCGATAAATGGCAACTCCGCGCTTTTATGCTATGATATAGCCTGAAATATAGTAGGATCCGTGACAAATTCCCAAGAGATTTTCACTTCTTTAGGCAGGCCATCCGTCGCAAGAAGCCGGGTTTCTATCAGACTCACTTTTCCCAATCCCAGGTTGCGGTTCGCTCACCCATAGGCCCCACGCTGCACGATCAGGGCACCTGACAAGAGTAAGGAGACGAGATCCTTGGAAGAAAAGCAAGAGGAGAGTCTGCTCACCCGATCATTGAGGCAGCTATATCAATCCCGCCACGATTTATCCTGGGAGCAGCTGCTCCGCGAAGCACTGGGGCATTTCACCAAGGCTCTAGACGCAGACGCCGGGTGTCTCTGGATAAACGCCGAGGAGAGTCTAATCCCCATGGTGGTTTACACAGACCCAGCCAAGGACGGCGAACATTTTCAGTCACTGCTGGAAACGCAGATGCAGACTCCCCCCAATGGCCTGACACTGCAGGATGATTCCGAGCCGCCAATTTGGATCTTGAGCGTGCCGATCCATAGCCCTATCCCCTTAGCGCACGTGGCTTTTAAGGGGACCATAGTGCCGCCCACCAACCTCACGCTCGAAAAAGCGGCCGGCCTCCTCACCCTCATCTGTCATCAAGCACAGGTGGCATCCGTCTCCCGTATTGGTAAACATGAGGATGATTGGTTGCAACGCTACCACCTGCTGAACACGGCCCTGGAGAACGTGAGCCGCATCGAAACCATACCGGCGGCGCTTACCCAACTCCTCCAGGCCGCTGTGAACCTCCTTGGAGGAGATAGTGGCGCCGCGCTCTACCAAGGTATGGGTCCCACCGGCACCAAGCCTATCGAGATTGGCGACCAAGACTGTCTCGAGATTCTCAAACGCTTACGGGTCCCCGCACATGGAGCTGATTCCAGATTCAAGGAGACGATCCTGCACATCATTGATGCATGGAACTTACCCTATCTCGTGGACATTGCTCAGCGGAGCGGCCTTCATACGCTGCTGGCCCTCCCGTTGTGGCCCTATACCGAAACGATGGGCATGTTGCTCATCTGTCGCCGTGATATCGCCGCCTTTTCCCAGCAAGAACGGGCACTTGGAACGATTTTGGCCAACCAGGCCACGCTAACGATCCACAACACATGCTTATTTCAAGAGGAACAGGAACAACGCCAACTCGCCGAGGCCATGACGCAAGCCCTACAAGCCCTCATCCAATCCCTGGACTTTAATGAAGTGCTTGATGAAATCCTGGCTCAGCTGGACAGGGTCGTCCCCCATGATGCCAGCAATGTGATGTTCATCCAAAATGACGAAGCCCACGTCGTGCGGCGACGTGGGTACCGGGAGTTCATCTCCGACTCAAGCGTTATGTCGGAGGTAACCTTACCACTTGATCTACCAGATATTCAGCGCATGCTCAAGCATAAAGAGCCGCTCCTGATTCCGAACACGGTCGATAGTGACCTATGGGTAGAGACAGAAACGTCACGATGGATCAAGTCTTACGTGGGGGGCCCCATCATGATAGGAGATGAGGTCGTCGGCTTCGTCAACGTGGATAGTGCCACCGAAGGCTTTTTCAACGAGACGCACAGACGTCGATTAGCGGCATTCACCGATTACGTGGCGTTGGCCGTCCAGAACGCACGCTTGTTCCAGGAGATTCAACAGCAACAGCTTTACCTTGAAAATCTCAACGCAGTAACCGAGGTGGTTATCAGCACCCAAGGTTTGGGTGACGTGCTCCGAAAAGGACTGCAACAGGCGCTCCAGATCACCCACCTCACGTATGGAGCCGTCTATCTCTGGAACCAGGATACGCGCACTCTGGAACTTGAGGGGGCAGAAGGGCTACCCCCGTCAGCTCCCGAGACGCTGCAGATCCTTCATCCTGAAGATCATCTGATCAGTCAGGCTTTTGT
The DNA here is from genome assembly GCA_034437255.1 of Anaerolineae bacterium. Classification (GTDB taxonomy): domain Bacteria; phylum Chloroflexota; class Anaerolineae; order B4-G1; family SLSP01; genus G713. Next base: position 6,357 of record DAOTUH010000296.1, read on the forward strand.
GGATAGAGAGCCTACGTACGCGGTAGATCGAGACACTTCTATTTCTCCAAACGCCTCCACTTCTCTCTTTCAGGTCGCCATCCCCCTGACCCTGGAAAGCCAGACCATCGGTGTCATGAGCCTGGGAGCTTCGGTACCGACGCCCCCTAGCAAGGATCATCTCCAGTATCTCCAAGCGATCAACGATCAGCTGGCCCTGGCCGTGCGGCGAGCACAACTCTCTCAACAGTTGCGCGAGCAATTGCAGGCACTCCAATATCTTTACGAGGCAGGCACAGGACTGATGACGCAAATGGACATGCAAGGTGCCATTTTCATCCTCCTACGGACCCTGTGCGATATTCTATCCGATTCACTGGGAGCAGCTTATTACACGTCTGGCGATCACGCCTGGCGGCGGATGAAAATCTACACCAAACCAGATGCACCCAACATCCTGCCCCTTTGGGAAGAGAAAGAGGTTGAGGAAGATGAAATCGGTTTCCTGGATACTTGTCAAGAGAAGCAGAGTCGGGTCATTATCAGCCATCAAGGAGGCCACGATACTGCCTTTTTGAACCAAGCACGAGCCCTTGGAATCCGACAAGTCGCCTATATCCCTCTGAAGCTTCCCAAGGGAGAGCTTTTAGGCATCGCCGGCGTCCTCATGTCCGAGATAAACTATATCCCCACCCAAAGGTCCGCCCTGATCCAGGCGCTGACGCAGGAATGGGCCGCCGCCATGAACCGCATCCAGCTCTATGAGAAGAGCCGCCGGGAAGAAAGTCAGATGCGCGCCATATTGGAGTCCTCACAGGACGGAGTTTTTCTTATTGGTGATGATCAGAGCGTATGTTATGTGAACGAGCGAGCGCTGGAGCTCCTTAACATGTCCAAAAGTCGGGGGTACTGGGAGGGCCGTCCGTTCGCAGACGTTATCGAGTTCCTCCAAGACGAAAGCCCTCCGTTAGCCCGTTGTTTAACGGACTATGTAACGTCAGATAAATCCTTAGATGGCCCAACCGCAACAGAAAATGAGGTTGACATTTTTGAAACAGCGCTGGGCCGTCAACTGACGCCCCGTCATCAGTACGTCTACTCATCTCGCAAAAAACTATTGGGCACGCTCATTTTACTGCGCGACGTCACGGAGCAACAATCCCTGGAACGCATGCGTGGTGATCTGCTCCACATGCTCGTTCACGATATGCGGAATCCGCTTGCGGTCGTCATCAACGCCCTCCAATTGTTGCAAGATCCAGAGATGCGGGATCTCTCACAAGAAATCAACCAGCTGGCACTCTCAAACGCAGAACAAGCATTGACGTTGGTCAATGCAATTTTGGATATCAATAAATTGGAGTCCGGACAGTTCGACATTCAACAACGTGCCTGTTCCCTCACAAGCCTCCTGGATTTCCTCGATCAACATGCCCTGGTGGACGAGAAAAAGGTTAACCTAGCCCGCAACATTCCGGAAGACCTACCCCAGGCATTTATCGACCCCACCGTTGTGAGACGGATTTTTCAGAATCTTGTCGACAACGCACTCAAATTCGTACTCACAGAAGAGGGCGTTATCCGTATCGCTGCCAAGCAGGAGGGGGAGCAGATCACGGTTGAGGTTTTCAACAACGGTCCTCATATCTCGCCGGAGATCAAGGACCAGATCTTCGACAAATTCATCACCAGCAACTACGAGAAACAGGGGTACGGCCTGGGATTGGCGTTCTGTCGACTGGCGGTGGAAACGCACGGCGGGAAGATCTGGGCCGAGAATCGGCCCGAGGGCGGCGTCTCTTTCTACTTCACGCTACCTGTGGCGGATTGAGGGAGCTATAGCGAGCGCGCCACCCGCTCCCCGGCCCGCGTCGCCTGCAGGATACTGGCGGGTTCGAAAGCATCGCCGATCTGTTTGATCAACGGCGCGACGTGCGCCTGGACGCAGGCCTCGTAGAACGTATCCTCTGGCTCCATGCCCACCGCCAGCACCACCAGATCCGCCGGCAGCGTGCGGGTCTCCTTTTCGACAGGCAGCGGCTTCGCCAGCGGATTGGGAATGGCATCGGAGACCACCGGCGTCCACGTGACGTACGGATCGGGCACGCCGTCGGCGACGTTCTGCCGCACCACGACCTCGCTTTCTGCAACGCGCACCAGGCGTGTGGCGTTGAGCAGCTGCACGTCCGCTCGCTCCAGGTAGTGCAGCAGATAGCCGCGATTTGCCGCGCAGGTCTCCAGCATCACGTTGGGCAGCATCTCGACGACCGTCACCTGCTTCTGGAGCTCGTAGACCAGGTAGTGCGCCGTCTCGCAACCCACCTCCCCGCCGCCGACCACGACGACGTGGTTCGCGTCGGCTGCCAGCGCGGGATGATTCAATAACTCCACGGCGGTGACCACGTGCGGCAGATCGACCCCCGGCACCGGCGGGCGCACGGAACGCGCTCCCGCGCAGACAATCACAGCGTCGAAGTCCCCGGCTGCCAACAGATCCGGCGTCGCCGTCGTCTCGAAGCGCACCGTCAGATCGTGCTCGCGCGCCGTCTGGGCCAGCCGCGCGTTGAGGTGCGCGACGTAGTTCGCCACATCGTATTTCATCGCCGCGACGCTGCCCGCGTGGAGCACCCCGCCCGCTTCCGTCCCGCGCTCGTAGAGCGTCACGCTGTGCCCGCGCTGCGCCGCCGTACAGGCGCATTGCACACCCGCTGGTCCCGCGCCCACCACCGCCACGCGCTTCGGCTGCAGAACCGGCGTCGGCGGATCGGGCAGGTCGTGCTCGAAGTAGGTGCGCGGATTGACGGCGCAGTATGAGTGCCCTAGCTTCTGGAACTGGCCCAGGCACTGCTGGCAGCCGATGCACGGCGTGATCTCCTGTACGCGCCCGGCGTAGGCCTTGTTGGCCCACTGCGGATCGGCGAGCAGCGGTCGGGCCAACATCACCAAGTCGCAGTCACCATCACGCAGCGCACGCTCCGCCAGATCCGGGTAGCCCAGCTTGCCGACGGCGACCACGGGCACGGGTAGCCCGGCGTTGGAGCGCACGTCGTGCTCCGCGAAGTGCTCCTTGACCAGCCGCGCCACCGGCAGGAAGCAGCCCGGCGGCATCCCATTGGGCGGGTGCGGCAGCCACCAGTTCTCGTAGCAGCCCAGATCCACGTCGAAGATGTCGACGCCGGCATCGACCAGATTCCGCATGTACGCCAGCGTCATCTCCACCGTCCGCTCGTCGCGGAAACGGCGCAGCGGCCGCACCTCGTCCATGCGCTCGCCGTAGGTCGCGTTGAGCGCCAGCGAGAGATCGATGCGATACATGATCGGGTACGCTTCGCCCACCTTGCGACGCATCTCCGCCACCAGATCGAGGCCGAAGGCCTGCCAGTCCGCGTAGCGACCCAGCCAGCGCCGGTTAAACGCGGGATTGGTCAGCTGCTCCAGCAGATAGCC
>DAOTUH010000297.1:0-10412 GCA_034437255.1 Anaerolineae bacterium
GGGAACACCGGCTCTACCAGGCGTCTTTTCTGCTGCGGGATTACGGATTCGATATTGAGGAGCTGCCCGTTGCGCAGGACGGCAACCTGCCGCTCCACGCGGATCCGAAGTTGCTCTGGGCACGCCAGCGCCTGGCCGACGCGCCCGTGGAGATCAACCGCGCCGACCGGGAGACGCTGCTGCGCGTGCCGGGCATCGGCGTCAAGAGTGCCGACCGTATCATCGCTGCGCGTCGTGATGGTGCCCTGCGTGATCTCAGTCACCTGCGCCAACTGCACATCCCCGCAGCACGCGCTGCGCCGTTTATTCTTCTGGCGGGCAAACGCCCGGCACATCAACTTCCCCTGCCGTTGTAGTCTGCTCTACTCAGTCGTGACCGGCGAAACAGAGCTCAGTATAATGAAATCATGATCGACAAAGCGAAGACGACAGCTTGTCGGCTTTACGAGCGTGGCACTGTCTCGCTTGGCAAGGCTGTCGAGTTAGCTGACATCGACGTGGAAATCTTTAAGCAGGCTCTCCACGAGCGTGGCATTGAACGTACCGCACCTGAATCGCCCGCTGAGACCATGGAGATGGCCGAGGCATCGTTGCGAGCTGCTGGACGCTCCGATTGATATGCCCCCTGCCCCCTGTGCCCCCTACCCTTATTCCTCCTTCATCCGCTTCAGGCTCTCCTCGAAGGGCGGATACGCCACGCCCCGCTCGGTGACGATGGCCGTGATATAGCGGGCGGGTGTCACGTCGAAAGCGGGATTCGCCACCGGCGCACCTTCGGGCGTGATGGGACAATCGCCGATGTGGGTGACCTCCCGCTCAGACCGTTCCTCGATCTCGATGGCGTCGCCTGTCGGCGTCTCCAGATCGACCGTGGACGTCGGGCCGGCCACGTAGAACGGAATTCCGTGGGCGTGAGCCGCCAGCGCCAGGCCGTAGGTCCCGATCTTGTTGGCCGTGTCGCCGTTGGCCGCGACGCGATCACACCCCACTACGCAGAGATCGACGCCGCGACTGCGCATAATGTGCGCGGCAGCACCGTCCACGATCACCGTGTACGGTATCTCCATTCGTTCTAGTTCCCAGGTCGTCAGCCGCGCGCCCTGGAGCCGAGGTCGGGTCTCGTCCACAAAGGCGTGCACATCCTTGCCGGCCTGATGCGCGGCGTAGATGACACCCAGGGCCGTACCATAATAACCGGTGGCCAGCGGCCCTGTGTTGCAGTGATGGATGATCTTCGCTGGATCAGGGATCAGGGGGAGCGCATTTTGTCCCATTTGCTCATTGGCCTCGCGTTCTGCCTCGGCGATGGCGTGTGCTTCGTCGAGTACCGCCGCGCGCAATTCTGTGACCGAGTCCAAGGTCGGATGCTCGACGCGGACCAGGACACGCCGGAGCGCGTAGGAGAGATTGACCGCCGTAGGTCGCGCTTGACCGAGTACCTCGGCTGCATCGCGCAGATCCTCCCGAAGTTCCTCTGGGTTCCCGGCGTTACTTTGGTATGCCACGGTCGCCATGCCGTAGGCTGCAGTGATCCCGATAGCCGGAGCACCGCGCACGACCATGTCGCGGATGGCGTCGGCCACGTCGGATGCACTTCTGAAGTCAAGATATGTGGTCTCCCACGGTAACTGTCGCTGATCCAGCAGACGAACGTGATCCTCTTGCCAGGCGATGGGTTTATAGTTCAACATAGGTTATCTCATCTCCTTTTTGATTGTGTCTAAATAGGCTTACTATTTCTTCATTGTAGGGTAAAAGGGATAAAAAGCGAAGCGCTATACTTCGCGTAGTCATAAAAATGGTTACCAAAAGATTTAGTGTTGGTTATGTTCTTTAACAAGTAAAAAGACTATGCGAAGTGGCGGGGGGGGTAAGCCCTGGCGAAGTTAGGATTCACCTTGTTTTCTGACTGCTTTACGCTATAATCTTTTCTATGTTTTTTCGACAGATAACATCAACGCGCAGGCTGTTTGCACTTCTCTTCCTAATTATTCTGCTTGTGGGCGGATGGGTGCGCATCTATAATCTTAACTGGGACAAGGGCACCCATTTGCATCCCGATGAACGCTATCTGACCATGGTCGCCTCGGCGCTTGAACCGCTGGGCGCTCTTGACCATTACTGGAATCCGGCGGTCTCCACGATGAATCCCAGCAATCAAGGCTACGCGGGGTACGTCTACGGAACCTTCCCGCTTTTCGTCACCCGCATCGTGGGAGGATGGCTGGATGCGCTCTGCCAGACCAACACCTCGCTCGTCGGCCAAACCCTATCCCCGGATCAAAACGCGACGTGTCCGCCTGGATTCTTTACCAGCTACGGAGGCATTCACCGGGTAGGCCGGGCACTTTCAGCGCTCACCGATCTCTTGACGCTTGTCGCGTTGGCTGCACTGACCTATCAGCTCTTCGACGAAACCATCGCGTTGCTGGCGGGCGCGCTCTATGCCTTCGCCGTCCTACCCATTCAGCACAGTCACTTCTTTGTCGTCGACAACTTCGCTACGATGTTCGTCATCTGGACACTAACGCTCAGCGTCTATGCCGTGTTGACACGCAAACGCTGGCCCTTACTCATCGCGGGGATCGCCACCGGCCTCGCCGTGGCGTCGAAAATCAGCACCTGGCCGACGGCCCTGCTCGTCGCGGCGGGCGGCGTGCTTCACCGCCGTAGCACCGGCGAAGGAACCGCTTATGAGCTCACTCTTGATCTCCCCTCCGTCCTAACCCTGATCGGCTCCGGCGTCCTGGCTGCCGTCGTCTTTCGCACCGCGCAGCCCTACGCCTTCTCCGGCCCCGGCTTCTTCAACGTCAGCCTCAACGAGAGCTGGATGGAGAGCATGCGCTACATCCGGCGCCTGGTCAGCGGTGAGATTGACGTACCCTACGGCCATCAGTGGACCAACCGCATGCCCATCATCTTTCCCTGGCGCAACATGGTCATCTGGGGCCTGGGCCTCCCCCTGGGCCTGACCGCCTGGCTGGGGTGGGGCGTCATCGCCTGGCATACGCTCCGGCGCCGCAGGTGGATCTTACTCCTGCCCTGGGCGTGGGCCACCGGCTTCTTCCTCTACCAAGGTGTCCAGTGGGTCAAATCCATGCGCTACCTGCTGCCCGTCTATCCGATCTTTGTACTCTTTGCGGCCTGGGTGAGTGTGTGGGGATCACGCAAGCTCCTCAATCTCGAACCGCGCTCGCGCCCCACACGGCGTCTCGTCACCACGTTGGGTCGAGTGGTACCCTGGCTCGTGCTGGCGGGCGCAATCCTATGGGCCACAGCCTTCATGCAGATCTACGTCCAGCCCTTCACACGCGTCGCTGCCTCGCGCTGGATGTACCATCACGTGTCCACGGCGGCTACGCTGCACACCGAGTCCGGCCAACGACACCCCCTGCCCATCGCACCTGGCGCGCGGCTGAGCATCCAGAGCGACCCGCTGACCGTTCCGCTAACCGTGGAAACCAGCGGCACCATCAGCCGCCTGACGCTCAACAAGGTCCAGCATGAGCAAGAGACCGGCATGCCAACCGTCCACGTCACGTTGAGCCGCGATCCCGGCGGCACCGACGTGCTCGCAGAAGGCACCGCAAGCGTCGCGATCAACGAGACAATGCCTGTCCAGATCGCAGTACCGTTGACACCCTATACGCTAGAGCCGGGCCAGCAGATCTACGTCCAGATCCTGCTGCAAGAAGGCACACCCATCACGCTGGACACCTCGGTGCTGGGCAACGAGCACTGGGATGACTCGCTGCCCGTGCGCCTTGATGGGCGAGATCCCTTCCATAACTGGTATCGCGGCCTCTCGTCCACGTCCGACGGCAAGCTGCACCCCTACGACGAGGATACGCCGCAGAAGCACGAACAGCTGCTAAACTGGCTAGACGAAGTGGACTACATCGTGCTTTCCAGCAACCGGCTCTACGCTTCGATCACGCGCCTGCCACAGCGCTACCCAATGACGGTGGCATTCTACGACGCGCTTTTTGCGGACGAGTTGGGTTTCGAGTTAGCCGCCGAATTCATCTCCTATCCAGCACTGGGACCGTGCCAGTTCCCCGACCAGGAAACCCCTTTCCCGCCACCGCCTGCCCGGTACAGCAACGCCCGTCCCTGCTCACTCTACCTGTCGCCCGCCGAGGAGGCTTTCAGCGTCTACGATCACCCGCAGGTCTTCATCTTCGCCAAGACGCAGGCCTATTCACGAGAGCTGATCGCCAATCAGGTGCCGGTCTCACTGACGGAACAGACGCGCTGGATGACGCCCCTGGAAGCTACGCGCGGCCAATCCGCCGGGAGCAATGAGGAAGCCGGGGATCCCACCGAGCGGCTGCTGATGGACGAGAGGACGCAGGCGGTGCAATACGACGGCGGGACCTGGTCGCGGCTCTTCCGTCGCGAGGCGCCTCAGAACCGTTATCAGGTCGTGACCGTGGCGGTCTGGTGGCTCTTGCTGGCGCTGGTCGGGCTGATGGCCATGCCCTGGCTGCAGCTGGCCTTCCCGGATCTGCGGTTGCACGGCTACGGCTTCGGTCGCATCGTGGGCTTATTGCTCTGGGCCTATCCCGCGTGGCTGCTGGCGGCGCTGCATCTGGTAACGCACACGCGATGGCTGTTGTGGGGCATCCTGATGCTCTGGCTGGGCGCGACGGCGCTGCTAGCACGTGCGCGCTGGATGGCGCTCAAGGCCTTTGTTAAGAATAACTGGCGCGATCTGCTACACGTCGAGATCCTCTTCGCCGTGCTCTTCCTGAGCTGGACGCTCGTTCGCTACCTGAACCCCGATCTCTTCCATCCGGTGGCGGGCGGCGAAAAGCCTATGGACGTCGCTTATCTAAACGCGGTGATCAAGTCTCGCTGGTTCCCCCCCTATGATCCCTGGTTCGCGGGCGGCGTGATGAACTACTACTACTTTGGCTTTGTGCTTATCGGGACCCTGATCGAGGCGCTGGGCATTATCCCCAGCATCGCCTACAACCTGGCGATTCCGACGCTCTTCGCCATGACGGGCGTGGGCGGCTACACGCTGGCCTCGAATCTCGTCCGGGGCGACGAACGTCGCGCGCGTCACGCCGGACTGTGGGGCGTGCTCTTCACCGTCATGTTGGGCAACTTGGGCGAGCTGCGCCTTATTGTCAAGGGGCTGGCCGAGGTGGGCGACGTGCACTTCGAAAGCCTGATCCCCGGTTACCGCATGCTCGTTTCGGCGGCCGTGGGCTTCTGGGAAGTCGTGGTGCGCGACGCTCAGCTGCCTTTCCGGCCGGAGTGGTGGTACTGGAACGCCACCCGCATCGTGGAGGTCAAACCCACAGAACAGGTGCCGCCCATCAACGAATTCCCGGCCTTCACATTCCTCTACGGTGACCTCCACGCCCACGCCATGGCGCTGCCGCTGACGCAGCTCGCGCTAGGCGTCGCCATTCAGTGGGCCGTGCGGAAGATAAGAGGACAAGTGGCACGGTCCCTGGCATTAGGCCTGGGGCCTATGGAGGACACCGGCCCCAGCTTAAGTGTAGAGAAATATACGCTAAATCCGTTTAATCCGTTAACTTTGATTTTGGCCGCCCTCGTCGCCGGGGCCTTACGCGCAACCAACACCTGGGATTATCCAACCTATCTGTTGCTGATGGGGCTGGGGTATCTGCTGCCTGTGATGCCTGCCCTGCTACCCAGCAAAAAGACCGGAATTAAGCAATCATCCCCATGGCGCTATCTGCATCTGCTGGTACCCTTCGCGTTGGTTCTGCTGGCGGAGCTGTTGGTCCGTCCGTACACGGTGAACTACGCCGCCGCCTATACCAGCATCGAGCCGTGGCAGGGCGGGCGCACGCCGCTGGGCGACTATCTGGTGATGCACGGGCAGTTCCTGCTGCCCATCGCGCTGCTGGCCCTCGGTGGGGCAATACCGATGTTGCGAAAACTGAAGCGCGCGAGTGGCGTGCTGGGTTTAGGTGTCGTCGCCATCGGCGCACTGTTGCTGACGTTGGTCTTCCACTCACTCGGCGTGAAAGCTGCGTGGGTGGCGGTGCCGCTGGCTTCGGTCGCGGGTTTGCTTTTGTTGACTAAAGAGGGCGCACCACGTCGCCAGACGCTCTGGCTCTGGGTAGGAAGCGCGCTGGCACTGACGCTCATGGTCGAGATTATTGTGCTCAAGGGCGACATCGGGCGCATGAACACGGTCTTCAAGTTCTATCTGCAAGTGTGGGTGCTGCTGGCGGCAGCAACTGCGGTGGCCGTGGAAGCGTTGCTCAACACGGTACTGTGGGCAGACAAGGAAGAGGACGTAACGACACGTCGGCCCCTCTACCGGACCCTGGCTCAGAACCGGCATGGATTGGGCGATGCGGTGCTGGGAATCCTGCTTATCGTTGTGCTGTCCACCGCGCTCTATCCACTCTTCGCCATTCCTGCTAAGCTCAACGATCGCTGGGCCGAAGACGCACCCCACACACTCGACGGCTCCGCCTTTATCCCTTACGTGACACAGCACGAGAACGGCGGGAATACGTCCCTGGCGCCCGACGCAGGCGTTATCCGCTGGCTGCAAGACAACGTCGAAGGCACACCCGTGATCATCGAGGCGCAGGCCGCGCGGGAATATCTCTGGGGCAACCGCATGAGCGTCTACACGGGGCTGCCCTCGGTGGTCGCGTGGCGGTGGCACCAGGCCCAGCAGCGGATGGTTATGCCGCCCGGTACCGTCGAAATGCGCCAGCAGGACATCCGCGACTTCTATAACACGCCGAACCCTGATCACGCCTGGTTGATACTGGACAAATACGACGTGGAATACGTGATTCTGACGCCTTACGAGATCCTCTACATGCCCGCCGTGCGCGATGGCGACACGATGGCGCCAGCGTTGACCAAGTTCGAGACGTTGGTCGCGGAAGGCAGACTCGAGGTGGTCTACGAGACGAACGCGGCGAGGGTGTTCCGGGTCAAACGATAGTTTCAAGTTGAAAGTTGAAGGTTTTCTTCTATCCAGGGCCAGTATTCTCACCGCGGACCGTATTTTTCCCGGTCCGCGGTCTTCCGTCCCCGGTCAGTTCGCTTGTGATGCAGGCTCCTTCAAAACTGCGTAAAGGGTGAGGTTGTTTTCGCGCCCGTCGGCGCGGTACAATTTCTCAATGGTAAGGCCAGCGTCCTCGGCAAGCCGCTCTGTCTCCGCCTCATCGACGAGGTGCACGTAACGGAAACCGCGCCCACCGCGACGCCAGTCCAATAGGTAGTCGCCCGGCTCGACGTCCTCCTCAGAAAGCCCGATCTCGCCCCAATCCTGGATGCGCCGGTGCAAGCGCTTGGCCGAAAGAAACTGCCAGTTAGCGAGCGCGATGCGCCCGTCTTTGGCCAAGAGTGACGCCGCCTGTCGAAGCACGCGCGCCCGTGTGGCATAGCCGGGAATGTGATGGAAGATCGCGCGGGCGATGATCCAGTCAAAGGGATCAGGGACGTGGTCAACCCACGTGGGGTCCATGAGATCCAGGGCCGCGAAGTGCGTTTCGACACCATCGGCAACCTCAGGATCCGCCAGAGCCAGAATCTCCACTGAGAAATCGACGCCGATGTACGTGCAGTCGTGCGGCAACAGCGCCGCCACGCGACCATGGCCGCAACCTAGATCCAGTACGCGATTCCCCGGCTCGATCTGGCACAGGATGCGCTCCAGGCCCGGCTCCGACCGCCCCCGCGAGTCGGCGAAGTGCTCGGCGAACTCGTCGTAGAATTCGCGGTTCAGGTCGCGCAGGCGCTTTATGATGTCGTCTTGCATGGGGATAGTATAGGGGGCAGGGGGCAGGATGCAAGGGGCAAGGGGCGGGGGCAGGGTGATTCGCTTATTCGCTGACTTCCCTTTATAATAGGCCCCATGGTCAAGGGTGGGGTGCCGGAGAGATTGAATTTGGGCGACGCGACCACGCGGGAGCAGGTGGTGACGCTGCTGCGCGCGATTCAGGCGCTGCCCGAGGGCGAGCGGGATATTTCGCCGTTGCTGCGCAAGTATCCCAGCCCGACGGGCACGTATGCCAAGTCGCAGTTGATCCGGGCGTATCGCCAGCTGCGAAAAGAGGGCGTGATGACGCGCGATCCTGCGCTGGAACGCCGCTTGCGCGGTCGTCCGGTGCGCACGATCTCCGGCGTGGCGCCGGTGGCGGTGCTGACGGAGCCGTATCCGTGCCCTGGCGCGTGTATCTTCTGCCCGAACCAGGCCGAGGCACCCAAGAGTTATCTTGATGGGGAGCCGGGCGTGCTGCGGGCGCTGCAGTTCGGCTACGATCCTTACGCGCAGACACGCGGGCGTATCGAGGCGCTGCACGCCATCGGGCACCACGTCGATAAGATTGAGCTGCTGATTCTGGGCGGGACGTGGTCGTGCTATCCAGAGGCGTACCAGGCGCGGTTCTTGCGCCGCTGCTTCGACGCGATGAACGAGCGTGAGGCCAACTCGCTCGCACAGGCACTCCGTTGGAACGAGACCGCGCCGCACCGCAACGTGGGACTGGTCATCGAGACGCGGCCCGATTGCATCACGCCGGAGGAGATTCTACGGCTGCGTCACCAGGGCGTCACGAAGGTGCAGCTGGGCATTCAGGCGCTGGACGACGAGATTCTGGCGCTGAACAAGCGCGGGCATACGGTGGCGGAGACGCGCCGCGCCATGCGCTTGCTGCGACTGGCGGGATTCAAGACCGTGGCCCACTGGATGCCCAATCTCTACGGCGCGACGCCCGCCTCCGATCTGGAGGACTTTAGACGGGTGTGGGACGATCCCGCCATCCGCCCGGACGAGATGAAACTCTACCCGACGGCGCTGTTGGAGAACACGGAACTCTATGATCTTTGGGAGGCGGGTGAGTATAAGCCCTACGACGAGGAGCTGCTGATCGAGCTGCTGAAGCAGTGCAAGCTGCTGGTGCCTCCGTACTGCCGCCTGAACCGCGTGATGCGCGATATTCCCGCTGATTACATCGTGGCGGGCACGAAGAAGAGCAATCTTCGCCAGATGGTGCAGCAGCGGATGGAGAAAGAGGGGCTGCAATGCCAGTGCATCCGCTGCCGGGAGATTCGCGGTCACAGTACGCCGGACAGCATCGACGCGGTGCATCTTGCGCCCGTGGTCTACGAGACGGATGCCACGCAGGAGCAGTTCCTGCAGTACTTGACGCCCGATGAGCGGCTGGCGGGTTTCTTGCGGCTCTCGCTGCCCAAAGCGCCCCGTGACGAAATCCCTATTCCGGAGATTCGCACGGCGGCGATGGTGCGTGAGGTGCACGTCTACGGGCCGGCGCAGGCGCTGGGCGAACGGCGCCGGGGCGGTCAACATCATGGGCTAGGCACAGAACTGCTAGAGATCGCTGCGCAGCATGCGCGGGGCGCCGGGTTCGACGCACTGGCCGTGATCGCCGCCGTGGGCACGCGGCGCTACTACCGAGAACGAGGCTTCACCGAAGGCGAGCTCTACCCAATCCGCCAGCTCTAATCCTACCGATGATTCTCTCACGACACCGTTAAAGGGGTATCATGATGTCTATGCAAAAGCAGTACGATATGCTGAAGAAGGTGAGCCGCACCTTCGCCCTCTCTATTGAGCACTTGCCGCAGATGCTGCAAGATGCCATCACCTTGGCTTATTTGCTTTTCCGCGTATCTGACTGTCTTGAGGATCATGATGCGCTCCCAGTGGAGGAGAAGGTCGCGCTGTTGCGGCTGTGGGCGCGCGTATTGGAAAACGCGGAGCCAGCCACGGCGCTTACGACGGCGCTGGCGCCCCTCGATGGCAGCGATCACGAGGTCTACGTGGCTCAGCACGCCGACGAGGTGCTGCGGATGTTGAACTGCCTGCCGGAGGAATTACAGACGATCATCTCACAAGGCGCGCACAGCACGACGTTGGGCATGGCGCGTTGGCAGGCCCACGGTCCGTATGTGGAGGATGAAGCGGCCCTAGATGATTACATGCACCAGGTCGCCGGGAAGGTCGGCTATCTGGTCACCGACGTTTTCGCGTGGTACGTACCCCGCCTGCAGGCCAAGATGGAGCGCTTGAAACCGCTGGCCCGCGAGTTCGGTCTGGCGTTGCAGACCGTCAATATCGTCCGGGGAATGCGCAAGGATTATGAGCGTGGCTGGGTCTTCGTGCCGCAGACGTTCTACGAGCCGTTGGGGCTGACGCGGGACTCGCTCTTTGATCCTGCCAATCTGGATCAGGCCATGCAGGTCGTGGCGCGGCTGGCCGACAAGGCCGAACGCCATCTGAAAAACGGCCTGGCCTACGTGCAGGAGATCCCCCAACTCCGGCACCGCCTGCGGCTGGCGTGCATGTGGCCCCTCTTCTTCGCTGTTAAGACGCTGGCAGTCAGCCGCGAGAATCCCGACGTCCTCCTGGGCGAGGCCAAGATCACGCGCGGCGACGT
>DAOTUH010000298.1:0-13074 GCA_034437255.1 Anaerolineae bacterium
GGGGCCACCGCCCCAGCGTGACCAGGCGGGCCACGTGCCGTGCGTCATGTAGTAGCTGACGCAGGCGCCGCGCCCGAGGCCAAAGCCGGGACCACGTCCACGTCCGCCGTGCCGGCCTCGTCCACGACCGCCTCCGAATCCGTATCCTCGTCCGTATCCAAACATGGTTCTCACCTCCCAGTATCAATGAAAAATCGACAAATGTGCAAGTGACAAATCAAGCTATGGTTAGGAGGCGTTATCCGCCGACATTATCCGCCGACATTATCCACCGACATTATCCACCGACATTATCCACCGACATGCTGTTGGTAGCGTGTCAGAAAGGTCTTGATCATGCCCTGTAGCGTTTTTATATGTTCGGACCAGGCCGCTAGCGCTGTTTCGCCCGCCGGGGTGATCTCGTAGACCTTGCGCGGCGGCCCTTGGGCGCCCTCCATGTCCCACGAGGGGACAATCCATTCGGCGGCTTCCATGCGCTGCAATGCGCGATAGACCACCTGCGGCGTCAGCCCTTGCACGCCGAAGATATTCTCCAGCCGCTCGGCCAACAGATAGCCGTGCGCCGGTTCCTCGGCTACCAACAACAGAATCATGGGTTCCATGATTCGCGTGCGTCGTCCCCATCCTGGATGAGGGCCTTTTCCTCGATGTCTGCGTCCTCTGGGCATCTTGCCTCCTGTGACTATGATCATATCATACTATTTACAATTTGTCAATACTACGATACGAGATTATTACGTCCGAAGGGTAATCCGCGTCGGCGGATTTCGTAACTGTAGCCGCGAATTCATTCGCTGGCCGTGAGCCAGAATTTGAATTTGAATTTGTAATCGATTCGTTATGTTGGCGCCGCCACCTATGGTATAATGCAAAACATAACTTGAGACCAGCCCGGGTAGCCAGTCTTTGGAGTTCTCCTTGGATAGTTACAGAATTTTGTTTGTGGAGCGGTATCGCACGGTCCAGCGTGAGGTGATACCCACGTTGCGCCGCCATTATGAGATCTCTTTGGTCCGTGGTCGGCGGGCAGCCATGACCGAGTTGAATGACCGGTTGCACGATCTGGTGTTGATCGACGTGCCCTCCATCCGGTTCAGCCTGGAACGGTTCTGTGACGATCTCAAGGCTCGTTTCCCCGGCCTGGTTCTCTTTTTCCTCGTTGGTGAAGATGCCTCGCTTCAGGATCTGCCGCGCGCGCATGACCATCTGCATCATCCCTTCACCACGCGCCAGCTGCTCAATCGGCTCGGGCGGCTCTTGCCGGAGCAAGTAGGCGAGGTGATTGACTGGCGTGGGCTGCAATTAGACCCGGTGGCGCATTGTCTGGCTTTAGGTATGGAGGAGGCCTTTCTCACGCCCAAGCAGTCGGCTCTAGCGAAGTCCTTCTTAGAAGCGCCTAACGAACTGCTGACCCGCGCTCGACTCATGGACGAGGTGTGGGGCACGAACTTCCTCGGTGATACGCGCACATTGGACGTACATATCCACTGGCTGCGGAAAGCCCTGGCGGAATTGGAGGGCGACTTTCGCATTGAGACGGTGCGAGGCAAGGGCTACAAATTGGTTTTTGACGAAACGGACTCGGTGCCCTGAGCGCCATCAAAAAGATTGACCTAGGGCATACCTACACTTTACGCTCGCACGTTCTTCCTGGATCAGCCGGCTATTTATGAAATCTTCTGAAGTTGTCCCTCATCAATTATATGGTAGAATTCTTCCTTGGGTTATTCCCATAAAAACACACGCGGTTGGACTGGGCGGGGTGTGCCGATGAGCCGTCGGTTCTCGTGCGGGAAGAAAATCGCGGAGGTTCAAAACAAATCTTAGGAGGATATACACAGATGGCTATTGTAACCATGAAGCAACTTTTGGAAACCGGAGTGCACTTTGGACATCGCTCCCAGCGATGGCACCCCAAGATGGCTCCGTATATTTTCACAGAACGTAACAACGTTCACATCATTGATCTTCAGCAGACCGTGAAGGCGTTGGAGAAGGCGTATGCCTTCATTCGCCAGACGGTGGCCGAGGGCGAAAAGGTGCTCTTTGTGGGTACCAAGCGCCAGGCCCAGGAGACGGTTGTGCGGGAGGCCACCCGCTGCGGCATGCCCTACGTTGCCGAGCGCTGGTTGGGTGGTACCTTGACCAACTGGCAGACGATTGGCAGTCGCATCGACTACCTCAAGGATCTGGAAGCGCGTCGTGACGCCGGCGAATTCGATCTACTGACGAAGAAAGAGGCGCTGATGCGCAGCCGTGAAATTGATAAGCTCAACCGGCGTCTCGGTGGTCTCAAGGACATGAGGGATCTGCCGGGCGCCGTCTTTGTCATCGACATTCGGTCGGAAGCGACGGCGGTGGCTGAGGCAGATCGGTTGAGGATTCCCATCGTGGCGATGGTTGACACAAACTGCGATCCTGACCAGATCGATTACGTTATTCCCAGCAATGATGATGCGATTCGCGCCATTCGCCTGATCACGGGTAAGATGGCCGCCGCGGTGATGGAAGGACGGGCCTTGCGCAAGGAGATGGTGCCGGAAGAAGAGGAAATCTACACCGCCGAGGATGAGAAGTACTTGAGCGCGGAGACGTTGGCCCGCTTACGCCAGATTCAGATGGGTGAGGGCGAAGATACCTCCACGGTCGAGGATGTGCTGCAAGCAGCCGAGAATATCCAGCAGGTGGCGGATGTGGACGAGGACGACGAAGACGAATACGACGACTAGGTCAGGTAAGGAGAATAAACCAATCATGGACATTACCGCTCAAATGGTAAAAGAACTACGCGATGCGACCGGTGCCGGTATCTTGGACTGTCGCAAAGCGTTAGACGTAACGGAAGGCGATTTTGATAAGGCCGTTGATCATCTGCGGGAGAAAGGACTTGCCCAAGCGACGAAACGCATGTCGCGTGAGGCCAATGACGGCAAGATCGCTTCTTACATCCACGGGAATGGTCGCATCGGTGTGCTGGTTGAGGTCAACTGTGAGACAGATTTTGTGGCCCGAACCGATGAGTTTCAGTCGTTGGTGGAGGAGATCGCCATGCAGATTGCAGCGATGGCGCCTGAGTATGTGACGCGAGAGGATGTGCCGGAGGACGTGGTAGAACACGAGCGAGAGCTGTATCGCAACTGGGCATTGGAAGAGGGCAAGCCTGAACGCGTGATCGACCGGATCGTCGAGGGGCGCCTGGAGAAGTTCTTCACGAACATCTGCCTCTGGGAGCAAGAGTATATCCGCAACGATGAACAGACCATCGGCGAACTGGTCAAGGAGGCGATTGCTACCTTGGGCGAGAATATCATCGTCCGGCGGTTTGCCCGTTACGAGCTGGGAGAGAGTCTGGAGGCATAACTCCAGACTTTTTCCATTTAGGGCATAGTTTCAAGGAGTGTAGTCGTGTTGCCACAATACAAACGCATCGTCTTGAAATTCAGCGGAGAAGCGCTTGCCGGCGATGAGGGCTTTGGGATTGATCCTCACCATGCAGATCTGATGGCCGACAAGATCGCAGCTATCCACAGCCTGGAAGCAGAAGTCGGCGTGGTGGTGGGCGCGGGGAATTTGTGGCGTGGACGCGATGGCCTGGCCCACGGGATGGAACGGGCCACGGCGGATCACATGGGCATGTTGGCCACGGTCATGAATGCGCTGGCTTTGGCCGATGCTCTGGAGCGTCGCGGGATTACGACGCGCGTGCAGACCGCCATTGAAATGCGCGCCATCGCCGAGCCTTACATCCGCCTGCGGGCGATTCGCCACCTCGAGAAAGGGCGCGTGGTGATCTTTGGTGCGGGAACCGGCAATCCCTATTTCACGACGGATACCGCCGCTGCGTTGCGCGGTGCGGAGATCGGCGCGGAGTTGCTCGTCAAGGCTACCAAAGTTGATGGCGTCTACGCTGACGATCCCGTGACTCATCCAGACGCGAAGCGTTTTGAGCGCCTCACTTACCTGGAAGCGCTCAATCTGCAGGTCCGTGTCATGGATTCCACGGCGATCACCCTGTGTATGGACAACGACTTGCCCATTGTCGTGTTGAATCTGGATGATAAAGAAGGCTTGCGGCGCGCTGTGTTGGGCGAGCGCGTCGGTACGTTGATTGGACGATAAAAAGTAGAAGGAGCGAATCCCGATGATCAATGATATCTTACGTGAGACAGAACAGCGGATGCGCAAAGCTGTGGACGCTTTAGAGATGGATTATCGCTCTGTGCGGACCGGACGTGCTTCTCCGGCCTTGTTGGATCGGGTGATGGTCAATTATTACGGGACTCAGACCCCGCTCAAACAGCTGGCCGTGATTTCTGTGCCGGAACCTCACTTGTTGCTTGTGCGTCCCTACGACCCGAGTTCCATTGAGGACATCGAGAAGGGCATTTTGCAGGCGGATTTGGGCCTTAATCCCAACAATGATGGGCGTGTTATTCGGCTGCCCATTCCACGTCTGACCGAAGAGCGCCGCCGTGAGCTGACCAAAGTCGTTAAACGACGGCTTGAGGAAGCAAAAGTCGCGCTGCGTAACGTCCGTCGTGACACGTTAGAGGATCTGCGTGAATTCGAAAGTGAGAAGCTGATCTCAGAGGACGAGTTCGAGCGGGCCAAAGAGCGTCTGCAAGAGCTGACCGATGCTTACACAGAAAAGATTGAGGAGATCGCGGCTCGAAAAGAAAAAGAGATCATGGAGGTATAGCAGACGGCCGCACGTCATTTCCACTCTGTAGACGATGTCTGCCGAAGGATATCATGGTCAAAAAAGAGTATCCTGAATTGCCCGTGCTGCCTAAACACATGGGCTTGATTATGGACGGAAACGGGCGCTGGGCCAAAGAGCGGGGGCTCCCCCGTTTAGCAGGGCATCGAGCCGGCGTGCAACGCCTCCACGATGTGTTGCGTGCTGCAGTGGAATTTGGTGTCCCGATTCTGACGTTGTATGCGTTCTCAACGGAGAACTGGAAGCGACCGGAATCCGAAGTACGGGGCCTGCTAAAAATCCTCGGCAAGACCTTAAACGAAGAAGTTGACAATCTCCATGAAAATGGTGTACAATTGAGGCATTTAGGAGATCTTTCTCCTTTGCCAGATGATCTCAAACGCCCGATTCACTCCGCGATTGATCTGACCAAACACAATGACCGTCTGATCGTAAATGTCGCGTTCAATTACGGGGGACGTTCGGAGATCGTTCAAGCCGTGCGTGAGATCGTGAGAGACGGCCTTTCCCCGGATGAGATTGATCAGAACACGATTAGCGGATATCTTGATACCGCCGGGCTGCCCGATCCAGATCTGATCGTTCGCACCAGTGGCGAGATGCGCTTGAGCAATTTCCTGATCTGGCAAGCAGCATACGCCGAATACTATGTGACGCTCGCCTATTGGCCGGATTTTGACAAAGAGGAGTTTTACAAAGCACTGTTAGCCTTTGCACAGCGTGATCGCCGCTTTGGCGGTCTAAACGAAGATTGATCAGCACATAAAAAGTTTTAGCAGAACCGCGTTTTCCTCGTTGTATCGTTGGCCTGAATGTACCATTCAAACGCTTATCCCTTGGGAAGCGGTACGTAGCCTGCTTTTGCGGTTTCCCGCTTTGGCCACAGTTCAGGACGTTTTTGCACTTAACTTGTCTTTACCGTCCCTGCGTTTGCGAATGTGGTTTTTAATGCCCTGACATTACCTAATCAAGCTCAAGGTATGGGTTTCCTGTGCCTTTTATATCGGGCTCGGACGGCATGTTGGGATGTTGGAATGGACGTTAGGGGATACTTGTCTGGGGGGTAGATGCTGAAAACCAGAGTGCTGAGTGCGCTTGTGCTGATTCCTCTTGCTCTGGGCGCGCTTTGGTTGGGGGGCTGGGCTTTCACCGCTCTGGTAACCGCCTTCCTACTGGTCGCTGCCGGGGAATTTGGGCAGCTGTTCTCTGATCAAGAGAGCGACATCTCTGTGCCTTTGGTGCTTGGCTATATACTCTTGTGGGTGGCCTACGGTCATTGGGAGCTATTGACGATATTGGAAATTGGTCTGCCCTTGGTCACGTTAGCGGGTGCTGCGGAACAGGTGATGATCTATCATCGCTCTGAAGCGCGGGTTGAGCGTTGGGCCCTGAGCGTGGCCGGCGGCTTGTACCTCGGGGTGGGCGGGGCGCATCTACTTCGTTTGCGCGGGATAGACGGGGGGCGCTGGTGGACGTTGAGCACCCTGGTGATTATCTGGGTAGCGGATTCCGCGGCCTATTTCGCTGGCCGGGCGTGGGGTCGTCACAAAATGGCTCCAAAGATCAGCCCCAACAAGAGCTGGGAAGGATATGGCGCCGGCCTTATCTGTGGTGGGCTTATAGGACTTATGGCGGGCCTTTTTTTGCTCAATTGGGCTGGCACTAAGCGACTAGGACCGTGGCGGGGCGCTGCGCTGGGGGTGCTTTTGGCGGCTCTGACGCCGTTGGGCGATCTCTTTATTTCGCTGATGAAACGGCAGGTTGGCGTGAAGGATACGAGCACGCTGATTCCTGGGCATGGCGGGGTCCTGGATCGCATAGACTCGTTGCTGTGGGCCGGTGTATTGAGCTGGATGCTTATCAGCCTATACGTTAGATAAATCACCCTGTGCCTATCAAGAAGTGAATTTGAGAGCGCTTCGCCAAGGACTTATGAACTGTTTGAGGAGGATGACGTGAACGATCAACCGGAAGAAAATCAAGACGAAGAGCGCGAAGAAGAACAAGACGAAACGCGCGACGTGGAGCAAGAATCAGAGGAGAGAGACATGGACGGTAATGCCCCTGAAGAGGAAAATGTACAATCTCAGGAAGCTGTAGAGACGAAGACAAAAGATGAGGATCGCCAACCTGGACGCGACGCTGGGCGCCTCGAAGGGTTGGAAATGCGCGACCTGGAGAGAATGCGGCTGGAAGAGCTGCGTGATCTCGCGCGTGAAGAGGATGTATCAGGATATAGTCGGATCAAGAAAGAAGATTTGATCCTACTCCTGCTCAAGGAGAAAACCGAGCGCAAGGGGTTCTCTTTTGGTGGGGGCGTCCTGGAGATCATGTCGGAGGGCATTGGCTTTTTACGGTCTGGTCGCTATGCACCAGGGCCTAACGATGTCTACGTATCGCAGAGCCAGATTCGCCGGTTTGGTCTGCGCACCGGCGACATGGTGGTGGGACAGGTACGTCCTCCCAAGGAGACAGAAAAGTATAATAGCCTCTTGCGCGTCGAAGCTGTCAACGGCATGGATCCTGAGCTCGCTAAAAATCGTCCGCGTTTCAAGCACATGACGCCTATTTTCCCCGAGGAGTCCTTCAGCCTGGTAACGGGACCGCGTCACTATACCCAGCGGCTCTTGATGCTCATCTCGCCTATCGGCCGGGGGCAGCGTGGGTTGATTGTCTCGCCGCCCAAAGCCGGCAAGACCGCGGTGCTGAAACGTATCGCGAACGGCATCTCTGCTAATCATCCCGAGAACCATCTCATGGTGGTGCTGATCGGCGAGCGACCGGAAGAGGTCACCGATATGGACCGCTCCGTCGATGCCGAGGTCATCAGCTCCACGTTTGACGAGTCGGAGCAGCACCAATCTCGCGTGGCCGAGATGGCCCTGGCGCGCGCAAAGCGCCTGGTGGAGATTGGCCGGAACGTCACGATTCTGCTCGATAGCATCACTCGTTTGACGCGCGCCTACAACCTTGTGGTGCAACCCAGCGGTCGGACGCTTTCTGGCGGTCTGGATCCGGCGGCACTCTATCCGCCCAAGCGTTTCTTCGGCGCCGCGCGTAACATCGAAGAAGGTGGCAGCTTGACAATTCTGGCGACATGCTTGATCGACACGGGGAGCCGGATGGACGATATGATCTACGAGGAGTTCAAGGGCACGGGCAACATGGAACTACATCTCAACCGGCGCTTGCAAGAGCGACGTATCTTCCCCGCCTTCGATGTCGTACGTTCTGGTACGCGGCGTGAAGAGCTGCTGTTGGATAAGGAGACCCTGCGCAAGGTCTGGCTGTTGCGTCGGATGGTGTCCCAGATGATGGCGCCTAAGCCCACTGGCGCCGGCTACGATATCACAGCGGCCACGGAGGCGCTGTTAAAACAGTTGCGTCGCACGCGCACGAACCGTGAGTTCCTGGACAATCTGACCCGCGACCTGTAGAATGTTGTCACCAGCGTAGCGCGATTTTGGTGCTTTTTTGTCGAGGAGATGACGATGCCGTCAACGTGCGTGTTCTGTAGAATTGTGCATGAGAAAAGAGACGCGGATATCCTCTATCATGATGACCGGTTGACGGCCTTTCATGATCAGCAACCCCAGGCGCCGGTGCACGTGCTGATCGTTCCCAATCGTCACTTTCGTAGTCTTAACGAGGTGACAGACGAGGATACATCGCTGTTGGGCGAGATGCTTTTACTGGCGCATCGACTGGCTACGGAGCTGGAGATTGCACAGAGTGGGTATCGTCTGGTCCTCAACACCGGGCATGATGGTGGACAATCGATTGCTCATCTGCACCTTCATCTGCTCGGTGGGCGACGTTTGCGTTGGCCACCGGGCTAAGGCAGTCATATCCGATCGTGTCATATTCAAAGCAGTGCGCAAGATAGAAGCACGATGCATCATTGACCGTAGCCGTTGAGATTTGTGAGCGCACAGGTGCCACGCACTTACAAATCCAATTAAATCGCGCTACGAAGTCCTCCAGTATGGGTTCGCACGTCCTGGCTTGTCAACTTTGGCGAAAGCGCGTTGTATCCTAGAGGACTAGTAGGCAGATACTATTGACAGGGAGTCCGACATCCCTTTCGGAAAACGCATTTCTTACTGCCATCTCACGTGTATTGGGCGGTGCCCGCTGAAGTCGCGGATCTAGTGATCCGCTCGAAGCAACGGGAAGTGATATTAAGTCACTCAGGGAAGCTTTGACTCAAATGTGGGATGGCAAGTTTAGACAATTAATATTCTGAATTTGTCGGCGGACTCCCTGATTGACCAAAAAAACCTTTTAGTGCGTAGGTATTACTGATCTGGTCATAATTCTCTAAACTTTTGAACGGTCTCCATGAGCTACGTGAGTTTGTTTAGTTTAACGTGTCTGGATCAGTAAACTCCCAACTCTGGTTCGACCTACGAGGGGATAGGAGCCCGCGGATAGAGCGGATTTTTAGCATAAAAAACATGGTAAATCTTTGACTTTTCTCCTAAATATGATAGGATGAAATTGCGCCTATCGTGCGACTGGACTTATTTCTTACTTATTCATTTTATTGTATCAGGTAGGCGACCGGCAGCGTGGTCGCCTATATTTTATGAGGAGGACTTATTGTGAGTGTTGATCTTATTGCCAGGGTTGTCGGTGCGCTTCTTTTCTTGCTGGGCGGGTTGGCTTTTGGTGATCGCATCATGGAGCTGCTACCTGAGCTCCAGATGGAGATCACCATTTGGATTCGAATTGCCACAGGCGTTATCGCTGGTGCCATCGGCTTCTTTGTCACTCCCTGGATCAGCACGCGCCCTTTTCTGAGGCTGCGCAAGCTCATCCAACAATTACCTGCCCACACATTGGTTTCTTCTATCGTGGGGCTCTTTGTTGGCCTGGCTTTTGGCGCGCTGACGGCCTATCCCCTTTCGCAGTTGCCCCGTCCTTTGGGCGAGATTTTGCCTTTTGTGGTGGCGGCCTTGTTTGGCTACTTGGGTATCATGGTGGCCACGGTGCGCATGGATCTGGCACAGGAGATACGGTTGCGTTTCTTCGTCAGTGAGAAAGAAGAGGAAGAGGAAGAGAGCGAAGCATCCAAGGCGCATCCTATTCTGCTGGATACCAGTGTCATCATCGACGGGCGGATTGCTGACATCTGTCGCACCGGATTTATTCAAGGCGAGTTGGTCGTTCCCCTCTTTGTCCTCAATGAGCTGCAGCATATCGCGGATTCCGCGGATACCCTACGGCGCAATCGGGGGCGGCGTGGACTGGAGATTTTGCGCCAGCTGCAGGACGAATCGCCGGTGCCGGTGCGCATTACCGATGAGGATCCGGAGGAGGTACGAGAAGTCGATGATAAGCTGATCACCATCGCCAAACGTCTGGAGGGTGGTGTGTTGACCAACGATTACAATCTGAATCGGGTGGCGGAGTTGCAGGGGGTGCCTGTGCTCAACGTCAACGAGCTGGCCAACGCGGTGAAGACGGTGTTGTTGCCGGGCGAGACGTTCTCGATTCACGTGTTGCAGGAGGGTAAGGAAGTTGACCAGGGAGTGGGCTACCTGGACGATGGCACGATGGTCGTCGTCGAAGGCGGACGACGCTACATCGGACGGACTATCGACGTCATCGTCAGCAAAGTATTGCAGACGGCCGCTGGTCGGATGATTTTCGCACGACCTGAAGGTGACAACCACTAGGAGGAGATGATGGGCCTGAAAATCTACAATTATCTTACCCGAGAGCTAGAACGCTTCGACCCAGTTCACGAAGGACGTGTTAGCATCTACGTCTGTGGTCCCACAGTCTACGATCACTCACACATGGGCCACGCCAAGACGTATGTGGGCATGGACGCCGTGATACGCTACTTTAAATATCTGGGCTACGACGTGCGCCACGTGCGTAACATCACAGACGTAGGACATTTGTTGGACAGCGGCGAGGATCGCATTGCACGGGGCGCACGCAGGCACAAGTTGGAGCCCATGGAGGTCGTGGATACCTACATGGAGAGTTTTTTTTCTGACATGGACGCACTTGGTGTGTTGCGGCCTAACATCTCACCGCGCGCAACGTGCCATGTGCCTGAGATTATCCAATGGGTGGAGGAGTTGCTCGAAAAAGGCTATGCTTACGAAGTCGAGGGTGACGTCTACTTCTCCATTGAGAAGTTTGACGAGTATGGCAAGCTCTCCCATCGTGACGTTGAGGATATGGAAGCGGGCGCGCGCGTGAAGGTACGCGAAAACAAGCGTCATCCGGCGGATTTCGCGCTTTGGAAGCGCGCCGACCCCGAGCACATCATGCGCTGGCCAAGTCCGTGGGGTGAGGGGTATCCCGGCTGGCACATCGAGTGCTCCGTGATGTCCACCAAGTATCTGGGGCAGCCTTTCGACATTCATGGCGGGGGTTTGGACAACATCTTCCCGCACAACGATTGTGAGATCGCGCAGGCAGAAGCGTATCGTGATGAGGATTTCGCAAAATACTGGATGCTCGTAGGCTCGCTCACTGTAAGCGGTGTCAAGATGAGCAAGAGCCTCGGCAATTTCTTGACCATCAAGGACGCCTTGAAAATCTACACACCGGAGGCGTTACGTTACTTTATCCTCACCAGTCATTATCGCGGACCGGTAGATTTCAGCCGAAAGGCCCTGGAAGCCGCCCAGCGTGGCGTGGATCGCCTGCATAACACCGTGCGCAACTTGCGGCGGCGGATCAAACAGGCCCCTCCGGCTGGCACTGCTATCCTCTCCGACGTCTCCGCGCTCGAGGATTACCGCAAGGAGTTCGAGGCCGCGATGAATGAGGACATCAACACTCCGCAGGCATTGGGCGTGCTCTTCGATTTCGTCAAGGAGGTCAATCGGTCCCTGGATCAGAACAATGATCTCAGTATGGGAACACTGACGGCCATGGATAAGATTTTCCGTGATTTGGCCGGCGATGTCCTGCGTATTCTGCCCGAGGATTTGACCGAAACGACGGAGAGCGGAGAGTTGGTCGAGGGCCTCATGGACCTGATGCTTAATCTCCGCCAGGAGTACCGCAAGAACGAAAACTGGTCGCAGGCAGATTACATTCGCAGTCGTCTCTCCGATCTGGGCATTGTTGTGAAGGATGGACCTGAAGGCAGTACCTGGCAGCTGGAACACTAGGGGGCGAGGACACTATGCGGGAAACACTTTATGGACGACAGGCCGTGCGCGAATGTTTACGCGCCGGTCGACGCACGCCTTATCGTTTGGTATTGATGGACCGGGTTCTGAGTATGCCGATTATTGAGGAAATCGAAGAGCTCGTGGAGGCCCAGAACATCCCTGTGGATCGGGTCTCTCGTCACGAGATGGCCAATTTGGTTGGTGATGAGAACCATCAAGGGGTTGCCTTGGAGGTATCGGGCTATCCTTACGTCTCACTCTACGATATGTTGGACGAGGTGGACGACCGGGGTGATACCGCGCTCTTCCTGCTGCTAGATCTGGTGCAGGACGTGCGCAATCTGGGCTCCTTGATGCGCACCGCCGAGGCCGTTGGCGTGGACGGGGTCGTCATCCAGGGACGGCGGGCGGCCGGCGTGACGCCCGGCGCCGTCAACGCGTCGTCTGGTGCCGTGGAGCATCTGCTTGTGGCGCAGGTGACAAACCTGTCGCGCGCTATCGAAAAGCTCAAGGGTGCGGATATTTGGATTGCGGGCCTGGAGGATGTGTACGGCGCAAAACTGTACACAGAGATCGACCTGACGGTGCCCGTGGGCGTCGTGGTGGGAAGTGAAGGTAAAGGCCTGCGGCGCCTGGTGCGGGAGCGCTGTGATTGGTTAATGGCGCTTCCTATGCGGGGGGAAATCAACTCGCTCAATGCATCTGTGGCTGGCTCCATTACACTTTACGAGGTTCTTAGGCAGCGCGCCGAAACATAGTGACAACAGGAGGTACAGATGGCCAGAAAAAACACGCTTTTCAGAGGAAAAGAAGTACGAAGCACGGAAGAGATTGCAGAGTTTTTGCGGCAACTGGCGGACAAACTTGAAGAGAACGAAGTTGTGCTGCGTCGCGGTTCTGAGGTGGCTAAGGTTACGGTTCCCGGCCGCGCGACATTCAAGATCAAGGTGAAGGAAAAGCAGAAGAAACGCAAAACCAAGTACACCTTCAATCTCAAGTTGAAGTGGAGTGACAGTCATCAGGGAGAGCCTGTCACATTGGCCTAGGCTGGTCATTCATCCTAGCGCAGTCATTGTCGAAATCCGGCTGGAAGGTTTTCTCAGCGATCTCCACGTGCTCGGCGGTGAACTCAGCCCTCAGCAGGGGAATGCTAACAGTCGGACACGTGATCAATCCAGAAAAATCTCCACGTGTTCACCGTCTTCC
>DAOTUH010000299.1:0-1943 GCA_034437255.1 Anaerolineae bacterium
GCATGAGCTACATCACGCTTAGCTTGCTTCAGCCAATCGGCGTGTCTCTCCGGCACTTTATCCCTCCTGCTAAGCCTCTAAACTACTTTCTGCTTCCAACTAACCGGCCCTTTCTTGCTAATACTATCCATTGGGATGATCTGTTCTCGCAATTCCTCAATGTTGCTGGCGATGACCGGAACATACACGGTTGGCTCTTATAGGTTTTTAGGTGAAGTATCCCGGACAGCTTGAAATTGCTCACGGATAAACACGGACAAAACGTTGACTCACCTGAAAAAAGGTTGTGCCTCACGCGAAGACGCCGCCGACCCAAGGTCGGATAGTCGCCAAGATTTTTAAATTTACCCTTACTTTTCTGAATAGTAAAGCCAGCTTAGGTCAATAAAATTTATCATCTTATGAATTTCCTTTGCGTTCTTGGCGCCTTTGCGTGAGGTCGATGGTTATTTCAGTGCAGTCAAAACGATATAATCTGTGAAAATCTGCGTTAATCTGTGAATTTTTCCGTAGCTCGTATAGAGGCAAATTTAGAGCTTCACCTAATTCCCGACAAGAGCCAAAGGGAAATCTCATTGTAGTGTTAGATAAGGCCAACTTCCTTGCCGGCCGTTTCAAAGGCGTCGAGAGCGCGATCGATGTCCTCTGGCGTGTGCGTTGACATCACGTTGGCCCGCAACCGGGCTGATCCGACCGGCACGGCTGGCGCGACCACGGGCAGCACGAAGATGTCGCGCTCCTGGCAGCACTTGGCCATCTGGTACGCGCGCTCATCCGATCCGCAGAGGATGGGCACAATGGGCGTCTCGCTGTTGAGGGTATCGAAACCGCGCGCGCGCAGACCGCCAAGGAAGTGCTCCACGTTGCGTTGCAAGGCCTTCACGCGCTCCGGCTCCGCCTGCATCACCTCGAAGGCAGCCTGGGCGGCGGCCACTTGCGCCGGGGGCAAGGCCGCCGAAAAGACGAAGGCCCGCGAGTGGTGCTTGAGGTAACGGATAACTTCTTCCTCACCAGCCACGTAGCCACCCAAGCTGGGAATGGTTTTGGAGAGTGTGCCCATCTTCAAATCGATGACATCCTCGAGACCGAAGTGTTCCTCAATGCCCCTGCCCGTCTCGCCCAGCACGCCCACGCTGTGCGCTTCGTCCACCATCAGCGTGACGCCATACGCACGGCAGAGACGGCTCACCTCCGGCAGGTTGATGATGTCGCCATCCATGCTAAAGACGGCGTCGGTCACCAGCAGGCGTGCCGCGCCGCCCACCTGTTGCAACCGACGTTCTAAATCCGCCATATCGTTGTGGCGAAAACGGACAAAGCGCGCGCGGCTGAGCAGGCAACCATCGACGATGCTGGCGTGGTTGAGCTTATCGGAGAGTACCACATCGTGGCGTCCCACCAGCGCGGCCACCGTGGTAAGGTTGGTGACGTAGCCGCTGGAGTAGACAATGGCATCGTCCGAGTGCTTGAACTCCGAAATTGTGCGCTCGAGCTGCTGGTGCAAGGGCAGCGTCCCCGCCAGAATACGGACGCCGTGGGTCCCGGTGCCGTAGCGTTGGATAGCTTTCTGTGCCGCTGCATTGATTTTGGAATGCCCCAAAAGCCCCAGATAGCTATAAGAGGCGAACATCAGCATTTGGCGCCCATTCACCGTGACCCAGGCACCGTCCATCGCCTCAATGGGTTGGAGGTAGAAGTAATAGTCGTGGGTCTTCAGAAACTCGACCCGGCGGTTGATTTCGTCCAGCATAGGATTTAGAAGTCCCATAGCGTCCTCTCTCCTTCCATGTCTAGTCAAATCAGCGCGTTCATAAAATATACCCGAACTCGTTAAACTACAAATAAAAATACGTCGCCAAGCAAGGCCCAACCTTGCGACGTATCCTCAAACAATGAGGGGAGGTGCTCTCGTATCCACACGAAGTATAACACCACAACTCCAT
>DAOTUH010000300.1:0-3406 GCA_034437255.1 Anaerolineae bacterium
ATCTATTTCGGCAACGCTGGCAGCAACCGTGAGCCACAGATTGGCGCCAGCATCATCGTGGAAAATACGATAGGCGATGCCTGGAGCTGGCCCCAGGTCAAGAGCGACTGTGCGGGCGGCGGCGAGCTCCACTCGCTGGACTACAATATCTTTGGCGATGTCTCAGCCTGTGGGCTGGCGGGCACGCTTGACAACACCGTTACAAACAGTTACTACAATGAAGCAAGCGCGCTGCTCTCCGATCACGGAGGCCCCACGCGGACGTTCCCGCCCACCCGCAACTCTGCGAATATCACCAATCAGATTCCCATCACGGCCTGCATGACGACCACCGACCAGCGCGGCATCGCCCGCCCCCAGGATGGTGCGTGCGAGATCGGCGCCTATGAGTTCGCCACCCTGCGCTGGGATGGGGAGGCCGGCGATGGCCTCTGGACAACAGACCGCAACTGGAACCTCGATGTGCAGCCCGGCGGCGGGGATCGCGTGGTGCTCGACGGTACCACGCCCGCTACCATCACCGTGGATCCCAGCGACTTCCTGAATGAGTTCCAGTTCACGGTTGCCGGGCTGGAGATATCCAATCCCAACGTGACGCTGGCGCACCAGGAGACGCTCAATCTCCACCGAGGAGACTACGATCAGAGCGCAGGCACCTTCAACGGCTCCGCGGAAGGTTGGCTCCAGGTCTACGACTTTAACTTGAGTGGCGGCCTCTTCAATGCACCTGACCGGACGTTGATCAACGAGGACTTCAACGTGACCGGTGGCACTTTCAACCCCAACGGGGGCAGGGTTGAGATCCGCGAGGGCGTGATTAACCACGATACGCAAAATATCGTGGGGCCGGTGACGTTCTACGACCTGTCGATCACGCGCTACTACACCGACGCTGTCGTGGCAGCGGACGGTGAGTTGACGGTCACGAATCGGCTGACAGTGGAAAAGGGCACTTTCCACAGTTCCTCTAGCTACCACCACGTACAGATTAACACCGAGGGCATTCTCAGCCTGAGCGACGACGTCACTATCAGCGGCGATTGGCACCACTACGGCGACGTCCAACTCAACGGGCACGCTATCTCCTTCACCGGCGCAGATCCGCAGACGCTGCAGGCAACTCAGGTCGTCTCCGGTACCGGGGCTGCTCCCTTCCTGGACTACGGGCATGGGGATGGTCTATGGATCAACGCCAACGGGGACAATCTGGGCGAGGTGACTGTCACGGTGAAACTAAACGACGCCTGCACCACCGTGGAGAACGACGTCTTCGCTCGCTGCTTCGATATCGAGACGGAACACCCACCCACAAACGGGGCGACGCTTACATTCTTCTTCTATGCCAATGAGATTCCCACCGGGCAGAGCTGCGCCAGCGCCAATGCCTACCACTGGAACGGCAGCGCGTGGGATACAATGACGCTTGATGCCGACTATGGCACCGATGGACGCATCTGTGGCGCTGAACCTTATTCCATCCGCGTGGAGAATGTCACCGACGCCTCGCCCTTTGTGCTCAGCGAGGGGATGCCCACCGGCGAGCCCTCGGGGGCTGGGTATACCGTTTATCTACCACTGGTAATCAAGCAGTAAACCAGGCGCTGTTTGGTAACGAGTCTATCTTAGGGGGAAAATATAATGAAACGGTTACGCAAAGTTCTGTGGATCCTGGTTGTCATCGGTTTGCTTTTCGCCGGATGTCAGGCGGCAACCCAAGATATCCCCGACACGGTATCCACTGTCACACCCCAGCCCACGCGGATCGCCAACCCAACGCCTACACTCCGCCCGCCTACCGCCACGCCTACGCTGACGCCGATCCCGCCCACGCCTACACCTACCCCGACCCCGATCGTGCAGCCCGGCGCGATTCTGGGTCCCAACACTATCGCTGGGCTGACGCAGCTCGGCCAGATCGGGCGCGGCGAGATCAACCAGGGGGTGTGGGCGCCTGATGGCGCGCAGATGGCCCTGGCAACCGGTCTCGGCGTCTACCTCTTCGACGGCGCAACTCTGGAATTGCGTGAACACCTGCCTACCGGCTACACCCACCACGCTGTCTACAGCCCCGATGGCACCACCTTGGGGCTGGCGGGTGAGCACTGGTACGGGCTCTGGGACCTGGAAACCGGTACGTTCCGCTTCCAGCAGACGACGCCCTACGACGTCGAGGCGTTGGCCTTCAACCCCGATGGCACGGCGCTAGTGATTGCAGCGGCGGAGGGCGTCCCAGTGCGCGTCACCTACGGCACGATAACCCGCTTCGACGTGCATATTCAGCACTACGCCATCACCAATGGTGCCCGCCTGCGGGCCATCAAGCTGGTAGACCCCGACGGTCTCGCGCTGATCCCCCGCTTCACCGACGGCGGCACCGTGGTAGAGACGCTCGCCCCGCCAGCCACTACCATCTGGTGGGACGCGCAAACCGGGCAGCAGCTCTACGCGCATCAGGGCGGCGACTTCGGTATGACCACTGTGCGGGGCACGCGGGGGCGGGCCTTTGTCCTGAATTACACCAGCCCCAGCACCGTGGTCGTCATCGACCTGGCGACGGGCAGTAACGTGGGCACGCTGCGTCCGGGCGGCACCGTCTACGGAATCTTGACGGGAGATGACACCGTCACACTGCTGGGCGACCACGTCACCCAGTGGGATGTTACCACGCTGGAGCAAGTGGCCGACATCGATCTGGGCAGTGCCAGGAACCCTGTGCTAGCTCTCTCCCCCAAGCTTGACCGCGCTGTGACTCAGGACGACGGCCTCCTGCGCCTCCTTGATACCGACGGCGGCGCACTGCTGGGCGAGCAGGCCGGCTTCTACAATCGAGCGTGGCAGGTGGCAATCAGAGCAGACGGGCGTCTGCTCGCCGTCAACCGTGGTACCCATTATGGGCAGGATCTGCGTGTGGAGACCTGGGATGTAGCACAACTGGCACGGCTGGCAATCATGAACCCTGGACAGAGGAATGCGTTTGCAGGCCTGGCCTTTGCTGCGGATGGAGAGCTCCTGACCGGCATCATGGAACGGAGTCGCTTGCAGATCTGGGATCCATGGACGGGGAACAAGGCCGACGAGTTTGACGTCGGACGGGGCGTGATGAGCTTCGCGATGACGCAGGACGGCAGCCACCTCGCTGTGGGCCATACCGTGGACGCCACCCTCTGGGAGGTCGCCGACGGCTTCGCTGGCGGTACACTGTTGGTCGAGATGGGGGATTGGGGCGGGGGTGTTTCCCGCATTTCCATCAGCGAGGACGGCAGCCGGGCTGCCCTTCAGTACGGTGGATCCAACTCGCTGCTATGGGCCGTGGACCAGGAATGGGCATCGCTGAGCTCCGGCGATTGTGCGCCAGCCGTCATCAGCCCCGATGGCACACGGTTCGCGTGCGAATTGAAGAATCCTT
>DAOTUH010000301.1:0-8482 GCA_034437255.1 Anaerolineae bacterium
CGCAAGCGGAAGCGGGCAGCAGCCTTGCCCGCGCAGCCGTTGCCGGGCTTTCCGGCCTCGTATCGGCTGCATCCGCCCTGTCGGCAGATCGCGCTTCGCCGTCTCCAGTACGTCTTGCACGTCCTGGAGGACGAAACCCTGATGATCTACGGTCAGCGCCGGGCGCGTATCCCCGATCGCCGCAACCATCGCGGCTGGGACTACGCTACGCGCTGGCACCCTATTCACTGAAGTTGAGACCTGAAAGGAGAACCTGATGTCACACCTGACCTTTGCATTTGCCCAGGCTTACCTGGGCGCCGGTTTCTCGGTCATTCCCTGCTTGCAGGGACAGAAATGGCCAGCCGGGCATCTGTTGCCTGAGGTAGATGGTAGCCATACCTGGAGGATGTTCCAGGAACGGCAGCCGACCTTAGCGGAATTACATGCGTGGTTTGTCACGGGTGGTGCCGACGCTATCGCTATCATCGGCGGTCGCGTGAGCGGTAATCTGGAGATTCTGGATTTTGATGATCCGACAACTCTAGAACCGTGGGAAGCGTTGGTCAATTCGCATGCTCCTGACCTGCTCTCCTACCTGCCGCTGGTGCAGACGCCGAGCGGCGGCTGGCACGTTTACTATCAGGCGGTGGAGATCGCGGGCAATCAGAAGTTAGCCGTCGATCCGGTGCGGGAGAAACCAACGCTGATCGAGACGCGCGGCGAGGGCGGGTACGCACTGGCCCCGCCGAGTGTGGGCTACGTGCTCAAGCGCGACGCGCTGATCCGTGTGCCCACGCTCACGCTTAACGAGCGAGAGGTGCTGTTGAGTGCGGCTCGGACGTTCGATCAGCGCCCTGTTGAACCTGAGATGGAGACACCTGCTCGCCGACCTCGTCTGGCAAGGCGGCCCAGCCTGGGCGTCCTGCCGGGCGAGGACTTCAATCGCCGGGGCGACGTGCGCACGTTGTTGCACCGGCATGGTTGGCGGCGAACCCGCGTTGATGGTCGCCAGGAGTACTGGCGGCGTCCCGGGAAGAAGCAGAGTTGGAGTGCCACGTTGCTGGATGACTTAGACAAGCAGTGGTTCTATAACTTCTCTGCTAACGCCCCTGGATTGGAACCCGATGAAGTCTACACCCCCTTTGGCCTCTACGCGACGCTGGAGCATGGTGGAGATTTCTCCGCCGCAGCAAAAGCGCTGAAGCAAGAGGGATATGGGGGATGAAATATGAAAGGCCAGGCATTCGCCTGGCCTTTTCATGTTTAATGAGTCAAGTTGGCAATCACAGCTAACCGCTCTTAGCAGCTGTTTTCACAAGCTAAAAGCCCGATTATGTGCCTTGAATATGCACGTAATCGGGCTAAAAAAACAGCTACTAACAATCCGGGATTAACCAATCCTCGCCACGGCAGAGATGTCTATTAAATCGAGCAAATATTCGTCAATTTTGAAAAAGCAATACATGCTCTTGTCTGATACGGGCCTTCTGATTAAATGATTTTTTCGAAACCCGCAAATTTCTTAAGAGTCTATGTTTTTGTCAACTCAAAACAGGCGCACTTGGTGCGCTTCCTGACCAAGTATCACGCGGAGATCTCCCTCTCGCGTTCGCATTCCCAGCGTCCCAACGACAATCGGTATGTGGAAGTCAAGAATTGCACCCTGGTGCGGGCGTATCTGGGCCACGCGCGCTTGGATACCGTCAAACAAAACCGCTATCTCAACCGCATCTATGAGCTACTGGACCGCTACTACAATTATCTTCAACCGGTGCTCCACCTGACTAGCAAAGACTATCAACCCGCTACGGATGGGCGTACGGCTAACGTGCGTCGGAAGCACGATGAACCCCTGCCCCCGCTGGACTGGCTTTGCCAGGATCCAGCCAACGCAGACCTGTGTGCTCCGTTACGCGAGACGCAGGCCGCGCTCAATCCCTTGACCCTGCGTCAACGCATCTATGAAGCCCTGGAGCATCTGTGGACTTATCCGGCCGCCACCCCCCAGCAACCCGAAGATGTTTACCAGACCTTGGCTCATCCTGGCATGGTTCATTTTGGCTTCCCAGAGGGCAGAAACTCCTTTACACTTTTGAACAGTAGAGGACTCCAAAAACAAGGCTAAATCCGTAGAAAGGGTGCTTTATGAGCCAAAGTGATTAGTTTTTGTCATTTTGAACTATCGAACGCGTCGCTTGACTCACCGAATTTGTAAAGGAGTTTTTTAGTCCGAATGAACCATGCCCTCATCCTGAACGTTTCCCGGCCTCGTGTGCGGCTTTGGACTTAACCCCGGTCGCGCCCCTGAGCTTAGAAGCGTGAGACGCCCGCATGAACCTTGCGGATGCACCCCGCCCCGCCGCGCCTCTCTCCCGCCCCCCAGCTCTACGACGGCGACGAGGGCCTCATCCTGGCTCTTGCAGGGCTCTGCGCCAGCGTAGGTTGGCTTGTTAAGCAGGTGCTGGCGTGGGGTTGTATGATCCTATGTTATCTATATGCTGACCAAAAAGGAGGTCATTGAGGGCTAGGCCTCGGTAAGCTTATCTTTTCGACTTGACACGCCGTGGCCCTACACACTGCTGCTATTTCACGCAAAATTTAGGCAATTAGTAAACCATGTTTTCGAGGTCTTGTTTACTCTTCAATCAACGACCCATTCCTTTCATCATCAAATGCTATATCTTTCCACCCATCATCGTAGAAAAATTGATCAACTCTCTGAGCAGGATCCTGGATGGTGTAGATCCTAAAATCATCTCTTTCTGCTCTCTCTACAACATATAACCAGAAGCGCTCGCGTCGTTTCCTTGCATGGGAAAATTGAGTACTAGTGAGGGCCACGCCAGTGTCTTTCCATTTGCCAGCGGTGGATTTTACTTCAATATAGCGAACAACCTGATCTTTTTCATCTTTTGACTCTATATCATAACCTGGATTATCATGCGGCATTTCGTGTGGGAAGCGTCCATCTCTACGTTCAAAGGCAATGACTTTTTTCACTCCTGCTGCATCCGTCTTACTCCATTTTTCCTTTCTCTCGTGACTTTCTTTCGTACTCGAGACACTTCCATGAGTTACGTACGTCCGAAGACGACTTCGCTTGCTTGCGCTTGTTCTCTTGCTGGCTTTAGCTACCTGCTCCTGAGACTCATTTTCTTTCTGTGATGCTGCAGGATGTTGTTTTTCACCATCCCTTAGGTTTTGGGTCTCAGTCGAGGATTCATACTTGGAACCTTCTTCTCTTGTTTCAGAAGATTGCCCATCTAATAAAACTTCTGATCTTT
Organism: Anaerolineae bacterium; assembly: GCA_034437255.1. Taxonomy (GTDB): domain Bacteria; phylum Chloroflexota; class Anaerolineae; order B4-G1; family SLSP01; genus G713. The sequence goes on from DAOTUH010000301.1 coordinate 3,267, forward strand.
CCATCCCCCCAGGATCCACTTCGGCACTCTTTGGAGTTGTCATATCCTCAACTAACCGCCAGGGAGCAAAACCCAACTCACTTAACTCTGTTTCTGCACTTTTTGTAGAGTCATTCCTTAGGATTTCCTTCAGCGCTGGTGCTATTAAACCAGCTTCGGTCCTCGGGCTAAGAGCATACGCTAACTCACGAGCAATTGCGGACCAAGGTATATCCCCATTATGCTGGAAGTAGATGATGTCGGCCTCGGCATCGAAATATGCAGATGTAGGCTCTGGACTGCTCGTCTGAGTGCGATTAAATGCATTGGCTGTAAAAGCAATTTTCAGACTTTGAACACGCTTCAGTTCAATGTTTTCCAGCAGTGATCTTTCCCTATCTACGATATTTTGAGTCTCTAGCACCCAAGAGATTAGATGGCTTCTCTCATCTTTGTAGGATTGAAGTCGTTCTGAGATGACAGGATTATCACACTTGATGAGTTTTGAGGTTATCACTTCACTAAGAGGTCGAACGCCAGCAGCTTCCATTGCTTTCCACGCACCTTGAGGACGTGGAATCACATTGCGAGAGAAAAAGTCTGGAAATCGTTGTTTAAGTCCCGGACGATCCTCAAAGAAAGTCCATTTTGGTGGCTGCAAATATTGAGAGTTGTCTGGTACAACTTCTACTTCTCTGAGGGTTGCTAAATCTTCAGCCTTTATACTCTCGTTTTCTAATCCGCTACTCAACATTCTCCAACACTTCAGGATTACCTTATAAGTGTTTTCATCAACGTGTCTGTGGCCAACCTCGGCGCTGATGTCCTTAAGGACCTCGACAGCATCCTTTGGAGCAGCTTTGTCTCTAACCCCAAGGGCTTCGAGCAGAGAAGCCCACTTTCTAAACTTTGAACTTAATTTGAAACGATAACGCCAAAAAGGATGATCTGTCCAGTATACTTTGTGTGGATGCACATATTGTTCGTCATCAAGTAATAGACACTCCACACTTCGGAGTTTTGTGATTTCTGCTGCTCCGACATGTTGGTCAAGCCAACCATACACTTCGGTGTTTAAGTCGACCTCATTATTCTTAGCTTTATGAAGTAGATGACGAACAACTTGAGTAGCTCGGGGTTGTGATGGAATGCCTAGGAAATCGACAAAATCAGAGTAGCGAGTTTGGTTACGAATATCCAAAAACTGGGCCTGTGTCGCAAAGAGATGCCTGGAGAAGGTAGCAAAAATTTGATCAGGCTTAAACCAATGTCTATTATCTCCTACTACTGGCAGCCAAGATATCTGCTTGAGCCGACTAAATTTGTCGGCCTGTGGGGCAAAAACCTCTTTCCACTCAGCACCCATGTGAGAGAATATTGTCTGAATCTCTTCACGTACGTCCCCTTGCGGTGGATCTTCTATCAAATTATCGATTCTTTGCACAATTTCATGTGGACGAGGTACAGAAGCAACTCCAAGCCACTTGAGAAGCTCTCGAACAGATCCTTGTTTTCGAGATGGCAGCAAGGCAACAGATATATCTTCGCCTAATACAGATTTTACCAACTCCGTGTCAAAATAGACGTGATCCGCACGCCGAAATGCACCATCGATACACTCTACGATAGGACAACCACGCAAAGTACTACATGCTTTAGTGTTGTCTCGAAGATGCCCAAGTTCATGTGCGAGTGTACCAACCAGGCTTTGCAGTCTATCCACTTCGATTTGTTCTGTCTGCACGAAGGCCTGTGGTAAATATTCAATCACATATGTCTCAAGTGTGAGCGAACGCGCCTCCAGCTCCTCCTTTAGGAAGGAACCACATTCTTTGGCTACGGAGGGTGCAACCACACTTGCCAGCGCTAAAGGTTCAGTGAAGCCGCCCGGAACCACAACTTCGCTCACCGAGTAAAGATTGTCTTCCGCGGGCCATATCTTAAGCTTTGATAACTTACTTATGTTGTGTGGGCTGGCTCTTACTTCCGCTGGACGTTCTGCAAACCATATCAGTATTTCTAGGTATTGATCGGGTTCGCTCCGCCAGAACTCAACTAGCAGATCGTGCGGAGTTTTCTCTAGAACTTGAATAGCATCCGCAATGCCAAAATCAGGAACCAAGTTCAAAATATCCGGTGGATTCTTCGAACTGACAAATGTTGCTTTGGGAGCCAAAGGGCCAAAGGTTTCTAACACTTCACTCGTAGGATGACGAAGTAGAGAGGGCGGACATAACAAGCCATCTTGGGAAAGTGCTATGGCACAGGATCCCAGATCATTTCTCGCACCTCGTCGTCCTAACAGAATCCCTATTTCCGTACTGAGAAGGACACGATTTTGAGGGGACTGAATCCAAGTTGGTGCCTCTTGGAGTGGTAAAGATCTATCTAGCCCAGCATCTTTCAGGGACTGCGCCAAATCCATTGCTTGAAGATAAGACACACCAATCTCTCGCAATAGATTTGAATACGCATTGAGTTCAAGATTCACAACTCTCAAGCCAATGGATTCAAGGATGGGGATACTTGTTTCCTCTTCATCTTTATTTCGGAGCAGCACAGCTTCACCTAGAGTACACCACTCCCTTTCAGTGGTGAATACTATTCTAAGATCTTGAAGATGAGGCTGAGTCATTTGCCAGAAGGATGCAAAGATTGGTTCCTGGCTAGTATTTTCTACATCCTTCGCTAGATCACGCAAGCTCTTTAGTAGTCGCCAAAAATGATCAAACCCGAGCAGTTCACGTATTTCTGGTAAGATTGCCGAAATTGCACGTGCGCTGGCACGGATGGCTGCACGATTCCAATCACCTTGATAGTCTTGAGTGAATAGCACCTGCTTTCGGTCTGATGATGTATAGAAATCAGCATTGATATGAAAAGGCAACCCAACAGAGTATTGAGTGGGTAGATAGGCATGAAGAAGGCCTCGGATATTATCGCTTCTTTCCTCTAGCTGAGGAATCGCAATCGTAACTTCATGCTGGCGTTTGTCTTCAATCTGTTTACCGACCCGCCGACGAATAGCTTTGGCTTCACCAGCAAACTCCCCACCAAAAAGATACCATAATCTTGTGCTACTATCATCTCCACGTTCATCCACTAATGTGGTGTTGTCCTCACAGATTCGTTCAATAGTCTTAAGAGTCTCGCCATTTCTGCGCAGATCAATTCGCGAGATATTGCGAAGGAAAAGCAAAGTACCAGGCAGGACTCTTTTCCAATTCTCCAGAAGATCCTGAATGTCAGATGTCGTTATTGACTCAACCCCAAATGCTTCACGTAAATCACTGTCTTGTGCCCAAGGCAGCACAAACTTTGTACCAATTCCTGCATCACCAGGGGGGCTGAAGACTTTGATGCGATCTTCCATGGGATAATCTGGACGTATAAGCCAGTGCCGTTCACCTGATAATAACTCAGGGCGGTCTGTCACTTGGTATACTGCTATGAAACCGATGCCAAAAGCCCCGATGGTGTTCTCTTGCCGACGTTTGTCACCACTTGCTGTTTGTCGGAAACGGTGAAAATCACAACGATGACTCTTCGCTTCCTTCCTTTGCAGCCAAGGACAGTCACGCAGCTCCATATGGTCACAATCAGAGAAAACCCCATCATTTTCAACAACAAGAGCATCATCACGAACGTCAAACAGGACTTGTGTTGCCCCAGGTGCATCATCTGCGTTCTGAATAAGTTCATTGGCTAAGACAGAGTAACCATGCAGGTCACGCAACTGGCTATTGAGGAAGCCAAGATATTCAATACCTAGTGAAAGAGTTTTTTCTGCCACAGCACTCATCCTGGTTGTTTAGCGTCATGATACACCTGACAAATCCCATGCGTGCGATACTTTTAAGGCATCGAACTGGCCAAAGCAGATGGATCAGGTATCAAAAGAATCCTGGTCCGGCAGAGAGTTTGCAGGTAGCCACCACTGAGGAGTAGTATCCGTAATGACACGATAGTCCAGATCGATGGCGTGGAAGTGTTTTTCGGCCACTTTGATCTTGCGACGCTCATGAGAAAATTGCAGTGCCATTGGATCTTCTGTTCCCTTGGTCTCACGAACTAGCTCAAGCACAGTCTTGCCAGCCTCATTGTATCGCAGGATCCCCCAGTCCGGGTTATAGTTACCTAATATCTTTGGGAACGGAATTTTGAACTTAGGCGGGAACTTAAAGTAGGCAATCACCTTCTCCTCAGTGGTCAATCGCAGTTCAACAAATTTCTCCTCCACTCCAGAGTCAACCTGCATTTGATCATAAAGGCCTGCCTTGTTCGCTATTACCAATTCCTGTTGAGGAAACTGTTTCTCAGCTGGGAAGATCTCTTCAAGATCATAGGGGGCGACATCTCCACTCAAGGTGAATTCGATATTCTCAACAATGTGATCAGCAAGAGCCTGACGAATCTGCGAGATGAATACATCAGCAAACCCCTCAGGATTTGTAAAAAGCATAGATTTCTTGCTGTCACGCATCTGACCAAAGATGGTATTCAAAGTAGGACGAGTTAGGTCAGTAGCACGAGCAGCACGGTCCAATAGATTGAAAACGGGGTAATTGGTGCTGTCCACTCCAGATTGCTCTTGACGCGCTCGCTGTCCTGCTTCACTCTGGAATACATAAGGCGTACCTGGAAAAATCTCGACGTTGTTATCAAAGACAACCTTCGCAGGAGAGTTTGACCCTTCATTCTGGATGGAATCGATGCGAAAGTCACGGAGACGTTGGTCCTTAAATACTTTTTCGAAATCATCACCACGTTCGTAGCTATCAACTAACTGCTGTTCCATACCTTGTGTATCAGCAATATGAACTGTGATTCTTGCGCGGTTCTTCTTCACGGACTCTAACAACAACGTATACTCCGTGACAACATACTCTCCTCGCTCGATCACAATTATAGGTTGAGGAAAAGCAACATTATTGAGCCGCTCAACGCATTCTCTGATTAAGTTCGGTGTATCGATGTGAATCTGATAGTCTGTGCTTCGTATCAGATGCTGCCAAAACTCCCTGAAGCGCTTATCATTGAATACGGAATCGTTTCGGATTGCTGTAGATTTGTCCTTCTGAGTAGGTTTGGGCGGTAGCTGAGTGTAACCATCCTCTACATACTCCTTCTGCAATGTTTCGACATAATCTTTGTAGCTCTGGTTAGCCACCACGGTAAGAATGTTGACATCCTCATCAAAAATGCGTTCTCCTGTTTGATCAACAGGAATTCGTAGA
>DAOTUH010000302.1:0-9066 GCA_034437255.1 Anaerolineae bacterium
AAAGTGCCGAAAGCAGCATTCGTTTCATGGCGTTCACGTTTACGGACAATGAGATGGCCCAGACGCTGAACCAACAGCACAAAGCCGGGATTCTCGTGGAAGGCATTGTAGAGGCCCGTAACATCAACGATATGGGATCTGATATTGAGGCGCTGCAGCAGGTGGGCCTCAACGTGTGGTTGGACGGCAATCCCTATAACATGCACCACAAGGTCATGATTATCGACGACGCCATCGTGATCACCGGGTCTTACAACTTCTCGCGCAGCGCGGCGGAGTATAATGATGAGAACGTCCTCACCATCCACAGCCCAGAGATCGCGGCGCACTATTTGGACGAGTTCGAGCGTCTGGTTACACAAGCAAAGGAGGAAAATCGTGAATGAGATCAATACATGGAAATGGGTAGCGTTGATTCTTGTAGCCCTGGTCCTGTTGACCGGCTGTTTTCTCCTCGGTGGCATCATCGGTGGCTCGGTTGGGTACACCTTGGGGCGGTCTGCGATGAGGCAACATCGTTTCTTCGGTCCCCAAGAATTCCCAGAATCCTATCCCACGCCACCGAGTCCGCAACGTCCCCAACCGCCGCAGATGCCGCAGGGAGAACGCCCGTGGCTCGGCGTCTTCTTCCAGATGACCGAGGAGGGTGCTGAAATCATGGAGGTGGTTGAGGGAAGCCCAGCCGAGGACGCCGGCTTGGAGGCCGGCGACGTGATCACGGAGGTCGATGGGGACGCGGTCACCATGTCGAATCCGTTGGACGCGCTGATCGGTGGCTACGAGCCCGGCGACCGGGTCCGGCTCACCGTGCTGCGCGACGGCGACGAGGAAACCGTCCGCGTGCGCCTGGGCGAACGCCCGATGCAGATTCCCTTCGACGAGGAGGATCTCCCCTTTATCGTGCCACCGTCGCCCGGCGAGGGGTAAACGGAATGCTGGATGCTTGAAGCTGGACAACTTCCGGGAAGGTCAGACCTTCCCGGAAGTTTTTAGGCAGAGGGCTCTTCCTGGGGTGGGCGCTTGACCCTACGCCACCCAGCCCAGGTCAGTCCCGCGTCACCAGCGGTAAGAAGACCTGCTCCACGCTGCCGGCGCGCACCTGCAGGCTGAGGTCGATGCGCTGGACGGCGTCGGCGGTGCCCGTGGGCGCGATGATCGTCACCGTCACATTGCCCGTGTAGGTCATCTCTTGAGTGGTCGTGTAGCTGATGGGCGTGATGGTGAAGGGTGCGGGCGTCGTGCCGCTTATCGCCGATACGTTGAACCACGTGCCCGTCTGGGCAAGTTCCCACGTCAGGACGTCCGTCGAGCCGATATTCATGGGCGTCACGACGTGCGTCGAAGGGAAGAGGTGGGTGTCGGAAAGAAGGTAGGTAAAGGCAAGCGCCGCCGGGACGTTGCCCAATCGTGGCGTGACGACGTCCAACCTCACGTTGACGCGCTGGACTGCGCTGAGGGTATCCGCCGGATCGGTGACCGTTACAGTGAATGCACTGGTGTACTGCCCGGCCGGCAGTGTTTCGACCGAGGCGATAACCGGCTCGACCGCCAGAGCATCGTCGGGTGACTCTCCCGAGGTCGGCGTTAGCGTAAACCAACTGTTCGCCGCGGCTGCGGTCCACTGTAACGGGTCACTGTTTCCCACATTTGTCGGCGTGACGACCTCGCCGGAGGGTTTCAACTGCTCCGTCGCCGTATTATAGCTGAACGCGACCTCACTGGGCAATCCGCCGAGCTCTGAATGGGCAAAAGCATAGCTCGGCTGTCCCACGAAAGCGTAATTCCAATCACCGGTCTCGCCGTTGAGCCAGAGATCATATCCATCGGCAGGATGGTCGAGGTCACGGAACTTATCCGCACTGTAAGGATAGACGCTCTTGAAAACATCCTCAAGCGTAGCATTCGTTTCCCATGCTTCCAAAATCTCGCTGACGATCCAAGAGGCAGAGTTATAGTAGTTGTTAGCAAAATACGCCCGGATGCCAATGTCCACGAAGGGCTCGGCATACATCGCGACGCGACGACGGGCTTCCTCTTGGGTGATATCACCGGGTGATCCGGCAGTGTAACAGGCGTGGTTAAAGATCACCACCGCGTCGCCCGCCAGGCGATCCGCCAGATCCTGACGTACGGCTTCAGGTCCTACAAATTCTCCATCGCCAGGCCCTAGGTAAAAGGTACCGAGTTTCGTAGGATGGTCTCCGCTGCCTACTCCATGTCCTGCATAGATTAGATAACTGGCTCCAGTTGCCGCATTCACCACATCGCTCCAGCCAAAGTCGTCCTGGGCGGAGTAGAACGTGCGCACCTGCACGCCATTGTCGCGAAGAAGAGACGCAGCATTTTCCATGTAGGTCTGGAATTGTGCGGTGTCGGTACCGACGATGACGACAGCTTTGGCGCCGGTGGTTTGCGGGACGCTATCCGGTGAATTTGATAGCTCTACCTGTGGTGTAACGTAGTCATCAGGAATTTGTACCGCTGGCGCAATGTATGACGACGGTGGAGGGGGTGCTTCCCCCAAGGCGGATCGAGCAGCAGGAAACGTTAATAAGGTAGCTCCCAACAAGAAGGCTACGACAGTGAAACGAAAAAAGGCTCTTCTCAGCATCGTTTGGACTCCCGTCATATCTATTCACGAGCATTCTAACCGCTATTTTACCTGATAGGATTGTGGGCAGCAATAGGACAGAAGTCAGGGGCTAAATAGGAGGAAGCTTGATGCTCGGTAATGATCCTGAAATCTAACTCTGTGGCCAGAGGAGCCGGTTCAAAGGATCAGGCAGGCGTCTCCCAGGGAGAAGAAGCGGTAGCGTTCTTCAATCGCTTCATCGTAGGCCTTGCGGATCAGACCGACGCCGGCGAAGGCCATAACCAGCGCCAGCAGCGAGCTCCTGGGCAGATGAAAGTTGGTGATCAGCGCGTCCACCACGCGGAAGTCGAAACCGGGCGTGATGTAGAGATCTGTGAAGCCCTCGTAGGGCGCGACGGCGCGCCACGGGCACGTGCCGTCCGACGACGGGAACAGGCCACGTCGTGCCGCCGTCTCCAGGACGCGCATGCTCGTCGTCCCCACGGCGATGACGCGCCCGCCCCGGACCTTGGTCTCATTGATCCGTTCGGCGACCTGCGGTGAGAGGCACACCCATTCGCTGTGCATCTGGTGCGCCTCGACGGTCCCCTCGGCGATGGGACGAAAGGTATCCAGGCCAACGTGCAGCGTGACGAACTCGAAGTTCACGCCCTGTCTTCGCAGTTCTAGCATCAGGTCTGGCGTGAAGTGGAGGCCCGCCGTCGGCGCGGCAGCGCTGCCCGGCGTCTGCGAATAGACCGTCTGGTAGCGCTCCGGGTCTTTGAGCTCCTCGTGGATGTACGGCGGCAGCGGGACCGCGCCCAGGTCGTCCAGGTGCGGCTCCAGCGGCTCGGAGAAGGTCAGCACGCGCTCGCCGCGCTCACCAACCTCGAGCACCTCGGCTTCGATCTCCGTCGGCGCGTCGTCCGCAAAAAGCCGCACCCGCGTGCCGACGCGCGTCCGCGCGCCGCCCATCAGCCCACGCCAGCGCGTCTCGTCCAACTTGCGCAGCAGGAGAATCTCCACCTTGCCGCCGGTGGGAATTTTGCGCGCGAAGAGGCGCGCCGGGATGACGCGGCTCTCGTTGGCAATGAGCAAATCGCCGGGGCGCAGGTACGCGCCGATCTCGTGGAAGATACGGTGCTCCAGTTTGCCCGTTTCGCGGTGGATGACCAGCAGCCGCGAAGCGTCGCGCGGCTCCACGCCTTCCTGGGCGATCAGGGCTTCGGGGAGATCGTAGTCCAGTTCCGAGGTCTTCATCCGCTGTTACTCAGGCAGCAGCACCGGGCGGGCCTCCGGCGCATAGGTGTCGATCAGTTCCGGCGTGATGGCGTTGCCCCGGGCGATGGCAGCGTAGAGATCGGCGCTGGGACGGCGGGTGCGGGCCTGCGTCTCCGGGTCCAGCTCGATGAGGCCGAAACGCAGCGTCCAGCCCTCGGCCCATTCGAAGTTGTCCACCAGCGTCCAGTGGTAGTATCCCTCAATCGGGAGATTCCCCTGCATGGCGAGCCACATCTGGTACAGGTGCAGCAGCAGCGCGCGGGGCCGCTGGTCGTCGTCGCTGTCGGGAATGCCGTTCTCGGTGATGTAGATGGGGATGTCCATGTTGCCCAGGCGCTTCAGCGCGCGCGCCATCCCCTCGGGATAGAGCTCGCCGTAGCCGCCGTCCAACATCTCGGCGTCGTCGGCGTGAGTGGCCCGACCGAAGAGCATATCGCGGGCGCCACTGTCGAAGGCCACCAGATCACGCGTGTAGTAGTTCAACCCGATCCAATCCAGCGTGCGGCGCAGGTTGAAGGCCGGCCCAAAGCCGATGGGCAGGGCCCACCAGCCCTTCCACACGGCGCTGAGCGTGCTCCGGTTGTAGCCGATGTCTTGAATGCGCGCCACCAGCCGATCCAGCGGCGAGCGCGGATTGGCCGGATCGAAGATGCGCAGATTGTGCGCCAGCCCCACTTTGGCCGCCGACTGGATGCGGTGAATGGCGCGGTAGGCGGCGCCGTGGGCCTTGAGTAGATTTCGCAGCACCATCCGCGTAGCTTTGAGATCCTGTTGACCGGGCGGGAAGAGGCCTATGAGATAGCTCATGATGGCGTAGACGTTAGGCTCATTGATAGTGCACCAGAGCGTCGTCTCCTCGCCCAGCGTGCGCACGACGCGCTCGACGTAGCGGGTGAAGTACGCGATGGTGCCCTCATTCTCCCAGGCTCCCTGGCGCTCCAGCCAGAGCGGATTGGAGAAGTGATGCAGCGTCACCATGGGTTCGATGTCGCGATCCCGCAACCCTTTCAGCATCTCGCGGTACCGCTCCAGCGCGGCGTCATCGAAGGTGCCCGGCTCCGGTTCCACCCGGCTCCACTCGATGGAGAGCCGCAGCGCGTTCAGGCCCATATCGGCAGCCCGGTCAAAGTCCGCCTCGGCGTTCTCCCACCAGTTACAGGCCAGCCCGGACGTGTGGCCCTGCTTGATGCGGCCTTCTTCCTGCTCCCAGGCCCACCATTGGTTGTTCTCGTTGCTGCCTTCCACCTGGTGCGAGGCCGTCGCCACGCCCCATTTGAAGTTCGGCGGAAAATGATAGGTCGCGTTGGGCATCCGCTAACTCCTGGTGTACGACGTTTGCATGTATTCTATGGCCTCATCTACCGTCTCGCAGAGCGTGGGATACGCCAGCACGCTGCTGCCGATCTCGGTTTGCTTGCCGATGCAGTCGATCAGCGGGGGCCAGTGCTCGCCCACCAGCAACAGCGGCTTGAAGTTACCTTGAGTGTCGGCCAGCGCCTGGGCCACGCTCCACGCGGTGACGACTTCCATCAGCGTGCCGATACCGCCCCACGTGGCGATAAAGGCATCGCCCTCCGTCAGCATGCGGCGGATGCGCAGGTGCATGTCCGGCGTACGGCGCTCCTCCCGCACCCACTCAGAGGTCACGGCGTCGGGAAACTGATCCGTCGTGTAACCGATGACGTGCCCGCCGGCCTCGTACGCGCCCTTGCTGACCGCGTCCATCACGGCACTATACCCGCCGCTGCCTACGTCGTAGCCGACTTCTGCCAATAGACGGCCCAATCGCTCGGCGTCGTCCAGGTGCTGCTGCATCTTCGTCCGCGAACTGCCAAAGACGATGACTAAAGGCTTGTTTTCGGTCATAATACCTCACTTAATCTATAGCCGGATAAGCAGAAAACCCGATAAACCCCGGCCCCACGTGAGAGCCGATCACCGGGCCGGTCTCGTTAATGAAGAGCTCGACGCACTCGAACTGCGCGTCGATCCGTTCTGCCAGCGCCTGGGCTTCCTCAGGGCACTGAATATGCGTCACCGCCACGCGTACAGGGCCATCCTTGATCTGCTTGTGCACCTCTTTGATTAGCTGGCGCAGGCCGCGCTTGCGCGTGCGAACCAGCCCCAGCGGCTCGATCTTCCCATCCCGCAGATAGAGAATGGGCCGCACGTTAAGCATCGTGCCCAGGAACTTGGCGGCGCCGTTGATCCGCCCACCCTTGCGTAAATACTCCAGGTCCTCCACCAGGAACGCGCTACCATATTGCTCCCGAATCCTCTCCACGAGCGCGGCGGCTTCCTCCCGCGACGCGCCGTCGGCCAGCGCCTGGGCCGCCGCTCCGACCATCAACGTCAGAATACACGTTGTCGCTTGCGAATCCACCACCGTGATCCGGTCCGGTGCGACCTCGCGCGCCGCCATCTGCGCCACCAGCGGCGTGCCGCTCAGCCCTTCCGAAATATGAATCGAGAGCACTTCGTCGCCGTTATGTGTCAGCTCCTCATACAAAACCATGAACTCTCCCGGCGCCGGCTGGCTCGTGCTCGGCGCCGTCTCAACGCGCGCCAGCCGGCGAAAAAACACCTCCGGCGCAACCTTGTCTTCGTCCACTGCGTCGTTCTCAATATTTACCTTCAGCGGAACCATCTTGATCGACCAGCGGTCCAGGATCGTCGCCGGTAAATACGCCGTTGTGTCCGTCACCAAGTGAATCATCATACCTCCCTCACAAAATAACATGCATCATCCCGCGAAATAAAGCGGGATGTCAGGAGAGGAGGCCTCGCTAATGCCGGCTACACTCCGGGATTCGCCCGGAGTCAAAAAGCCCCCTGGTCCATCCTCCATTATGACCGCAGCGGGGCCCAACCATAATTGGATGTAAAGATGTCCGATACACAGAATAATAGCAACATCGCGCTGCCCACTCACCTGCCAGCAATAAAAAACACAAATTCATTATAACGGATTTGAGATGAGAGACAATATCCCTAGCCCGGCGAAGTATCTCACGGCGCGGTCGTCAACTCGATGCGATCATCGGGCGCCCGCTCGCCATCGGCGCCAAAAGCAGGCAGCCGCGCGCCCGTCTCCGGCTCGTACCACCCCACGCCCAGCCGATAATCGCCGGGCGGCAACCCTTCCGTCGCCAGCGTGACCGTCTCGCTGACCACCTCACCGGCAATCCAACTGCTCGTGGGATAGGTCCAAGCGCGCGGCATGGCGTCATCTTGCGCGGGCACGGCGCCACTTTCTGCGCTGTAGAGGTGGACAAACCGCTTGTAATCCCGCGTGGGCGTCTTGGCAGCCTGCCACCAGAGCGTCAGCGTGAGGGTATCTTTGGCGGATACAAGGTCGTACCCCAAGAGTTGCACGACCTCGTCGAAGGACGCTTCCTGGGCGAAGGGCAGGGGGGGCGGCTCGAAGGTGCGTTCGCGGGTGGCGATGGGCAGGGCCTCGACCACGGGGCACGGGGCGAGTACCGTCTCGCCCTCCAGCAGCGTGAGCCGCAGGCGATAGGGGGGCTGAGGCAGCGACGGCGGCATCTCCAGTCGCACCGGCGCGCGTACCCAGGCATGTTTCGGCCACATCGACGTCTCTGAACCTGGCGTCAACGGTCCCTCCGTCATCGCGACGATTTCACCCCGCGCGTCCAGCACCTCCCATCGCGCCGTCAGCGCCTCCTCCGGCGCCTCCACCGCGCTCCAGACCGCGTCGAAAGCCAACGGTTCGCCCTCGTCCACGGCGTCGGGCAGCCGCACCTCGGCGAGCCGGACGTCGCCCGCTTCACACCGCGCCTCCTCCGGCGGATCGCGTCGCGTTGTCTCCGTCAGCCGGATCGGTACATCGACCTCACCGCCGCCCGCCATCGTCGCCTGCAGATACGTGATGACGGAGAGCGTGACCTCGCCGGGCGCCAGCCCCTCCGGCAGCGGCATCCGCAGATGATCCACCACCTGCTCACCGGGTGTCCAGAGCGTCGTCGGCAGATAGCCATAGCCCGGCTGCAGATCCATCTGCCTGAGCTGGCGACCCGTCGCGTCGCGCAGGCGCAAGGAGAGGCTCCAGTTGCGCGGCGTCCCCGTCGTTGACCAGGTCAGGGCGAGATCCAGCGTCCGGGCATCCGGCTGGTGGGTCACGACGGTGTGCAGCGTCAGCGCGCCATCGCCCAGCGCCGCGATCTGCGGCGTGTCCGCCGGCAGCGGCGGCCCTTTCGGTACGCGCACCGCACCGACGTGAAGCGTGCCCATCCCGCGCCCCTGCGCTGTCTGTCCGAAGCGCTCGCCGTCGGCACCGTGAACGCGCAGTTCCAGCAGGTAGAGGCCGCGCGCCAGATCCGACGGCAGCGCCAGCGTCGCTGTCTGTACCGTCTTCACCTCGAAGGACATCTCCGCCAGCGTCAGCGGGACGTTGTGGCGCGGCGTCGCCGGGGAGACCAGGCGCAGCGTGCCCGTCAGCGGCGCCGTCACGTCGGCCCATGCCAGCTCAACGTTGAGTGTCTCGCCAGGCGCGGCGGTATCGGGCGCGCGCACCGTCATTAACCGGGCGGCGCCGAAGTCCACCGGTCCCCGATGCGGGTAGGGCATCTGGACAAAGTCGAAGAACGCGGCAGGCGCGGCGGCGGGAGCCGGTTGAAAGAAGGCGCATGGAGCAATGGAAATGACAAATGATAAAATGACAAATGACAAAGGGGAAAATGACACAGCGGGAGCGGAGGAAAGCAGCCAGATGGTGCAGGCCAGCAGGGTAGCGACGGAGATGAGCAGGGCCACCGTGCGCAGCGGCGTGTTCCGTAAGCGCAGCGTCACGACGTGTGGGCCAGCGGGCACGTCCACGGTCAATCGCCCCGAGCCGGTCACCGGACGGGCGTCGGCGCGTTCGCCGTCGATACTCGCTTGCCAGCCGGGCCACCAGTGCAGCGGGAAGGCGACCGTCGCTTCGCGATCCAACGTCACGCGCCAGACCTGGCGCGCCGGCGTGCGACGCGTTAACGTTGCGAGAATCTCGGCTGTTCCGTCGACCGTCGGCGTCATCCCGTTGATCCCGTCCACCACGGCCTCCGAGATATAGAGACGCGGCACCACGTCCTGCGGCAGATACTCATGCCGGATCGTCGTGCCGATGTTGCCGCTGAAGGATTCGTAGAGCAGCAGATTGTCCCAGGTCACGTCCTCGGCTGTGATGGGCAAGCGGTCGGGGCGCAGGGAAAGCA
>DAOTUH010000303.1:0-12620 GCA_034437255.1 Anaerolineae bacterium
CTACGGCTGCAAAGTCGCTCCGGACGGATGCGTCCTGGATCTACGACCTTCGGCGACTGAAAGGTAATCCGCGTAGGCGGATTTCGCAACTGTAGCCGCGAATTCATTCGCCAGGATTTGAAGTTAACATTGTCAAGCTACATATTGACAATCACGCGATAGGTATCGGGCCCCAGCGCTGCCTCAAAAGCAGTCTCCAACTGCTCGAAAGGAAAGGTCTGGGAGATAAAGGGCGTCAGGTCAATCAGGCCCTCAGAAATCATCTTGACCGCCTGGCGCACGTCTTCCTTGTCCTGACTTACCGTGCCGGTCAGCGTAATCTCTTTGCTGTGGAAGGGATTCGGATCAATCGTGATTTTGGCCGGCTTCGGATGGACGCTGGCGTAAACCGCAACACGGCCGCCTTTGGCCACGGCCGCGACCGACTGCTCAACAGCATCAGCCACGCTGACGGCGGTAAAGAGGTGATCGGCACCTCGGCCACCGGTCAGGTCCAGAACCCGCTCCACAAAAGGCTCGCTCATGGGATCAACGGTGTCATCCGCGCCCAACTCCTTGGCAAGCGCAGCCCGTTCCGCATTAGGCTCGCTCATGATAACGCGCGTGCCGACCTGTTTGGCCATCATCAAATGAAGCAGCCCCATGATGCCCGCGCCGGAGATCACGACGTTATCGCCCCGCTGCAAGTTCGCTTTGCGAATGCTACGCAAGACACAGGCCACCGGTTCGGAGAGACTGATTTCTTCAAAGGAAACGTCGTTGGAGGCCTTGTACAGCTGGTAGTCATCAAGCAGTATGTATTCAGCCAGACCCGCCGGGCCAGGCACGTCAGTGTCACGGAATTTCTTGCGGTTATTGTCGCAGATGTTGTCCAGACCGCGCCGGCACGATTCACAGTATCCACAGCGCGTCAGAGGTGCTGCCATTACAGAATCCCCAATGTCAGCATCGGTATAAACCTGGCTTCCTATCTTCACCAGCTCGCCGGAGACCTCGTGTCCCCCGGCCAGCGGGTAAAATGGATCCACACCCGAATACACACGCTGCTCCCACGTACAGAGCGCACAGGCCTTGACTTTGACCAACGCCTGACGCGGCTCCGGCTCCGGGATGGGGACATCGTCAAAGCGGATCTGCTTCAGTCCCACAAAGACCGCTCGCTTATATGTCTTTGCCATCAAATACTCCTTGTTATCTATCGTCAACCCTATTTCAGATGTTTGACCGCTTGTTCCACCGAGGCTTCCTCGTGGATGATGGCGCCAATGGCCGCCGTCATCTTGCCAGGATCCGCGTAACGCCAGATATTGCGCCCCACCGCCACCCCGCTGGCGCCCGCATCCACGGCGCCCTTGATGTTGCCAAGTAGATCACGAGGATCCTTGGACTTGCTGCCCCCTAACACCACGACCGGCACGTAAAGCTGCTCTATGATCTTGCGGAAGCTTTCCACGTCGCCCGAATAGGTAGTCTTAATGAAATCCGCGCCCATCTCAACGCAGATCCGGCAGGCGTGACCGATGTTCTCGGGCGTCCACCACGTTTGCGGATCTTCAAAGCCACCGGGCAGCGCCTCGACCATCACAGGGACGTTCCACTCCGTCGCTTCGCGGACCAATTCCGGCAAGTACGGCAGGGTCTTATCCTCGAAGACCGAGCCGGGCATGCCCATGCAGCCCACCGCATCCGCGCCAGCACGAAGCGCGTCCGGCACGTGATAGATCAAGCGTGAGTAACTGCGTTCTTTGGCCAGCATAGAGGTGCCGCCGTCGACGCGCAGCACGATGCCCATGTTGCCGATATCCTCGGCGTACTTCGTGACGACGCCGTAGGTGGTCAACACCGCATCGGCGCCGGCTGCCCTGATCTGGCGCAGCACTGGGCCGGGATCCTCCATACCTTGCATCATGCCAAAGGTGGCGGGATGGTCCATGGCCACGATGAGGGCCTTACCATCTTCGGCGAAAATACGGTCCAGACGATGGGTTTTTAATCCAAACATATCTTGTTATCTCCTTTTTACCTAACAATTCTATCCATGAGAAAGGGGAGCCGACGTTGTCTTGCCGCCGGCTCCCCCCTGCTACCAGTCAAGCTAGACTACAATGCGACGTTCAATACAACCAAATCAACCGAACAATCCGACACGGATCGTTTCCTCTGCCTCGGCATCGAAGCCGGGCCAGATGGGATAAGCGCCCAAGACGCCCACAGCGATGATAATCGCCATGATCAACGTCGGCGAGACGTTCTTCTTCGCCAACAACCACCAGATAAGCAACACCAAGGCCAGCGGCAACAGGTTGGGCATAAAGCTGTTGAGGATGTCCTGGATGGCGAAGGTGCTGCCGCCGATGACCAACGTTACCGGTGTAGCAAGACTGACGAACTCGACGGTGAGGGCGCCGATGATGAAGTTGCCCAATACGCCGGACGCGGTGATGAAGCGGTTGAGCAGACCGCTCTTCAGGATGTTGGTGACGGCGGTCTGACCCTGTTTGTAGCCCTGCCAGAAGATGAACCAGCCGAAGCCCCAGACAAAGGCCGCAGCGATGATGAAGAAGAAGAGGGGACCAAGGATGTTGCCGCGCGTCGCGGTGCCAACGGCGCCGCCCGTCGCGATGTTCATGCCAATCGCCAGACCAATGGGAATCACGATGCCCTGCTGCAGCGTGTCACCGATACCCGCCATGGGGCCCATCAAGCCCGTCTTCACGCCGTTGATCGCGTCATCACTAATATCGGCACCCCCAGCCCGTTGTTCCTCCATTGAGATCACGACGCCGTGGATGATGCCCCCGAAGTCAGGCTGGGTGTTGAAGAAGACCAGGTGTCGTTTCAGCGCCGCAACGATGTCCTCTTTCTTGCTGTACAGTTTCTTGATAATGGGCGTCATGCTGTGAGCGAAACCCATGCCCTGCATGCGCTCCCAGTTGTAGGTCGCGTGGGAGAAGAGGAGCCAGCGCCACCAGGCATTGAAGACGTCCCGCTTGGTAAGCAATCCCGGCTTTTCCTTTTCCTCCAACTCAGTGGCTTCCTCCTCCCGTTCGATACCCTCGGTGAAGAGAACGTGGAAGAAAGCGATGGCGGCGGCGATGATGGAGAGCATCAGCAGGTTGACGTCACCCTCCATGAAGGAGGTGACGATGAAGCCAACGAAGAAATAGGGCCAGACGTTGCCTCGGAAGAGAAATTTGAGGTTGAGCGCGATACCCAGCGCAGCCAGCATACCGCTGGCGGCGTAGAGACCGTTCATCACCCAACCAGCATTGGCACCGACCCAATCTAATCCTGCTTGTACCGCTGGCGTGCCCAGATAAGCTGCCAACGTCACTGGCACAGCGTAGATGATAAAGAGGAACGGCTGTGAGTAAATGTAGTTGCTGCGCGCCACACCAGCGATGTCGCCCTCTTCGGCGAAGCGGTCAGCCCAGTGCGGAATAATGGAACAGGCCGACATGCGCAGGGCCCAGGTCAAGCCGCCGAGCAAGCCCAGCGGCGCTGCCAACGCCAACGCTGCGTCGATATCCAACCCAGCGCCCAGCGCCAGCGCAGTGCCCAGGTAGCCCGCCAGGCCGGGGTCACCGGGGAGCGAGCCGCCAGCAGAGATCCAGCCGAGGTAGAGCACGTTGATGTTAGCGCCAATGGCGATGCCCTCAGCCGGGCGCCCCATCACGAAACCCACCAACGTGCCGGCAATAAGCGGGCGATAGAAAACCGTGAATCCCAGGTTTGCCAGCCATGGGGACAGGGAGATGTAGTAGAGAACGCCAACAACAATGGCAGCAGCCAACGAAATCCCGACGTCTTCCTGCTGCAAAGGCGCAGCCTTGACGCCGATGAAACTCACAACCAGCAACACCATGCTAGCAACCATGGCTATACCCAGTTGTTTTTTACGGATCTTCATTGAAATCTCTCCTTCCAGAGATAAACAGACCAAGAGACATTCAAACTACCCAAACTATAGTTACAATTTAGAAGCCAACTCAGAAAACTTTTTCGACTTTTCACCGGGTACCGTCAAGAGGATGATATCCACTCCTTCGTTCATAAGATGCTTCAACGTCTCAATCTCTTCCTTTGACATGGCGATGTTCTTGAAGACGTTTTTACGTCCCGGACCACCGCCCATGCCGCCGATATTCAACGCCTCATATTGCAGGCCGTTTTCATATAAGCGGCGTGCTGTCTCTGGAGTTTTCATCAGAAGCATCGTCGTTTCGGGTTTGACGGTATCTTGACTCAGGACATCGATGGCTTCTTCAACGCCCAGCACATCGACTGTGATATTAGGTGGCGCGGACATCTTGAGCACCTGCTGCATAAATGTGTCTGACGCAACCTGATCGTCGATGATCACAATCCGGGTGAACGGCTTATGTTTGCACCACACCGCAATCACCTGTCCGTGAATCAACCGGTCATCGATTCTCACCAACCCCCAGTTCTTTTTTATGATACTCACCTCCTTTTCGCGGAACTATAAACATACCGAATATCCACCCAGACTCTTCAATAGAGCCTCAGAACCCAAGAATACGGCTAGAAGACGCCTGCTAACAGTCCAACATCCTCCTGATGTTTTTGATAGATTTTCGCCCCGCAACCTCGGCCATGTCGGCGAGATCTTTGGCCGAATTGGCCTGTCCGCGTCCCGATAAAACCACCTCCAAGAGCATAGGGAGATTCGCACCACTCACGCTTTCCACGTTCGGACGCGCCATGGCACGCGCGGCTACATTACAAGGCGTCCCGCCGAATAGATCAATCAACACCAGAACTTCCTTATCTCCCAGAGTGTCAAGATGTTTGTCCAATTTTTCGCCAAAGGTATCAAGATTCTCACTTGGCAACAGGGAAATCGCGGAGACTTCTTCCAGAGGCCCGGCGATCATCTCAGCAGAGGTAATGAGAGATTTACCCAGATCTCCATGTGAAACGACAAGAACGTGGATCATCAAATATCTAAACTCCTCAAGGTCTCTAGCAACACTTATCGATATGCGTTTTCAGACGATACCAATCCCCACAATACGTAGCCTCCGCATATTCAATCACAGCGCCCGTATTGAGCCGGGTGACACGTTCTGTGCGCAACACCGCAGCGGGCGCTGATAATTTCAGCATAGAGACCTCTTCTTCATTCGCCAATGCTGCGTATGCGTACTCGTCAGCCTCAGCGATAACAAGGTTGTATTCATTTCTGAGCACGTCGAATAAAGACGCTTCGGCCAGATTGTGATGTAGGATACTGGGGCACAGCTTATGATTGAGGTAGACAAAATGCAGCGCAAGTGGCCTGCTATTGATCAAACGCAAACGTTTGATACTGACCACATTATCTACATCAGAGAGCCCCATGATTTGCCTGATCAGCATCGAGGGAATTGATACGAGACTGGCGTCCAGCAAAACACTGGAGGGGCTCAGTCCCTGACGGCGCATGTCGGAGGTGAACCCTTCGATGGTGACCTCGACGTCCAGGCCGGATGCTTCGTCCGGCGCAGCGACAAATGTACCTCGACCCGGCACCGTCTTGATCAACCCCTCCAGTTCCAGTTCACGCAAGGCCTGTCGAACAGTGGTGCGGCTGATATCGTATTCATCGCACAACTCGCGCTCCGATGCAAGGCGCGCGCCTGACTCCAGGACACCCTGGCGAATGTGCTGCTTCAGCATACTCTTGAGTTGGAGGTATAGAGGAATAGGACGATTGCGATCAATATCCATAGGTTTCCCGATTTGGTAGTAACTGGTAATTACCACTGTGTTTATTATAAAGGATTTTACTTCATAAGTCAATAGGGAATTTCTCGGTGAAGGGTCTTATCATTCTCACGCCGAGGGAATCGCCAGCTCCCCCGTTAGCGGCCCCAAACCACTTCGCAACTCATATTTGCCAACCTCCCCTTTCATGTTAGACTTACAAGTCGGACGTTTTCAACGAGGAGAAAATATGCGCCAAGCTTTTGTCGATGTGATATGGGTCTCAATACTGTTGTTGAGCATCCTAGGCGTACAGCCCAGCGCCGCGGCCTCACCTGCTCAGGACTCAACGTGGAATATCACGTCCCCGATTGAAGGCGCCGTCGTCAGTGGCGAAGTGGAGATCCTAGGCACAGCCTCCCACACCAACTTCAGCTCCTACGGCGTGCTCTACGCTCCTGGATCGCACCCCACCGCCGATTCGCAGTGGGTGCCCATCGCGTTTGGCGTGCAGAGTATGGTTGTCAACGGACCTCTGGCTACCTGGGATACGACACAAGTTCCTAACGGTCAGTATACGCTGGCCCTGGCCGTTTACGAAGTGGACAATGATACCCCCTATCTGTATTTCGTCAATAACGTCAACGTACAGAACGAGGAAGCGACCCCAACCCCCAGCCCCACCCCCTCACCCACCGTGGACCCAGACGCTGCGCCGACGGTCACCCCCGAGAGCGACGCCATCATCGCGCCCACCATCGAACAGCCCCCCACAGCGACGCCGCGCGCCACGCCAACACTGGGCGCGGCCACCACACCCGATGACCAGGACACCGACGACGCAGAAGGTGAGGGCTTCGGCGCTAACCTCTTCTCACCTGAGCAGATCAAATCCGCTTTCTGGTCCGGGGTATGGATCGCCGTGTTGCTCTACGTATTCGGCGGTTTGTACGTCGCTGGACGCGCGGCCCTCCGCTACTATCTGCGCCAACAAAACGAAGAACAGACGCCCCAAACATGACCGACTTCCTTCTCGTCGCCGGATTGGGCAATCCTGGCCCACGTTTCGAACACAACCGGCACAACATCGGATTTCGCGCCGTCGAAGCGCTGGCCGAGGCACATCGCTTGACGTTTACACGCACAGAACACAATGCACGGACGGCTCACGGCACCGTGGCTGACGAGCGCGTGATTCTCGCCAAGCCACAAACCTTCATGAACGAGAGCGGCAAAGCTGTCGGAGCGTTGACCCGCTACTACAAAATCCCGCCGGAGCGCCTGCTGGTGGTCTACGACGATCTCGACATTCCGCTGAGAACGGTGCGTTTCCGGCAAGAGGGCAGCAGCGGTGGGCATCGCGGCCTCCAGTCCATTATCAATCACCTGAGCACCCGCCAGTTCCCGCGACTCCGGCTGGGTATCGGGCGTCCACCCGGCCGCATGGATCCAGCCGCTTACGTGCTCCAGGATTTCTCCGAGGAGGAGAAGCCTTTGCTATGGGACGTGCTGAGATTGACGAAAGACCTGATCGAAAAATGGATCAAGGATGCACCCGTCTACCAACAGCCCGGCATGACTTGGCGGGTGGACGAAAAAGTATAATTGACTGCACTGAAATAACCATCAATCTCGCGCAAAGGCGCCAAGAACGCAAAGGAAGTTCATAAGATGGTAAATTTTATTGATCTGAGTTGGCTTTACTGTTCATAAAAGTAATAAGTAACTTAAAAATCTTGGCGACTGTCCGACCTTTGGACGGCGGCGTCTTTGCGTGAGGCACAACCTTTTTTCAGTGGAGTCATAATTCTCTAGAAAGCTAGACGTAGACCAGCACAGGTGTATGTCAATATGCCTGTCGCTTCATGCAGAGGGCAACTATCTATGGCGACCATGAAACTTCACGGTCTGCTTGCGTGGATCAGGGAGCATCCTCGCTATCAAGAGCTGCAGGCGCATCTCGCCAGGGGAATGAATCTTCCCCCGCAGCCGGTGCTGCCCGCCGCCGGTCCCGCTCTACTGGCCACCTTGAGCGAAGACCTTTCCGCTCCCACGCTCATCGTCACGCCGACGGGCAAGAACGCACAGCGGTTGATCCAGGCCTTGCAGATATGGATGCGACAACCGGAGCGAGTCCTGGCCTTCCCGGCACCACCCGCCCTCCCCTACGAACGGACGCCCTGGCCGCCAGAGATCATCGCCGACCGCCTCAACGTCCTCTCCACGCTCTTCTTGCACCGCGTCGGTGCGCGTCCAGAGGGTGCACCTCCGCTCATCATTGCCTCGGCCCACGCCCTGATGCAGCGCCCGCTGCCCTACCGGCAGTTCCGCAAGGCCGCGCGCAAGATCCAGCGCGGCGACCGCACGTCGCTCACGGGTCTGGCCCGCCACTGTCAGAACATCGGCTACGAGTCCGTCTCCGTCGTCGAACGGCCCGGGCAGATCAGCCGGCGCGGCGGTCTCCTTGATATCTACCCGCCTCAGGCCTCCCACCCCTACCGGCTCGACTTCTTCGGCGACGAGATCGACACCATCCGCGTCTTCGATCCCGGGACCCAACGTTCGGAGGAGCGCAGCGACGCCTTCTGGATCACGCCAGTGCGGGAAGCCCTGCCCCAGGACAGTGAGCGGGCGTTGGCGCGACTGAAGCCTCTACTGGACGAAGACCTGCCGCCCGAAATCCGCGATCCACTGACAGAGGACACGGACGCGCTGGAACAGGGTGCTGCCTTCCCCACCCTGGAGTTCTACCTGCCGGCGCTCTACCAGGAGATTGACACCCTGCTCAGTTACCTGCCCATGAATGCGCGCGTTGTCCTCTATCCCGCCGAGGGGCTGGCGCATCGCTGGGCCGCCCTGGAGGCCGAGGTTGAGGAGCAGAAGACGCTGGCGCTCACGGGACAGCGCGTTCTGGCAGCCGTCCCCGGTCCCTACGTGCCCTGGTCCCGCTGGAAAGCCGCACTGGATAGAAAGAGAGTCCTGGCCTTCGAATACGGGGAAGAGGGGCCGTTGAGCGAGGTTTTCACGCCGGAGCCCCACTTCGCCGGGCAATTGGGCGAAGCGCTGGGACAGCTGCGACAGTGGGTTAAGTTGGGCGATCAGGTCGTCGTGGTCAGCCGGCAGGCTACGCGCCTAACTGAGCTCTGGCAGCAGTTTAACCCGCCCCCGGTGCACGAGAGCGTCACCGAGCCGCCGGAGATACTGCTGACCTTCGTGCAGGGCATCGCGCCGGCTGGCTGGCAGCTGACACAGCCCACGGGCGCACGGCACCTCGTCACCGACGAGGAGATCTTCGGCTGGCGCCCGCCCGAACCACGCCGCCGTCCGCGCCGCCGTGCCAAGGCGCCGGAGTTCGATTTCAGCGACCTGGAACCGGACAGCCCCGTCGTCCACGAGGATTACGGCGTGGGCATTTTCCGGGGCCTCGTGGAACGCAGCGTCGACAACATCCAGCGCGAGTATCTGCTCATCGAGTACGCCAAGCGTGACCGGCTCTTCGTTCCCATCCACCAGGCGGATCGACTGACACGCTACGTGGGGCGCGAGGGCTGGTCGCCGCGTCTCAGTCGCCTGGACGGCCAACGGTGGCAGACGACCAAGGCGCGAGTCCGCGAGGCCGCCACCGAGCTGGCCGGGGACCTGCTGGAGCTCTACGCGAAGCGCCAGACGGTTAAGGGCCACGCTTTCCCGCCCGATACGCCGTGGCAAGCAGAACTGGAAGCAGCGTTCCCCTACATCGAGACCGAGGATCAGTTGGACGCCATCGAGGCCGTGAAAGCGGACATGGAATCCGTCCAGCCCATGGACCGCCTGATCTGCGGCGATTCCGGCTACGGCAAGACCGAGGTGGCCTTGCGTGCCACCTTCAAGGCCGTGATGGATAATAAACAGGTCGCTATGCTGGTGCCCACCACGGTGCTGGCGCAGCAGCACTTTCACACGTTCCGGGAGCGCCTCTCGCCATTCCCGGTCAAACTGGAACTGCTCTCGCGCTTCCGCAGCCACGCGGAACAGCTGGAGATCATCCAGGGGCTGAGGGAAGGTACGGTAGACATCGTCATCGGCACACATCGCCTGCTCCAGAATGACGTCAGCTTCAAGGATCTGGGGCTGGTCATCATCGACGAGGAGCAGCGCTTCGGCGTGGCGCACAAGGAACGGCTGAAGCAGATGCGCACCAAAGTGGACGTGCTGACGCTGACGGCGACGCCTATCCCGCGCACGCTCTACATGAGCCTGACAGGCGTGCGCGACATCAGCCTCATCGAGACGCCGCCTGAGGAGCGCCTGCCCATTTCCACCTACGTGGGTCCCTATGACCCCAACATGACGCGGCGCGCCATTCTCCGCGAGATGCAGCGCGGCGGGCAGATCTTCTACGTCCACAACCGCATACACACCATCCGGAGCGTGAAGCTGCGGCTGGAGCGCCTGGTGCCGGAGGCACAGATCGGCATCGCCCACGGGCGCATACACGAGCAGAAGTTGGCCGACGTGATGGAGGATTTCACCGCCGGCAAACTTGACGTGCTGGTCGCCACCACCATTATCGAGAGTGGGTTGGACATCCCCAACGCCAACACCCTCATCGTCGAAAAGGCTGACAACTTCGGCCTGGCGCAGCTCTATCAGTTGCGCGGACGCGTGGGTCGGGGCAACCGGCGCGCCTACGCTTATCTCTATCACGACCGCCGCATCAAAGAAGAAGCCGAACAGCGGCTCGACGCGCTGCAAGAACGCGCCAGTGGCGGCGGCTTTGCCATCGCCCTGCGCGATCTAGAGTTGCGCGGTGCCGGGGAGATCCTGGGCGCGCAGCAGCACGGGCACATCGCCGCCGTGGGCTTCACGCTCTACACGCAGATGCTGACGCGCGCCGTCAAGGAGCTGCAGGCCAAGCGCGCGGGCGAGCCGCCACCGCCGGAGCCCGTCGGCGCCATCACCATCGAGCTGCCGCTGGACGTGGGACTGCCGCCCGATTACGTCCCCGACGATCAACTGCGCCTCCAGCTCTACCGTCGCCTGGCCGATCTGACCGACGAAACCGAGATCAAGGCGCTGGAGCAGGAGTTCGCCGACCGCTTCGGCCCTCTTCCGGGTGCAGCACAGCATCTGTTCCAACAGCTGCGGCTCAAGGTGCTGGCGCGAGACGCGCACATCCCCACCATCACCGTGACCAGCGGGCAGATCACGCTGCGCCCGCCGTGGCTGCGAAACATGGACCCACGGGAGATCGGTAAGCTGCAGAACCACCTGGGCCAGCGCGCCCGCGTCGGACGGCGCGACATCTGGCTGCCGCTCACCGTAGCGCCCAGTAGCTGGCTAGCGAACCTGGAAGCGGTGCTGGAGCGGCTGGTCGGCTGGTGGGACGCGCGGCATGCGAGGGCCTAGCATCAGCGGCAAGCGCAGACTCCGTGTTTTCCTGCTGATCACGGTCATGCTCGCCCTGGCGTTTGGCGTCGGACGCCTGCTCTTTCAGCCTGCCACGCATCTCTCCGGCCAGGCATTCAATCAGGGCGAGAACGCCGCGTGGCTCAGCGTGGACTGGGTAAACGCAGCGCACTCGCCCGACGAAATATCGGCGCTGGCAGACGAGCTGGTCGCGCACAAGATTACGACGATCTACGTTTTCACCAGCTATCTCAAGGAGCACGGTGCCTTCAACACCAGCTACAACCATGCGGAAGATTTTGTCAGCGCGCTGCACGAGGCAGCGCCATACGTGAGCGTACAGGCCTGGCTTGGATTGCCGCTCCAGTACGTCGATCTCAGTGAAGACGACGTGCGCGCGACCATCGCCGACTTCAGCACCACGCTTGTCGCCGACGCCGGTTTCGACGGCATACACCTCGATCCAGAGCCGATCTACGACAACGACCCGGACGTTCTGGCACTTCTGGAGGACGTGCGGGCTGCGTTGGGACCTGAGCCTACGCTTTCCGTCGCCACCCGCCGTCTCTGGCCTCTCACAGCGGAACGAGAGCGATGGGTACCCGGTCGCTGGTTCTGGAGCGCATCCTACTACCGTCAGATTGCTGGGCGCGTGAACGAAATCGCCGTGATGGTTTACGACAGCGCGCTTCCACTCGCGCCTGCGTATCGCCTCTGGACCAAGTGTCAGGTCATTGGACTCAACCGAGCGCTCGACAACAGCGACGTGACGCTCTTTGTCGGTGTGCCGGCCTCCGAGGAGCGCACCCGCACACACCGCCCGGCTGCGGAGAACGTTCGCAGCGGCTTACACGGCGTGATTGATGGCCTCAACGACGCGCGTGCTATCCCATCGGCTGTCGCCGGCATCGCAATCTACCCCTACTGGGAGATGGATACTGCCGATTGGGAAACCTATACTCGGCTTTGGGAGGATCGCTAGACATATTTTGGGCGCGGCGGAGACGCCGGCCCTAACAAAAAGTGCGCTCAAAGCAAAAGGACCGTCTCAGGACGGTCCTTTGCGCTAGAGCCACCCATCCGTCAGCGGATGGAGTTCACCGTATCCATGAAGGCCTTCACGCGCGCCTCATCGACGTGGTTCTCGAAGACGCCGTCGATCTTGAAAGTGGTGCCGACGACGGCGCCGTCGGCGACGCTCAACTGCTGCTCGGCGTTCTCGGGACGCACGCCGGTGTTGGCGAAGACTACGGTCTCGGGCACTGCTTCCTTGACCCGTTTAAGCGTCTGCGTGTCGGTTTTGGCCCCCGCCGTCAGACCGGAGACGCACAGCGCATCTGGACGGTGGTTGAAGACGGTGGACCTGGCGATGGAGACCACGTCCCGATCTCCCAAATATTTGGCCGCCTCCGGCACGATATTGAACAGGAGCTTGACGTCCTGCGCTCCGATGGCGTGCTGGTGACGCACGACGGCCCCGCAGCTGGTGTCCCAGAGGCCGAAGTCGCTGGCGTAAACGCCGG
>DAOTUH010000304.1:0-4118 GCA_034437255.1 Anaerolineae bacterium
GCTGAGCGAAGAGGACGCCGTCCGCTGGATTGAGGAAGGCCCCCTACCCTCGTTCATTATCAACGACGAGGCGCGCGAGGATCTCCTGGTCGATCCCGTGCAGAACGTCGATCTCTCCGGCAGCACGCCTTTCTACAAGGGTCTGGACGGCAGCGGCGTCAGCGTCGGCATCTTCGACACCGGCATCAACACGCCGACGTTCCAGCACCAGGACTTCACCGGGCGTCTGCTGCGCACCGCGAACGACACCAATGGACACGGCTCGCACGTAGCGGGCATCGTCGGCGCCAGCGGTGAGCAGAGTGTCGCCAACTGTCCCTTCGGTTCGTGCACCGATTATCAACTGCGCGGCATGGCGCCCAACGTCAGCCTGGCCCCTTACTACAGCGGCTGGGATGCCTCGGAGATGGACGATGCCATCAACAATTTCAACGTGGAGATCACCAACCACTCCTACGTGATGACCTGTGGCAGCTACACCACCGGCGCCCGCGACGCCGACCGCCTGGTGCGCGGCGACCTGCAGAACGGCTCCACCGACATTCCCGAACACTTCGCGGTCTGGGCAGCAGCCAACCAGGGCACCGGCGCGCAGTGGTGCACCACGGCGACCGTCCCCGATGGCCCCGACGCTGATACCGACCCCGACCCCGATCCTACCAGCGGCCCGCGCGGTTACTACTCCGTCCTCTCGCCCGCCAAGAACCAGCTGACCGTCGGTGCGCTCAATCGCAATTCCGGCTATGATCTGCGAGCGAGCAGCAGCCGTGGCCCGACGTGGGACGGACGGCTCAAGCCCGACGTCATGGGCATCGGCTGTGAGTGGTCCACGGACCACGATTCGCAAGGCTACGTTGGGAAATGCGGCACGTCTATGGCCTCGCCCTCGGTGGCAGGCGTCGCCGCACTGGTCACACAACAATATCACGAAACCTTCCCCACAGCCGGGCGCCCGCGCCCCTCGACGCTCAAAGCCGTGCTGATCCAGACGGCGACGGACCTCGAGCACCAGCCCGGTCAGGCCGGCTTCTCCGAGTACGGCTGGAACGATCCCGACAGCGGGCAGCCCGTGATCTACCATCGCGGCCCTGACTGGGCCACGGGCTACGGCGTCGTCAACGCCGAACGCGCCGTCGCGACGGTGCGTGGACGCAACTTCGTCGAAGGCACCGTCTCACCGTCCAACAACTTCGATCTTTACACGGTGGAAATCCCGCCGGGCCGCACCGAGTTCAAGGTGACGCTGGCCTGGGACGACGAGGCCGGTGATCCGACGCTGGGCGTTAATGCGACCCAGCTGGTCAACGACCTCGACCTCGTCATTGAAGATCCCGACGGCACCAACTATCGGCCCTGGGTGCTGCCCGCCCTTCCGCGCTCAAGCACGACCCTGAACAGCAGCAATCAGGACACCGGCGTCGCCGATCCCATCAACCGCAACACCGACGTGCTGCCCGCCACGCGCGGCATCGACCGGATCAACAATGTCGAGCAGGTGCTTATCACCGACACTGTGGAACTGGAGCCGGGCACCTGGACCATTCGCGTGAGCGCCTTCCAACTGCCTAACAACAATCCGCAGAACTACAGCCTGGCCGGTGACTTCCGCATCCTCAACATCGTCGAACCACAGACGGGCAACTACGCCGAGGCCGGCGATCCCGCCAATCCCAATACCTTCCTCGTTGTGCTGGAGTCTGAGAACGGGCTTACGGGCGATCCCGGCACGTTGGCCGACGCCGAGGCCGGCGACTTCACGGTGGAGATCGATGGCACCTCGGCCGACGTGATCAACGGCCTGCCGGTCGGCGATCAGTTCTGGCTCAACGTGCGACCGCAGAGCGGCGTCTATAGCCCCGGCCTCAAATACGACCTCACGGTCAACTGGGCAGGCTATGGCGAGGACACCGAGACACGCGCCGTGCTCTTCACCGAGCGTGAGATCACGGATCGCGCCGTCATCCTGGATACCTCCGGCAGCATGGCCGACTACGACAAGATCGGCGCGGCGCAGAATGCGGCCCGCCTCTTTATCGACCAATCGCTCATCGGGGACCGCATCGCTGTGGTGGAATTCAACACCGGGGCCTCGACGCCCTACGCCATCACCGAGGTCAGCAGCAATCCAGCCGCTCCGGAGCTCACCGCGGCCAAGAACGCCGTGGACGCCCTGCTCGTTGGCGGTCGAACGGCCATCGGGCAAGGCCTACTAAAGGGCCAAGACGAGGTCACGGCAGCCCCCACCAACTTCAGTTTGATGGACGTGCTGGTGCTGCT
Organism: Anaerolineae bacterium; assembly: GCA_034437255.1. Classification (GTDB taxonomy): domain Bacteria; phylum Chloroflexota; class Anaerolineae; order B4-G1; family SLSP01; genus G713. Next base: position 2,278 of record DAOTUH010000304.1, read on the forward strand.
CAGCGACGGGATGGAAAACGAGCCCCCACTCTATGACACGGCCTCAGTCAAGGGCGTCATTGAGCCGACCGGAACCATTGTCCACACCGTGGCAGTCGGCCCCGATGATGCGGGCCAGCACGCTCTGCTTGAGGAGATCGCCGACGACAATGGCGGTAACGACTATCATGTTACCGAGAGCAGTGTCACGCTTGCTTCGACCAACGCGCCCGCGGGCGCTCAGGTCATGGGCGCTGGCACCGGCATCGACGCGTGGCCCCAGACCCTGGACAACCAGCTGGGCGACACCTACAAGCAGATCGCCGAGGAAGTGCTCAACGAGACCCGTCTCTTTCAGGCCAACGACCTCTCCGATCCCAAGGCCGGAGAGATCACCTATCCCATCGACGTGCCCGCCGGGCTCAAGCGAATCACCTTCGCTGTCAACTGGGAAGACGAAACCAACAACATCGACCTGCTGATCACAGACCCGGCCGGTAACCAGTACAGCTACAATCCGCAGACTAACAACTTCTGCCGCAGCGACGCCACCCACGAGACCTGTATCATCGACGCGCCCATGGCCGGCAGCTGGGATTTCACCATCGAGTTCACCGAGACCGATCGCGACAACGAGTATGCGGCCTGGGTCAGCGCGCGCACCGCCGTCAACTTCCAGCTCTTTGTGGGCACCCCGGCGCGCGAACGCACCGTCGAGGGCGACATCCACCTGCTGGGCTTCCTCAACGAGTACGGCAATCCGCTGAAGGGCCAATCGGTCAAGGTCAATATCTTCAACCCGCAGGGCTACCTGGTCGATACGTTGCAGCTCTTCGACGATGGTAAGCACGATGACGGTCAGGCTGACGACGGCGTCTACGGCGCGACGTTCCTGAATGGCGATGTGCCTGGGCCCCACGCTGTACGCGGTGAGGCTTCGGGCATCGACGGCAACGGCGACGCCTTCACGCTCTACAAAAACACCAACTTCCACCTGCGCCCGCGCGTCATCTACGTCTACGAGGACCGCGCGAAAGCGCTGGCCTACAAGGCGTTGCTGGAACAGCACACGATGGTCGTCGACCTCTATCCGCCCAACGTCATCCCAACGCTTGATCTGAGCAAGTACAGCCTCTCCGTCATCGGCGCGGACACCGGATACCTGGGCACCTGGATGCCGCAGGCTGCCATCGACGCCATTACGCAGAACGAGATCCCGGTCTTGGGTCTGGGCGAAGGCGGCTACGCTTACTTCGGTAAGCTAAACCTGGATGTTGGCTACGCAAATGGAGCCCACGGTGCCGGTACCGCAATCAATTGGAACCGCAACCTCAGTAGCGACGACATCTGGAAATATCCGTACGAGGTCGCACGCACCAAGGAACCGATGCAACTCTATACTGAGACGAGCGACCGCGTCGATATCTACATCGGCGATCAGCCCACCGGCGTGACCATCTTCGGCTTCAGCGATGCCAACGTCAGTTACGCCGATCTGATCATGGATGAGGGCTGGTACATGCTCTGGGCCTTCAGTGATGGACCGAGCACCATGACCGAGACAGGTAAGCAGCTCTTCGTCAACACCGTCTACCGCACCATGCGGTAGGATTGGACTCGGATAAAGCGACATTACACACCTTCTGGGATGCTCAAAGCATCCCAGAAGGCTTTTTTGTTCCGGCTGCGATGCCCTCCTATTTCCAGAACACCGTTGTAATTTGACATAATGTGCTATTTAATATATACTTATTATAAAAATAGGTTAAATGATGAGTCCGTTCAAGCATTCACCTCCCGAAAGGAGGATAAGATGAACTCCCCAAGACGCTTTTGGTTATGGAGTGTTGTATCAGTTAGCA
>DAOTUH010000305.1:0-9654 GCA_034437255.1 Anaerolineae bacterium
CGATGACGTTCATTGTGGCCTCCTACGTAGTTGACGGTTTCGGCGGCAAGAACACGTCGATGATTCTGCGCCGAGATGTACCCTGACACAACGCCTCGCATGTTACTCGCGAAAATCGCAGTATCGGTCGAAAGCGATCTTGAATGGGTTCGGGTACCATTGGGCTGCGATTGTGTGGCGCGCTTGTTTGCTCGTCACGTGCGTCGATGATAACGTTCAGTTCTGCGGTCGTAACGGTTTGAGAACGCTTTACGATGGCAGTCAGCTCCACGGGACGGTTCTGGGCGAATGAGGCTATCATTCGACCGTAGCGTCCCCCGGCTCCCAATCGAAGTGGAACTTGGAACGGTTCACCACCGACTGCAGCAACTCAGTCTCCTCGGTATCACTCCCTGGAGCACTAAATCGGACGCGGAATGCATGCGCAGCGGAGCGGAGCCCCCCTTCATGAGCGGGTACGTATTCTGCCATCCAGCCCTCATCAGAGACGGTTCCCACAGCCGCAGAGTCGACAATCCTGTTCCACGTCCTGTCCGAGCCGAAACCTGGATATAGCTCGGGATTCACCTCGCGAAGAACTTCGATTTCGGAACCGTTGGGATTTTCAATCTTAATCTTATCGAGCGCCATCGTGTAGCCATCTTCGACAGGATAGAAATCAAACGTGCTGCTTATTCTCGCCGAAGATAAAGAATCCCAGAGCTTATCGGGCACTGCGATCTCGCCCCAGCCTGCATCCACGATCATGACATCGGAGTCTTCAGATTCTCCATTAACAGTGTCGATCGTAAGCGCAGCACCATCCGGTAGATCTACGTTGGTAGCATAAGTAGCGAACTGATCTGCCGTGCCGGACAATGGATATCGGACAAAGTCGAGCATGGCTTCCATATCATTCGTCCACTCGTCCAATGCGTTGCTCGCCAATTTCAACGATAGGAACCACACCCCGTTCGGCGTCGGTGCAATAAACGTCGAAAGATAAGATAAATCATAAGGTATCTCCCACACGGCGTGATGCCATCTTCGACCCCATCGATCACGGATCGTCTCCGTCGCAATGGGCGCACCCAAGCTATCAACTCTTACCGGATACGTATTCGTCGGGCGTTCAAGACGTACATCGTTGAGTACGTAGTCAAGAATTCTCTCCTCGTTGTGCCACCAGTCAGTCATATCGGCGTTGGTAGGCATTTCTACTCTGAGTACAGACGTGAAAAAACCGTTTCTGCTCTCTGCGTATCCCCCGTTTCTCAGGTAGTAGTCGTCTTCATATTCGCCCGAGTCCCAGAACCAATAGCCATCGTCGTGTTTCTTTGCGACCTCGAAGAGATCTTCGTCCGCTTCGTCCACAAGAGTATCACGTGATTCCCGCCCAAACGGAAACATCTCTTGCTCGTGCTCGGGATAGATCAGGCTGAGAGCTTCCCTCAGCCTGCGTTTGTTGATGCGGCGCAGTTCGCCGGAGAGTTGCTTGTAGTCCAGAGGTAGTTCGGCTCGTGCCGGCTCATCATACTCAGCATACATCTCGGGATGAAGCCACGAGTACACAATCTTGTGATCGATCATGGCGACTCGCTGACGGAACGGTGTCGCTTCCTGGATAGGCAAAGCCCGAAACAAGTCGTCGTGGCGGTTCGCAGATAGATTGATGCCGACCACTTCACCTAAGGCGTTGAGTAACGGACCTCCACTGTGGCCAGCCGAGGTAGGAACCGTTGTATCGAAGTAGATGGGAGTGCCGGTCATAGGATCGGGCACGAGGCTGACGATTGCGCCCTCTCGAATGATCAGACGGTCCTCCCAAGTGCCTCCGATAGAATAGACTCGGGTATTGACTTGGCCATCTCCTACTTCCAACGCTTGTTGATCCGAGAAAGGGCGGCGAATCGTGAACACAACGAAATCCTTGTGCGTTGAGTAAGCCGTCACATTGTCGACCTCGCGGATCTCCCCGGCACTGTTTCGCAGATAAAGTTCAGTTTCAATTCTGGGGTGGTGCAGCTGAAAGACATGCGCGGCTGACACGAAGAGCCCTTCACCCACATAGAACGCTGTGCCAAAGGCGTTGTATGGGCTGTCTCGTAAGGGGTACGGAACCATGGATTCCTTAATCGGACTCCGATAGCGAATATTGGAGTCATCCGCGCGTGGCGAGACAACCTCAAACACTGAGTGCTCAACCGCTTCTACGACGTGTTCGGGATAGGCGAGCAAACCTGCTTCTGGTTGCGGTGCGGGTAGAACGCATGCGGCTGCGGATAGCAGCATGACTGCCGTCCCGACGAGCCGCACCGAAGCTCTATTCCCGACGGTGCTCTCCTCATAGTAGCTCATATGTTGGCGTGCAACGTATCATGCCTTTTTTAAATAGTTCAACACACGGCTGTCCGGCTGAGATGATGTTGTGATCGCGTAACTCGGCGCTAAATAATAATTCAAAAAGCATTTTACGATTTATGGAAACGGTAAACTAAAGTAACCAGCTCGGTCAAAAGGGGTTGCCATTTCCACAATCGGCGAGGTCCTCGTCCCCTCCGGGGTGGCAGCTTTCCTCCGGAATAGGTGGCAACTTTCGGCGGAATTCTCACTCTATGAAGACAAACATCTGTTGACCTTTTCCTGCCGTTCGAGCGCCATACTGGCGCTGGGAGATACGCTCTCCACCGAGCTCGTTCTCTCCTTGCGTATAGTGGCACTTTGACTCAGAGAGAGCTCCATGCTACAACAGGCAACCCGTAGCGGCGGTCCTTAGGAACGGCACGATGACCGCGTCCAAGAGAGCGTCCGCACCTCCATCTATGCAATTCACGCCCGCCGGCTACACCACTTGCTGACTGCCATTAATTTGGCAAACGTTGTGTCACGGTGAGGCGGGGCTATTCTTCAGTGCTTGCACTTCGTGTTCCCACGCAGCGCATACGATGCAGAGCGTTGTCTTCAGGCTAAGATGGGGCGAGTACATCTTGCGCCCGGCTCCCCGCAATGCCTGGGGTTGAGGCACTTGGATCGGTGTTTGGCGCATCCACTCTGTTTCTGCCGCCAGAGTCCGAAACCCATTCTCAATTTCTTTCCGTCGCTCGGCACGTCTGCCGTCTATGTCTCTCGCTTTCTCATAGGTTGCGATTACTGCCTTAACTCGATCTGCAAGGGTCTTTTGAGCTACGCCTATGCCGGCAGGGTTCTTTCGGAGCGGTAGTAGTAACAACCGATCCAAAGTTTCGATACCGGTGTATTTCGTCGACAACGACTCCCGTTTTGCCTCGTACTCGTCAACCGGGGTCGACAGTAGTCCATCCGCAAGGTTTTCACACGCTTTGGCAAGCTCGTATTCTTCCTTGGAGTAAACATCGGCAGGGTTGGGTGCATCCGCGCCCAATTGCTCACGGTTTACGATTCTCTCCTTCTCTCGGCGAATGTCGCTCTCGAAGAACTCCGCCACCTCGGCAGAGGTTCTCCCGCACACATAGCATGTCTCACTCTCCAAATCAGCCTCCTTGGTTAGGTCCTCTCGCTATCAGCCCAGTCGACGCTGCCAGCTGTCTCGGCCCCTGCTTGCCGCAGGTTCAGTTCCCTCGCCATTGCGTCCATGTCTTCAGCACAAAGCGAGAACGTCTTGTAGCCCGCGCTTGCGACGTCTGCAGTCAACTCGTCCTCCGTAATCACCTTGAACCACTTTTCGGTCTTCGTGCGAACATCCCATTTCCGATAGATGGCGTGAAGTCTTTTGAGGTCAGCTGTTTCGAGGGTTCTGAGTTTGAGGTCCGACGGGTTGGTTGCACGAGCATAAGCGTTGTATACGAAAGCTCGCTCTTCATCGTCCCCGATTCGGGCAAGAATTTTCTGTTGAAACTCATCAGCCTTAGTCGTGCTATCGATCTTGTAGTAAAAACCGGAGACGTCGCTGCCGGACTCGAAGACAACTCTTCCATCAACGACGAACTTCAACCCGCCGAGATTCTTTCTGCTTTGCTTGAACTCGTTTAGGAAATGCTGGATGAAGTCGGCCCGCTGCTTCGATACCTGATCGAAATACGAGCGCTCCTGTCTCTTGGGGCCAGAAGGCAGATACTGGATGGTCCACGGCTGATTGTCGGTCCTCCCTCTGACTATCTTGTAGCGCTTAGACTTGAGTTCGTAGATGACGATGCGGTTTTTGCGAACCAAAGCAGGCAATCCAAAATCGTAAATCGCCAATCCAAAATCGCCTGCTCTCCAAAGCGCAGGATTATCGCGCCGACCTCGTCGCTTTCCTGACCGATCTGGTGCGCATTCCCTCGGTCAACGGACGGGAGAACGAGGCCGACGTGGCGCAGCGTGTCATTGAGGAAGCAACCCGGCTGGGCTTCGACGCGGGGCTGATCGCCGCAGACCCGGCGCGGCCCAACGCGCTGGTCGAGTGGGGCCACGGTCCGGCAAGCTTCGCCCTCATCGGCCACCTGGACACCGTCGCCGAGGGCGATCCCGCCGCGTGGACGTCGCCGCCCTTCGCCGCCGAGATCCGCGAGGGGCGGCTCTACGGGCGCGGTACCGCCGACAACAAGGCCGGCATCGCTTGCGGGCTCTACACGCTGGCCCTGCTGCGGGACCGTGGAGAGCCGGACGGACTGAAGACCAAGAAACGCGGCCCGAAGATAAACCTGCAAGCCGAGGCGAACGAGAAGTTGCGTCGGGAGAATGAGCGCCTGCGCGTGCGACTCCAGCAGGCGGAAACGATTATCGAGGCCCCAAACTCTCCGAGATGCTTGGTCTGGAGATGCTGACCGAGGAACACACCGAACGCGAATGATCCAGGCGGCTGAAGAGTTGGGGGTGCGGACGTGGGCGTCGCAGAGGCGTGTCGCGTGCTGGACGTGCCCCGGAGCAGCGTGTACCGGGCGCGCCAGGCGTGGCGGTGTGTGTGAATTCCCCCTCTCACCACCGGCAATGAACGACACCTCCAACTGACACTGCGCACAGCGTCAGTTGGAGGTGTTCAAGCGGCTCTCAGAAGAAGTTACAGATTTTTCATCATGCAGGCGAGGGCCAAGAGCACAAATCCGGCTACCAGTAGCCATATCGCGTAGGGGGCAAGACTGGCGATGATCCCTTGCGAAGCAAGGAATCCCAGTGCTGCAAGTGCTACGGAAATCCAGAAAGTCACAACTTTGGGTGCACTGAGTCTCATTTTTCAGCTCCTTTTCTTATTAAGAGGTTACAGTTAGATTACGCCAAGTAGATTCAATACGACGAGGATGATCACAATGACGATCAGGGTATGAACGCCATTGCCGATTCTAGGGAATTTGGAAGATGCCCGTGGCCCGAAAAAGCCCAGCAGCCACAACCCAACAGAATGATGATAATTGTCCACAACATGGGAACTCTCCTTTCTTTACAAGTAAGTATCTGGTTGTCACCCGGTCAGTCGACCAGGTGATAGTGAATGTAGCACTGCGGTAAGATAGATCTGGTGATGCTGCGATCATTTGTTGAAGTTATGGCGGTGCCGAAGCGGTTCGGCGCGATCAGGTATGGACGGCTTTCCCCAAATCTTTGATGCTTTGGCCCAAATGGTCCCGTTGTTCATCAAGCACATCTTGCCCGCGCTGCTGCAGATCTCCTGCCTGTTCCTGTACGTCGTGTGTGACCTGGCGGGCCTTGGTGTGGACTTGCCCCGTCGCATCTTCCACAGTTTTGGTGAACTGTTTGCGCACCTTGATGCCCTTGCGCTGCAGCTTGGCGCGGGTCTTTTCCCCGGATTGCGGCGCTAACAACAGCATCGTGACCGCCCCGGATAAGCCCCCTAACAGGAACCCGGCCAAAAAGTTTCCCAACTGATTGACACTGTTCTCATCTTCGTGCTCCACCTTGCTCACGTCGTTTTCTCCTTTGGTTATGTGATGGTAATTTGAGTCATCGGACAATGGTTCGCCGTAATACGGCTTGGCGCTTAGCCGCTTTGGGTCGTATGGGTGGTGCGCTCGGTGCCTGCGCCGGTTTGCTCTCGCGTTGAGCGCGTAGACGTGCGCGCACGGGGACGATTCGCTACGATTTTAATGACGTACACGATGCCCCAAAAGATCAGCGCGTAGATACCCATTCCAATGAGAGTTGTTATTTCGAGGGACATGGCGCCGCTCGCGGGCGTTCCTACCAGCAGATTGAACGGCGCGGTGAACGGGACGGTAATCCCATACGTGAAAGCGGCAAAGCCGCTGGCGGGATTGGCGCCAATCAGCTTCAATAAGAAGCGCAGCCCCAGCAAAATCTCCAACAGACCCAATCCGCCCCAGACAATCTGGATGACCAGGGCAAAACTCTGCCGCCGCTCGGCGGCCACATCGCGGGTCACCTGCTCGGTAGCCTCATACCCTGGTTGTTGTGTGACTACAGTTTCCTCGCGGCGATCCACAGCGACTTTATCGGGTGATTGATAGACATACTGCCTCCTTGTATTTTTTAGCGTAACCCAGACGTTCAGCCATCTTAACGTCAGTCACTTTTCAACGTGTTTGTGCGACTAGCGCCGCTGGAAGAGACGGACAATCGCCAGCAGAATGATGGCGCCCAGTAGCGTGATCAGCACAGTGGGAATGGTGATGGCATCGTTGATAGTGCCAACCCCGAGGATGGGGCTCAGGAAATAGCCCGCCAAAAAGGCGCCAACGACGGCCACCACGATATTGATCAGCAGGTTCGAGCCGTCATGCATGAGCTCCGTCGCCACCCAGCCAATCGCGGCTGCCACGATGAGGTAAATCAGTAAATTTAGCATTGTGTAACTCCTTTATATCTTGGTTCATACTATGACTTCCTGGCTCTATATAACAGACTGCCTGATTGATGATAGCGGGCGCTCTGGGCAGTGTAACACGCCAGGGTTTCATGCGCTCTGTGTCTTTCAGCGCGAGCGCAAGATGTTGCGCTCGCGCAGGTTGTCCCAGGTCAGTTGCCGCTGAATCATGCCGTTCCAGGCCCGCCGCCGTTCGCGTGTGACCACATTGCGCAGGTCAAACATCGCCACAACCTCCAAGGCACCGGTTAGTAACGCCCAGATGACAATGAGTGCGCCCAGCGCCTGTGCCGTGATGCTGGGCCAAAAATAGATACACATTCCGATGACAACCTCCGTCAGCCCCTTGAGCAGCAGTGTCCATTTGTGGTCGAGCTCCTGACGATCGGGCCAGCGCATAATCAAGGTCAAGCAACCATTTGTCAGTGCATAAGCGCCAAACAATAGCCCAAGTGCTGCCAGAGAGCGGTCAGACCAGCGCGCCGCCAAACCAAATAGCACGGCAATCGTGCTGTGCGACGCTAACCACCACCCGTTACAAGCTGGTTGCGTAACCATGGAGCCCTCCTTTACTCTGAACCTGGAGCTTGCCTCCTGAATACTCTTAGCATACAGCTAGATGCACCGCTTGTCATCAGTGCTGCGTGGATTTTTAGCTCCACATTCTGATGAGGAGGCATGAACACGTTTCGCATATAGGAAACGGAGTTTATGTTCATGGAGGGCTGTCGTTGGCAGTAGTTGCCGCTCTTCTGGATGAAATCTGTGACTCCCCTGTTTCTGATGTTTTTTTGTGGTTTGCTCCCCAGAGTGGATAAAAGCTCTTGTTTCCGGCCTGTTTTGAGCGGTTTGTACCCTACAATAAAGACATGTGGACGTTTCCAGTGGGGCAAATCCGGATTAACTACAAAATCCATCAGAACCAAGGATATGCATCGGTTCACATCACTTATTCGAACTCAATAGCGAAACACTGCCGCAAGGGGAGCATGCTCGGGCACTTGTTCTGGCGTAACCGCGTATACAATTCCCCCATTCAGAAGGGTCTGAACGGCAGCCAGGTCGAGCAAATCTTCGTCAGCGGGTTCATGATCCTCATGCACGTGGACCGTATTTGTGCTTAGGTCAATCGCGCCCCACACCTGAACGCCGAGGGCCACAAACAAGGCCTCCACCCGCCCCTGATGTGCTGCCAGAACAGCCTCCTTCACATCGGTTGTGGTTTGTCCAGTACCGGACAATTGGCGGTATTGCGCGACCGCCTGTTCTTGTGCTTGCATAAAGAAGGGCTGCACGAGCGGCCAGGCTTGAGCATGGAGTTCTTCCGGTCTTAGTGCCTCGGGGCTGCCCGGAATGCCTTCCTCTACGAGATGCGGATACGAGTTTGCCTTTTTGTACAGTGGAAAGAGAACTTCAACGCCTGCCAGCACGATAGGCGATTGCCTACCGACAAGCACGTTGGGTAGCTCGTCGTCAATCTTATGGAACCAACGCAGAAGCGCGTTTTTTTCTTCGTCGCTGGGGTCATGGCCGTGGAACACCCCCGCACGATCCCCTGTGTGCGCCGCTGAAGTGCCTGTATGGAACTGTGACTGTTTGTCAAAACGCTCAAATTGAAGCGCTTCGGTCATGCTTTGGGGCATACTTTCCAGATTGATCTCATCCACGGTGTGCCGTGTGCCTTCCAGCAGTCTGATCTGGTTCTGACTGAGCGCCAGGATGTAGAAGTGCCCATCGCTGGCAAAGAAGGGCAGCAGCGGTTTGAGGTGAAAACGGTTAGAGATCACCACCAATTCTTCGAACGGGAGAGGCAGACGATAGTAGTGAAACGTTTCCGGCGTAAAGAATACCGCCAAACCGTCGCTCTGGTTCCGCCAGAAGCCCGGCTCCTGCAATAAGTGTTGTGCCGGCTTCAGCATCTCTCGCACGTCCGGAGAGCGCAAGCCCTTGTCTTGCAAGCGCTGCTCTACCTCGCGTAGCAGATTTTTGAGGCGAATAGGATCCTGTTCGAGTTCTCGCCCGACCCGATGGGTCGGCATGAACAGTGAGACGTGCCGGCCAGAATATCCAGCCAGTAAGGTTTTTAGTTCCGTCATAGTTATCGCATCCATAGAGAAAGTCTCCTTTTGTCCTTGCTATAATGGCCCATGCCTATAGTGAGTTCATCTCTGGGCCGCGCGCTCGGATCGCAACCGCACATCAAACGCCGGCACGCCCACCAGTTCGAAGGTCGCCGAGGCCAGCGCCACACGCCCTTCGGTTTCGGCGATGGCATCGAGAATGTACATGAAGAGCTCGTCATGGATGGTGCGCCGCCGCTTGACGTCCACTGTGTAGCGTAACGCGACCTGCATCCAGTTATCATTCGCAATCAGAAAGACACGCGGTTCCACCGAGGCATGTTCGAGAGGGTACTTTTGGCGCATCACTTTCCACTCGCGCGCCACATTATCAGTGGTAGCGCTCGTTACCGCTTCGGCGGCTTTGAGCATAATCTCGCGGGCCAACTTGTGGTCACTGCCATATCGCACCGGGATGGCGATTTCGTCCCAGATGAACGAAATCTCTTCCGAATAGTTGAAGACCGGCTCCTTGAAGACGAAACTGTTGGAGATACGCACAATACGCCCACTGTACTGGTCGGCTTGCACCCACTCGCCGATCTCCATCAGCGAGGTCCGCAACACCCCAATGTGGATGACGTCGCCACGGATACCGCCCAGTTGCACCCGGTCGCCGACGATGTAAAACTGGCCGAAGGAAATGGCAATCCAGCCGGCGATACTGGCGATGACCTCCTGCAACGCAAAGGCAATCCCGGCGCCGGCCACGCCCAGGGTAACCGTCAGACCAGGAATCTGGCCGCTGAAGACGGTGAC
>DAOTUH010000306.1:0-18444 GCA_034437255.1 Anaerolineae bacterium
GTCGTTGACTTGAGCCAACACGGTGGCTGTATGGGCTGTTACTTTGCCGAAACGTACCTCGAGCAGATTCAAGACATTCTCACGGGTTGCCTGTAGTGCTCCCAGTTCTTTTCCTTGCTCCAGGCCCTGTTCCAAGCCCTGTTCCAACCCTTGCTCCAGGCCCTGCTCCCGACCCTGTTCCAATCCTTGTTGGATCCATTCTTGAGCTATGGTGTTCATCAGTGTACCTCCATCCTCTGGAAACGTCTGATCTACGGCCGCGCGTAGGACAGTCGGTTGCAACGTCTGTGCCGCGCTGGCCAGGTAGCGCAAGACGATCTGTATGTAGTCCAGGCCATCCCTGGCCTGGGTCAATACGGCCAACAATTCCATAAGCCGTGGTAAAATCGCGGCCCACTCTTCTCCAGTATCAAACACGTGTTTCAGTGTTAGTAGGGTGATCTGTTCCATCACGCCGCCCACCAGCTCCGCATCACTGTACGTCGAAAGATCACACAACACATATTCGAAATCCGGGATGTGCGGCGCCAATGCCGGCATGCCCTCAATCAGATTGGCGAAATGGGTTGCCGCGTTCCAACGTGACGCGCCGTGATAAAGTAGGATGGGCACAATCGGCGGAAAAGCCGCCCCAGGGTGCTGCTGCCGAAGATGATCCCAGATTCGCACCATGTAGCGCAGCACCTGAAACGCAGTCAGCGGTTCGGGATAACTCTTGTGCTCAAAGAGCAAATAGACGTAGGCGTTTCCGCCCTCGCGCATCGTGACCTCGTAGAGCAGATCGCTGCTGTGCTCGCGCAATTCGGCGTCGATGAAGGAGTCTTTGAGCGGCCGCAACGTGCTCAGGTCGAGGGCCGCCCGGATCGCTTCCGGTAGGTAGTGTTGCGCAAAGCCGCTGGCGACCTCGGTGCGACCAAAGGTCGCGCGAAAGAAATGATCGTGAGGCTGGTGGGCACTCTGCATAGATCGCTCCCTTTTCTTCTTCTTGAAATAGATTCATTATAGCACATACGTATCGCAATCAACCAGACAATTGATGCGCAAAAACTCACGTTCACGTCTCCGGTATCCATTTCCCAAGAGTCGTGATAAAGTATAGATTGATGTGTACGCAAATGAGGCGGACTCCAGGCGGCGGCTGCTGCGCTCTCTGGTCTCACCGAATCAGGACTGTGTATGGTAGAGGAGTAAACAACATAAATCGAGAGAATAACGGCGTCTTTACAGAAGGGAAGCGAATAGATGGAGATACCAGAAATTCTAGCCGCATTGGAGCACTATACCGGGGAATTCCCGCGTGAGGCCTTAGAAGCCGCCATCGCACGCCAGGAAGAGATCACGCCCTACCTCTTGGGCATCGTGCGGGAAGCCGCTGAGCACATCGAGCGCATCGAGGCCGATGCGTCGTACACGGCGCATCTGTATGCCTTCTATCTGCTGGCCCAATTTCGGGAGCGGCGTGCCTATCCGCTGCTGGTGGAGTTCTTTTCCCTTCCGGGCGAGATCACCCTGGATGTGACGGGCGATTTCGTCACCGAGAGCCTAGCCCAGGTGCTCGCCTCAGTCTCCGGCGGCGACCTCGGTCCGATGCAGTCGCTGATCGAGGAGCCCACGGTCAACGAGTTCGTGCGCGGTGCCGCCATGGACGGCATGCTCACACTGGTCGCCGAGGGTGTGACGTCGCGTGAAACGATCATCGCCTACTTCCGAAGCCTCTTCCGGGGTGGGCTGAAGCGGGAGTTCTCCTTCGCGTGGAGTAATCTGGTTAGGTGCAGCACCCAGCTCTATCCCGAAGAACTGCTGCCCGACATTCGACAGGCCTTCGCCGATGATCTGGTTGATGAGATGTATATTAATCTTCAGTTAGTGGAGTGCGAGATGGAAAAGGGCGAAGCGGCCTTGCTGGCGGAGTTGCGTGAGAGTCCGCATCATCACTTCATCAACGATGCTATCGGTGAGATGGAGGGATGGGTGGCCTTCCAACTGCCTGATTACTCTCAACCTGTATCCAAGCTGCTCACGCTTGGCGATGTCCGTGAGCAGCGTGAATGGCTCGACCATCAAGCCCTTGGGTTCGGACCTGAGCATGTTCCTGATCTGATCCGCATGGCGCTGGATACTCAACTTTACTACGGTGGCCTTGAAGGAAATTGGGTTTGGGCTCCCATTCACGCCTGGCGAGCTCTGGGTCAGCTAAGAGCCGAGGAAGCCGTGGCGCCGTTGACCAACCTTCTCCCTCGTATCGACGAGTATGATGATGATTGGGTGGGCGAGGAGTTGCCTGAGGTTTTTGGCATGATCGGCCCGGCGGCTATTCCCGTCCTCTCGTCCTATCTTGCGAACGAAGATCATGGATTGTGGGCGCGCGTTGCTGCCGCGCACGGGCTCTTCAAAATCGGCGAACATTATCCAGAAACGCGCGAGGCATGTATCGTAGCTTTAAGAGCAGTCTTGCAACATTTCCATCACAACGATCCTACGTTGAATGGTTTTCTCATCTCCTTCCTTCTCGATCTGGACGCTGTGGAGACAGCATCATTGATGAAACAGGCCTTCGACGCCAAGGCGGTGGATCTGCTGGTTGTTGGAGATTGGGAAGATGTTCTTATCGAAGGGGGCTTGCCGGATGACTGGGAAACCTCGGATCCACAATTGGATCCGCTATCTGCCCCCTTTGAATCGGAAATAGCGTCTGAGACACCCAAACTACAGGCCGAACAGCGGCTCCGTGAGATCGGGCGCAACGATCCCTGCTGGTGCGGCAGCGGCAAGAACAGAGATGGCTAAGCTTGGGTAGGGAGGATAGTAGGCTGCTCCGTCTGATCTCACGCACCACGCATCACGCTGTCGAGATTACACGAACCGACTCTGATTGCGCTTTCCCTCAAGGCACGGGCAAATCCTCATTCAACCCTGACCACTACGGGCATGGGCGCGTAGGCGCGATAGCCGCCCTTGGCGGTGACACCGTACTTCGCGTTGGTGATGGTCTCGGTAGCTGTGACTACGAAGGTGCGCGTGACGGTCGTGGCGTAGGAAAGGGGCGTGGACAACGTCCAGGTGAGCACGCCGGTATTGTGACTATAACTCCCGGCGGCGCGGATGAACGATGCATTGAGGGGGACAGCATCGGTGATGATGACGCCCGTCGCCAGCCCGCCGGTGTTGGTCACCGACAATGTGAAGGTGATCTCACTTCCGGTGGTGACCGAGTAAGGCGCCGCCTTCATGATGCTGAGTGTGGGCGCGATAGTGGTGACGATGGTATCTGTGCCGCTGGCTGGTGCGCCGTTGGTCGGTATAGCGCGATAGTCATCGTTGGTGATGGTCTGCGTGGCGGTGACGGTGAAGGTGCATTGCGCCGTCTGCTGATAAGGCACGTCGCCGACGTCACAGGTCACGATGGGATCGGCGAACGTTCCACCAGCGATGTACGTAGCACCACTGGGTACGCGGTCGGTGATACTGACGCCCGTCGCCAATCCACCGATGTTGATAACCGTCAGGGTGTAGGTGATAAGCTCCTCTGGGTCTGCCGTGCTCGGTCCGTCTTTGCTTACCTCCAGAACCGGGGTGATAATGGTCGTTACGTCAATCGTTCCCTGGACACGAACCGCGCCGCTGTTCGCCGTGACCCCGTAATCATCGTTAGTGATGGTCTGCGTGGCTCTTACCGTGAACGTGCGTGTGGCGCTATGGTTGCGATTCAGAATCGGAATCTCCCAGCGCACCACGTTGCCCACAATGGAGCCGCCGTGGGAGGCGGAGCCTGATTTGTACGTAGCGTTATTCGGCACGGTGTCGGTGATGACGAGCCCGGTGGCTTGGCTACCGGTATTGGTCACGGTGAGCGTGTAGACGATATCGCTGTTAGGATCGGCGTAGGCCGGTCCGCGTTTGATGATCTGGAGGCGGGTCGGCAGGATGGTGGTGGTCACGGCAGTGGTACCCTCGGCACGTGTTTCATTGGCTGTGACCGCGTAATCGACGTTGGTGATGGATTGTGAAGCGGTCACCGTGAAGGTGCGTGTCAGTGTCTGCCCGGCGGCGAGCAAGTTTACGTCCCAGCGGACGGTGTCTGTCATCAAGGTCCCACCATCGGAGGCCCGGACGAAGTTCGCGTTGTCAGGCAACGTATCGGTGATGACCGGCGCGGATACAGGGATGCCGGTGTTGGTGACGGTGAGCGTATACGTGATGGGCGCGCCGATATCGGCCGCCGTGGGACCAGCTTTGGCGATCCGCAGTCCGGCGATTTCGTCGGCGCCCAGATCGGGGAAAGCGGTGGGGCGTGTCTCACCGTCGATGTCCAGGTCGATGGTGGTGGGTACACCGGTGTCCACAGCAGCGGAATGTGGGCGGATGTGGTAGTCGCTGCCTGGCGCGACGAAGCGGGGATTGCCCGTGCGGTCATCGGAGATATTGAAACTGCCACCCCCGGCGGTGTTGTCGGTATTGCCGAACCATAGCACACCATCGACGTCCAAGATCGCGTCTGGATCGGCGTGGAAACCGGTGGTATGGCTGGCGACGATGGTGTTCGTCAGGGTCACGTGGCTGGTACCCGTAGCGTACATTGCTTCGTCAGCGTTGTCGGCGAACGTGATCTGCCCTAAGCGCGGCGTGGCATTGTAGGCGTAGAGGCCGTCGGCGCGGCCCGTGCTTGTGTTGGTGACGATTATAGTGTTGTAGAGGTGGGGGGCGCCCTCGTTGATATAGAGACCGCCACCGTGGGCGGCGCGGTTGGCGAAGATAGCGTTGGCGCGCAGCGTGGCGCGGCTGCTGTCGAGGAAGACGCCGCCGCCTGCGTCCTGACCGGTAATGCCGCCACCGAGCCCCGTAGCATCGCCCCCGGTGATCTGCAGATACTCGAGGGTGGGCGTCACGTCGCCGGTGATGAACAAGACGCGCCCCTGCCTGTTAGCGTTCAACGTGGTGGGATGGGCGACGGGATCGGGCGCCGTCCAGTCATCTTGTGCGTAGCCTCCCTGGATAGTCAGAGTTTTGGAGAGATAAGCGAGCTGGCTGATGTCGGTCGCGCCGTTATAACCGGGGGGCGCTGCACGCGAGGTAACGTCGCTACACGTGCCGGCCACCTTGACGACGTCGGTGACGTGCGTGCTGGCATCGACGGCGGCCTGGATGGAAGGATAGTACAGGGGATCATCGTTCAAGCGGATGTAACAGAGACTGTATTCGTCGCAACCGAGGTCGGGATTAGCATCACGGGCATCCCCATCGATGTCGAAGATAACCCCGGCGTCGAGTCCCCGGTCGATGGCCTCGGACGCGGAACCGAGGTGGTAATCATGGGCCGCCGGATCGATAAAGTCGGGTGTGCCCGTGTACGCATCTGTAACGGAGACGGTGCCCTGGATGTCAGCCCCGTTATCGTGCCATAGCACGCCTTCGACCGTGGCCGTGCCGGAGGCGTTATCAATGCCCACGGTCTGACTGGCGATGATACTGTTAATCAACGTGACGTTACTACTATCCACCTGAATCCCGACGCCATCCCCGCCCGTGTTGCTGACCAGCGTGGTGTGCAGAAGCGTCGCCGTGGAGCCCGCAATGCGCACGCCAGGCACGGCTCCGCCGGGATCATTGATGCGGTTGTCGGCGATCAAGGTGTTGGTCAAAGTCGCCGGCGCGCTCAGATTCCAGAGCCGGACGACAGAGTGCGGCGTGCCGGCATCAAGCACGCCGACGTTGGCCACAAACTCGGTATTACGGGCGTCAAATCGATGGGCTTGACGAATAAGTGCCGCAGCTCCCCAAGTGGCCTCATTGCCCTGGAAACGGTTGTTCTGCCAAGAAAGATTGAGATCCTGACCCCCGTTGGTGTCAAAAGCGTAGAGGCCACCGCCATCCCAATTGGACGTGTTAGAAAGGAAAGTGCTGTGCGTTAGCGTGATCTGCCCGCTGTCGTGGAGGTAAAGACCGCCGCCGCCCTGATTGCTCCTCGCTAAGTCGACGGTGTTCTCCTGGAAATGTGTGTCCTCTATGCGCACAGCATGGCTATCACGGAGTGCCATACCCCCGCCATTTTGGCCTGCGCTGTTATGACTGAACAGGCTGCCCAGCACGGTGAGGGTGCTTTGCCATGCATAAAGACCACCACCCCGGTCGGCGCTCGTGTTATTAGTCATGACGTTGTCGCGGAGGGTGACATCGAGGGCTTGGTGAAAATGGATACCGCCCCCTAGATGTGCTGACGTATTCGACAGGATCTCATTGTTGGCCAGCGTACCGGTGCTGGTGTAGAGAGCGATAGCGCCGCCATTATCATCCGCTGCGTTTTGGGTGAACGTGTTGCCCGCAATCCACACGTCCTGCACATCGACCAGGCAGAGTCCTGCGCCGTCGTTGTTCATGCCTGTGGCGGTATTGTGGGCCACATAGTTGTTTATAATGCCTGCGTCGGCTGTATTTAGCAGGTAGATCCCTCCACCCCGATTGGCGTCGCTATCCAGGATCTCACAGCCGCTGATAGTGACGGTGGCGGTGACGGCGTAGAGCCCGCCGCCCACGTCAAGATTTCCGTTTGAGCTGCCGAGCAGGCCGGTGGGGTTCCCGTTGACGATGCGGAGACTCTCAATCGCAATCGTCGAGCTGACGGCGCCGATGACGTAGATACCCCGTCCATTGCCACTCGCGTCGATGGTGGTCGGGTGCGTTTGGAGCGACGAGGTGATCCAGTTGGTATATGTGTAGCCGCCACGGACGGTGATGGATCTGTCGATATAGGCGACTTGGCGCAATCCGCCCTCGTCGTTGAGGTGCGCGCACGTCCCGGCGACTTTGACGGTTTCACCGGTAGCAGCGGCATCAATGGCAGCTTGCAGGGTCGGATAATCGACACCGTTCAAGTCGGCCCAGCAATCGCGGGTGATGGTGACGGTGGTCGTCAGTACCGAGGAACCTTCGGTGTTGGTCGCCGTGACAACCACGGTGTGCGTGCGCAGTGGCAGATAACTACTGAAGACGTGGGTGGTCGATACGGTGGTGGGGTGGAAGAAGGTCCCTGTTGCCTCTGTTGTGCCGTCGCCAAAATCCCACGTGTAACTGACGTTGGTGCCGGTGGCGAGCGTAGCAGTCAGCGTCGTCACATTGTCATATTCGGTGGGACTGTCGTTGGTGAGCGTAAGGCCGGTGATGGGTACGTCGGTGATGGTCACTGTATCACTCGTGGTAACCGTGTTCGTGCTGTTGGTTGCCGTGACGACCACCGTGTAGCTTCCCTGTTGGGCGTAAGCGTGGGTCAGGACAGTCGCCGGACTGATAGCCTGCGTGGTGGTGATATCGCCGTCGCCGAAATCCCACGTATAGCGCACGTTACTTCCTGTCGCGATGGAGGCCGTCAGCGTGGTGGATTGTCCCAGTTCGGTGGGGCTATCGGTGGTAACTATGAGGTCGGTGATGGCAACATCGGTGACAGTAACGGTCGTCGTGTCCGTCAGATAGTTGAAGCTGTTGCTCGCGGTGACGATGGCGGTATAGGTGCCGGTCACCGGGTAAGTGTGCGTAGGTGTAGCTCCGAAACTGCGTGCGCTTCCGTCGCCAAAGTCCCACTCGTATGTGATGTTGGTGCCGCCGGCTTTGGCGCTGAAGGCGGTTTCTGTACCGATCTCCGTGGGACTATTATTGGTCACGGTCAGGTTGCTGACCCGCACTTCGACGGTGAGGGTGTGCGTATCGACCACAGTCTGGCCGATTTCGTTAACGGCGGTGACGGTTACAATTTTTGTGCCGGGGCTTGCCCAGCTGAGATCAACTGTGTCGGTGACCCAACCTGTGTTGACGATGGGAGGGAAGAGGTTGGTGGCCTCCCAGGTGTAGGTGATGGTGGGGGATGCGGTCTCCGGCGCGACAGTGGCGGTGAACGGTGTCGTCGGACCCGTTTCCCACACACGTAACCCGGTGATGATCACGCCGTTCACCGCCACCGATTCAAGATACGTGCTCGCGGCTGTTTCGTTGTCGTTAGGTTCGTGGTCAGATTCCTGGTTTTTAAGGTAAGCTGTGTTTGTGATGATGGGAGTCCCGTCCTCATCCTGACCTGCCCCGTGGTAAGCGGTGGCTCCAAGCTGAGTGGGTAGCGTGAGGGTGAGGGTGCGGTTTGGTGGCAGAGGGGCCGCCTCGGTGCCCACCTGACAGATGACGGTGTTCCTGCCTCTGCACGTCATCTGGGGCTGGACCGTTGCGCTGATCAGGCTAAGGGAGGTGAGGGCGGTTCGGTTGCTCATGAAGACGCGGTACTGGAGATAGGGATTGGCTGATAGATCACGCAGCGCAAAGGTGGGCAATTCGGAAGCCGCGTCGTCAAGCGCGGTAAGCGCGCTCACACGACTGCCGTCCAATCCAACGAAGGGTTCGGTATCGCAGCCGGGATCATCGCACGTGCGCACCTGGACGGCGATCTGCGTCGCGCCGCGCAGGTAGTGGTTGCGGATCTCGTCGGCGGTGAGGGCGCGGGCGAAGACGGCTACCTCGTCCAGGCGACCGTGGAAGTACGGTTCACCGGATGGCTTCTGCCCCAGCCAGGTCATCTCGCCAAGCACGTCCTGTGGATCGTGGGTCATGGTCCCCTCGTTGAGGCGGTCTCCATTGAGCCAGATGGTGGCCGTATCGCCCTCCACGGTCACCGCCAGGTGCACCCATGAGCCGACGGGCAATGCCGGGCTCTGTACGACCTCCTCGTTGCCGTCGCGTCGTGCAGCGAAGCGTAGCTGACCATTGGTTCCTTGGGGAGAGAGATAAAAGCGGTTGCCCTGGTCCCGCCCAAGATCGAAGATATGCTGACCTAAATCACCGCCGTTCCAGTAGACCCAGGCGGCGAAGGTGAAATCCTCGGCATCGGGGAAATAGGGGGGCAGATCCACGGTGTCGTTCTCGCCGTCGAAGCGCAGCGCGCCGTTGAAGAGACCCGGAATCGCCTGGGGGCAGCCGTCGTTATCACAGCTCGCGTCGTTAGCGCTGCCCGAAGCGTCCAGAAAGCTGCTGGCGCCATCGGGTTCGTCCAGGTGCAGCAACATCAGGTTGTCGGTCATGGTCACGGCGCCGGTGACCGCCGGCGGATAGGCGTCGGCGCCCTGGTTGTCGGGCAGTGGCTCACCGCTGATCTGCCCGGGGTGCCATTGCAGCGCGCCCCAGAGGCCCAGGCCCAGCGTTTCTGTGAAGACCTGAGAGTCAAAGACCGCGGCCTCTTCCGGCGCCTGCTGCGCGTGCTGGAAGTGAATGGCTTCTGGTGAGAGCACACGATGGTAGATGGCGAACTCATCTACCATCCCGTTGAAGTACTCCGGCGCCCAGGGAAGAGAACCTACCAAAAAATTCCCACTACCTGTATAATGGGCGTTGGCGACGTCCTGGGCCACGGCGACGCCGTCGCGGTAGATGGTGCGCTCCCGCGTCCCCGCATCGTAAGTGCACGCCCAATGATGCCACCCGGTGTCCTCATAAGGTCTCGTATTCAGATCGTCACCAAAAAACGCGCAGGTAAAGCGGTTGTCATCGCGGAACCCTAGGTGAAGTCCCCGGTTGATCCCGATGGTCCCCTGTCCAGCGATCCAATCCCCACGATTGGCCACGTCGCGCTTCGCCCAGAAGGAGATGCTAAACGAGCGATTCTGCAGGTCAATGGGATCTTCGGAGTGGAGAAAGTCATTGGTGTGAAAACGCGGCGCATTGCCCATTTTGCCTTCCGTGGTTTGAGATGGGCACGCAACTAGCGGACATTCGAAATGGTTGTCGCGACCGCTCGTGTCAAATGTGCGTAAATAGGGCCTACCGTCATCAGGGTGGGTGAAAAGAACAAACGAATCAAAGTGTAGTAGCGATTGGTTATCGTCCATGGACGTCCAGGCATCCGTGTCCCCGCCATTGTCCGGCAGTTCAAAGAGGGTGCGGTTGGCATCGGTGATGACGGCCGGCGGGTACGTCGTGGTATACTCCGCGCTCTGCGGCAGCAGGGACGTCACGCCATCGGGTAGCTCGTCGGTAAGCACGACGTCGGTGCCGGCCGAAGGCCCGCTGTTGGTCAACGTCAACGTGTACGTCAACCGCTCGCCGCTGGCGACCTCCGTTATCACACTGGTCTTGCGCAACGCCAGATCGGCCAGCGGATAGGATTTGACGTAGATCTTGCCCTCGGAGGCAAAAGCCAGTTGGGTGCCCCCACTGCTGAGCGAGGGATAGGTACTTACGGGTCCCGTACTCTCTTTGGTTTGCCCATCGACTATATCGTAGACATAGACGTCTTGCTCCTGTACGGTGTAGTAGGCGACGCGTGTCCCATCTCCGCTGATGATGGAGCGATCCAGGTCCCCCGGCGTGGAGACGTTGAGCAGTTGGACGTCACGCAGGGCCAGGGTCGTCGGATCGACCTCGGCACGGTAGAGGTGACGGTTTCCCCCCGCTACGTTGTTGGTGGAGAGATAGACCAGTCGCGTGCCGTCGTCGCTCAGATCCGGCTGCTCGTTGAGGCCGGCGGTGGTCGTCGTCACCTGCCGGTAGGTAATGTCGCCGTCCGGCGCCACCCGCGCCACGAAGATCTCCTGGTTACCGTCCTCGTTGTTCCCTGTCAAATTCCGATCAGAGACAAAGGTGACGAGCTCACCGTTGCCATTGATGACCGGCGTATCGCTGAAGGCGGTGGACGCCGTGCCGTCGGTAATCTGGGTAAAGGTGACGCTGTGATTGGGAGCGACCTCGGCCCGGAAAATCTCCAATTGCCCACTCATCAACTGTCCATCGCCCAACAAGTCGTTATCGGAGACAAACGTGATAAAGCGTCCGTCGCTGCTGATATCTGGGAGGATATTGATCCCGTCTTCTGTGTAGGTGATCTGGGTCAGTGTAGGGGTCCCGTCGTCCTGTATCTCTGCCAGGAAAATCTCGAAGTTGCGGTCGCTGTTGCCGCCGGTCAGATCGCGGTCGGAGAAAAAGACGATGCGATCCCCGTCGTGATCAATGGCGGGGTAGAGGTTGAAGCCGCCCAGGATGGTCCCGGTAGAACTGGTGATCTGCGTGTAGTCGATCTCGTTGCTCTCTCCGATCTCGGCCAAGAAAATCTCGATATTGCCGTCGGGATTCAACCCGGTCAGTTTACCGGTGGACCAGAAGGCGACGCGGGTACCTTCCCCGCTTATAGCCGGCTGATTGTTGATGCCCAGCGCGTAGTTGGTGAGCTGTAACCGATCCTGTGTGTGCAACTGAAGGGCGGCCTGCGGTGTGGACGCTTGGGGCATGGATGTGGGCATGTTCAACGACATCACCGTGGGGATCGATGGAACATCGGTCTCAGCGGGTGGGGTCGGTAGAGGCGCCGGTCTTGTTGGTGAGAAACCAGTGTTGGCGGCTGCGTAGTCCTTGCTGACCAGGGGCAGATACACGTGCACCTTGTCGTCGATAAGCTCGCTGATCTCCACTTCTGTCGTCGTGAAAGCGGGACGCGCGATCGGGCACGCCTCGCCATACACGCTGAGCGCGACCGCGTACCGGCCGGTCGCCGTGTACACGTGCTGAGCTTTCCAACCGTCGGCCGTCTCACCGTCACCAAAATCCCAATGGTAGGTTACCGGGCCATTGGCGAAAGCCACGCGCCCTTTGAAGTCGATGGTGTCGCCCGCCGTCGCCGTGATGGGATCGGTGACGATGCTAGCGCCGGCCGGCCAGTAGCAGTCCAGTCCCCGCACGCGGAAGGGCGGACTGATCCCGCTGCCAGAGATATCCTGCAGCGGGCCACTGCTCTTCTGCGAGGTCACGCGCACGCGGAAGCGGGCATTATCGCTCACCGCATCGTCGGCTGCCGCGTTCCATACGAAGGCGCCCGGCGTGCCGACCGGCGTGGTCTGGGTGATAGGTGCCGGTGAGGATGAGGCGGGCGTCGCTGGCTGCCACTCTGTCCCACCAGAGAGTGAGTACTCGAACCAGATCTGGCTGATGGGGTCGCTTTCGGGGTCATAGACGACGTAGGGGACAGTCACCGTCGTGTCGCCGGGACCTCCGACGATCTCGGGGCTGGAGTAGAAGTAGCTATCCTGTGCAGAACCGGGGCGCTTGACGTAGACATAGGGCGGATTATCCGTCAGTGGGGTCGTATCTGGGGTGATAAGCATATTTTCATAGTAACCGCTCGCTCCGTCCCGGTGGCTGACGGCCAGATCCAGATCACCGTCACCATCGGGGTCGCCCCAGGCTAATCCCGTGGTGCCGGAGACCGCCTCAGATGTCCAGAGCGCAGCGAACTGCGGAACGCCCGGCCGGCTGCCCAGGTTGGCGTAGACCACGTCGGCTTCCCCGTCGCGGCCCAGCGCCAGATCCAACGTGCCGTCGTTCTCCCAGTCTCCCCAAGCTGCCGCCGTGGTGGAAGCTGTCACCACACCGCTGATCCAGATTGGGTCCGAGCCAAAGGCGCCGCTACCATCGTTCTCCCAGAGCTGATCGGCGGCACCCGGTCCGTTGCCCACGGCCAGATCGAGATCGCCATCGTTATCGTAATCTCCCAGCGCCAGCGCGCGGACGGGCAAAGATAGGGGCGAGGTCCACGCCAGTGAAAACGTCTCATCGCCATTGTTACGGTAAACTGTGAGGGGTTGCTCATCGAAACCCACGGCGAAATCGAGGTAGTAGTCGCCATCGAAGTCGCCCCATGCTACGGCTCGCGCTTCTCCCTGGTGCGCGGTGCTGAAGACAGCCGTGCTCTCCAGGTGGGAGCCCGCGTTTAGGTAGAGCTGGACCGGCCCAGCGGCGAAGCCCGCGAGCAGATCCAGCCGCCCGTCGTCGTTGGCGTCGCCCCAGGCCAGGCTGCGCACCGCGTTGGGGTTCGAGAGCCGCTGACTTACGCTGTTGAACGTGCCGTCCTGATAGTGATAGATCTGAATCGCCGTGGGTGTACCGATAGCGATTTCCAGGAGACCGTCCACATCCAGATCCACGTCCCCAAAGGCGACGGCGTGCGGTCCGAATCCACTGGGTGTGAATTCTCGCTCATTGAAGGCCGAGAAGGTACCGTTTTTGTTCAGGTAGAGGTAAGCACTGAGCTCCGGGAGCGGCGCGCTGCCCAGAAGCAGGTCCTGATCTCCATTGCCATCGGCGTCGCCCCACGCCACGCTGCTTGCGTGTCTATCGCTCACTTTGGTCAGCGTGGTTGCCAGTTTGGGCGCGGAGGCGGTGTAGAGCCGGCTCGGGCCGTCGCGGTTGCTCACCGCCAAGTCTAGATTCTGCCGGCTGCTCAGCTCGATGCCGCGCAGGCTCCAGATCTGTCCCT
The DNA here is from genome assembly GCA_034437255.1 of Anaerolineae bacterium. Classification (GTDB taxonomy): domain Bacteria; phylum Chloroflexota; class Anaerolineae; order B4-G1; family SLSP01; genus G713. The sequence goes on from DAOTUH010000306.1 coordinate 13,271, forward strand.
CGTTGGCCGACGTCTCGATATCGAGCGTGCTGAGATGCTGGAATCCATGTCCCGGTACGTACGCATAGAAGCGAGGCGAGGCATCAGCGACGGCCAGATCCACGCGCCCGTCCCCGTTAAAATCGCCCCAGTCGATGGCCAGCGGAGTCATGAAGGTTGCTGTGCGGAGGACGATGACGCTGCCAAACACCCCACCTGCCTGATCGTAGATGCGCGCCTGACGTTGGAGGGGATAGGCGGCCGCTAACTCGGGCAAGCCATCATCGTCATAGTCGGCCCAGGCGAGATCGTAGGGCAGATATTCCAGGTCCATCTCCAACAGCGAACCGGACGCAGGTGGCAGAACATCGGTGTTGGTGAGCACTTGGCCATCACGCACATTCTCCATAAGCTTCAAATTACTGGGAAATTCGCCCAACGCCAGGTCGATATCGCCATCCCCGTCGTAGTCACTGGCGCCCAGCGCCGCCGTCGCTTGCTCGCTCACGCAGCGAACAGCGTGGGTCTCCGTGAGGCCAACGGTGCCCGTGAACTGCCCCAGCCCGTCGTTGCGATAGAGATTGACCGGACAGAGCGTCTGGTACGGGGTCTCCACGACGCCGTTGATGGCGTTGGTACTGCCCACCAGATCCACGTCGCCGTCGCCGTCGAAATCCGCCGTGACCAATCGCACCAGCTGAAGATGAGAGGTAAAGGTCGTGGCTTCAACGAAGTCCTGTTCGTTGGGGTCATAGGCGTAGACGTAGTTCAAGCCGCGGTCGGTGGCTCCCTGCTGTTCGCTATCACCTACGACAATGAGCTCAGGACGATGCAGCGGATCGGGCACGACGTCGGCCCAGCGGACGCCGTACGAGAGGCGCGCTGCATCGTCGGGACGAAGCGGCGATTGCCAAATCAACGTCAGGACGCCGGCGTCGTTACGATAGACGAAAGTGCCCAGCGACGAGCCCAGCGCCAGATCAAGGTCGCCGTCCAAGTCGAAATCGCCCCAGTCCTGGGCGATGGTGCCACCGGCATCTTTCGAGAACCAGGTTGGGACCGCTGAGATACTGGCGCCTCCGGCGGAGGGCACACGTACCAAAGCCGTCAGCTCCAGATCTTCGCTGCTGGCCGCCCGCTCAATGCCATCACTGAAGTAGCGGGCAAAGACACGGTTGGTGAGCATGGTCCCTTCGGATTGCCCCACCACACGTCCTGAAAACGAGACGGTGTACGCTTCGCCCGCCTCCAGGCGCGAATGCTCCCAGATCAGCTGGCGCGTGGTGCTGATGACCACGGTGCCGCCGGAAGGTTCGGGCACCGTCTCGCTCTCGTCCACCCGCTGGCAGGTCGGCGAACAGCTGATAGAGTCTTGCTCCAGCGCATCGGTCGGTAGCAGGTCCGTGATCTCAATGTCGGTGAAGACGGTAGTGGCACTCAGGTTTTCGATGCGCAGGGTATACGTCACCATCTCGCCATTATAGACGCTGTTGAGTAAATCGGTTGTCGTGTCGGCTGATTGTTCCAGGAGGAACTCGGCGCTGGTCACGTAATGCGTATCTGTCTGCAAGAACGGCGCGAACCAGCCCGGCGGAGGCGGCGACAGTGGGGCCTGGGCAACCACAGGTCGAGCCAACAGCGGCAAGAGAAACAGGACCCCCAGCAGGGACGCCAAAACGGAAACATCCCAGACCGTTCGTGACCGAGACCTTCTCGACGACAACATTCGCCCAATACCCTTACCCATCTTACCCCTTTGCCTCCTGCCCCCTGCCTCCTGCCCCCTGCCTCCTGCCCCCTGCCCCTTGCCCCTTGTACCCCTTGTTCAAGGTTACGGCGTCGGCGTCGCGCAGGGCCAACTATACCAGTGATTTGGGCTGGGGTCTGTCTCCTGCTTCTGATTGTCCACATCCACGTAGACGGCGCTGACGTAATACACCTGACCGCAGGCCGGATTGGGATCTTGCCAGGTGCGCGCGGTGTTGTCAAGTTCTGACTCGTCAACCAGCCGATTATAGAAATCGGTCTCAACCGCGGCACGGTAGATGCGGAAGCCCACGATGCTATCCACGTAGTTAGGATCATAGGTCCAGGTTAACGTCAGCGGGGTGCCGGATTGCAGCGCTCCGTCGGGCCCATTAAGGTTCTGCGGCGCAGGAGGGACTTCGATGGGGCGCAATACCAGTTGGATGAAAGCATATTGTGCCACGCCCTCCGCGTTGAGCGCCGCCAGCTGGTAATCCTGAGCCTCTCGGACGACCGTCGTGAATTCGCCCACCGGTGGACGGGCACTGGAACTTTCTCCGGCAATCAGGGTGACCTGGTCCACGTTCAACACGGACCACGTGAGCCGGACTTTGGCGCCGTAGATGACCTCGTACTTCTTGGTGAAACCATCGCTGGCGATTTCCAATACGTCATCTGGGTCGTCCGCGCCCTCAGCCTCAAAGTACTGGATCAGCGGCTCCGGCAGAGGCGTGGGCGTGGGTGTGGGTGTCGGGGTCGGCGGTGTGGTGGGCGTGGGTTCGGGCGTCGGTGTGGGCTCGATGACGGTCAGTTCTACGGTCTCGCTGACTTTTAGATCCTCGCCATTATACGCCGTGAGGATGAAGAATGTAGTCGCGTCAGCCTGCACGGGCAACGTTCCCTCCGGTGAGAGATTACCGATAGTGCCGACCGCCGGCCCCATTACCTCGATGTTGGTTGTTTCGCCGGAGATGGTCCAGACCAGTTGTGCACCTTCCTCTCCTCCTGAGATAATCTCCTCAGGCACGACACGGAAGTCGTCGATGACAGGTACTTCCGGTTCCGGGGTCGGCGTGGGCTTCTCGCGCACGGTGACGCGCACGGGCGTGCTGTTCCGCCGACTGGGCGGTTGGAGCCCGGTGCCGTCGTCGTAGAGCGCCGTGAGCACGTACTCCACCACGCCGATCTCGTTCAGCGTCTGGACCGTGTTGCCGCTGGGCGGATAGGCTTCACCCAGCAGTTCCACATTGGTGGCGTTTTCCGCCTCCCACGTGATGGTGATGGTCTCTCCGGCGTAGATGTTTAGCGGCGTGACGTTGAAGCGTTGAATGATGGGCATGGGCAGTGGCGTCGGTGTGGGTGCGTCCACCTGGATGTTCAGGCTGGCGACGGCCTCGCCGCCGTACTGGTTGGTGGCGCGCAAGGTGTAATCGGTCGTTACCGGAGGCGTCACATCGCGCGTGCCGCTATACTCGGCCGGCGCGAGCGTCTGCTCTTGCCCGTTGATGACGAGCACCACGTCGTCGGCGTGGACGATCTCCCAACGCAGTGTCGCCGTCTGCCCGGCGATCAGCGTGTGGCGGTCGGCGGTGAAGACCCGGATCTTGGGCTCCAACGGCGTCACGTCCACCGCGATGGGATCGGAGCTCACGCTGAACAGCCGGGGCACCAGTTGCGAGAGCAAATTCTCGGCCCGCAACGTGTAGAGCATGTCGACGTCCGGGGCCTCCGTGTACGTGCCGGCGGGATCGTCAAGCGTGATCCGCTGGCCTGCGCTGGTGTCGATCCACCGGTTGGTGAACCGCGACGTGGCATACGTAAACGTGACGGGGTCACCGGCGTCGATCTCGGTCTCATCTACCGAGAACGCGCGGAGGCGTGGGCGGAAGAGCAGCACGATCAATCCACCCAGGAGCAGCGCCAGAAGCAGCAACAGCCACGGTCCGATGAGGGGTCGGACCTTGAGGGCACCCAGCAGCGTCCGGGGCATCTGCTCTTCCACCAGCATGGAGACGTTGATGTTAAACGTGTGGCGGCGCTTTCGCAAAGCGACGAAGGGACGGCGCAGCGGCGTGACGCGGATGGGAATTACAAAGGTCTCGTTTGGCGGTAGCGTGACCTCGGCCTGCTGCGCCATGGGCGCGGACTGGTCGGGCATCTCGAATTCGAAGGTGCAGGCGCGCTCAGGGTCCATGCCTTCCAGCCGAAAAGCCGCCGGATCGTTGCCCTGGTTGGCGATGTGCAGCGACGTCTTGGCCGCCCGCCCGCCCACCGTCTGCTCACGCGGGTCCAACTCGCTGACGGCGAAGCCGTAGTATGGGTTGAGGGTGAGCGTGGCGCCCAGTTGCGCCCGCTGGCCTGGGTGATTGGGCGAGGTTACCACAACGGCGATGTGGTGATCGCCCGCGCGGCTTGACGGGTGCTTGGGCGGTGTGATGGTGATGCTGAGGGTGCTGCGTTCTCCCTCGGTGAGGTTGACCTGTGGCGGCCGGATTTGCACCCATTCCTGGGGCACCCCCTCGACCTGGACGTTGAAGGTAGCCACCAGGGGACCGCCGTTGACCACGGTGAGCATGTACGTGGCGCTCTGCTCGACGTCCACGGTCTGGGTGCGCTCGGAGAGCTCCGCCACGATCACGTCGTTGCTCACGTCGGCGGGACGTGCGACCAACGGAGAGACGGCTGGGGGAGCGGATGGCGTGGCGGCGGGCTCGGGTTGGCTTTCCGGCGCCGGTTCGGGCGCGGGTGTGAGCGTAGGCACAGCGGCTTGCGCTGCGCTCGGTGCGAGGGAAGGGGTTGGTGGGGCACTGGCCTCAGCAGGAGGAGCCGTTTCAGCGGTCGGGGCCACCGCGCCGTCGGTCACCAGGATCAACGTGTGCCCGTCGATCTCCATGGCGCTCCACGGCGCCACCGAGACGCTCTGATCCGCTGGTATGGGTTGCCCGTCCATGTGGATCTTTTCTTTGCTCAAGCGCAGCAGCCGGCACGGCTCCCGGCGACAATCCAAGAGCGCGTGGAAGGGCGCGACGCCCGTGCTTTCCAGCACCACGTCGTTTTCCGGGTCCCGTCCGATATTGGTCACACCCTGGGCCGCGTCCAGCGAAACGAAATTCACTGTCCCATCGGGCCGAATAATCTCAAGTTTCACAAAACCTTCCTCTCAGTACTCAATGCTAAATCCTGCCCCCTGCCCCTTGTGCCCCTTGCCTCTTGCCCCCTGTACTTCCTCCACCAGCGCCGGCAGCACCTCGAAGAGATCGCCCACGATGGAGAGATCCGCTACCTGGAAGATGGCGGCGTCGGGGTCGGTGTTGATGGCGATGATGGTGGAGTTCGGCCGCTCCTTGTAGAGCGAGGCATAGGCCTCGATCGCCGCGTCGTACTCCCCCTCGTGCTCCAGCTGCATGGCCTGGGTGAGGCGCAGCGACACGTCCTTGTCGTTGAGCTCC
>DAOTUH010000307.1:0-6165 GCA_034437255.1 Anaerolineae bacterium
CAGTCGCCGAAGGTCGTAGATCCAGGACGCATCCGTCCGGAGCGACTTTGCAGCCGTAGCACGTGGTTTTCGTAGACCTATGGTCTACTGACCATGGTAACCGCCGTGCAGCGAAAGTTAACATGGTCGAACTATTTATGCGACGAAAACGTAGACTTTGGTGGATCGTGGGGATTCTTGCTGCGCTGGCCATCGGCGCGGTGGTGATCGTGGTCACCATCGTTTGGTTCGTGCGACGGCGAGGTCACCCGCCGGGACCTTTGCCTCCGCCTCTGGTCGTGCCGGAGACTCCAGCGACGGCGGACACCTTCGACTATCCGCTGGATCCGGCGCGCTTTGGCCCGTACATTCCCTACGTCTCCGGCCCGCTGCCGGTGGATACTCGGTTTGACGTGCAGAATCCCGGCCTGGGCGACGCCGGCAAGTGCTTCGTTGACCGCGACGGCGAGAATATTCCTTTTGAGCGTCTCTGGCACGCGGGCGAGGACTGGTTCGCCATCGACGGTGCCGGCAAGGTTCGAGGTGGGGCGGCGGCCGGTGAGCCGGTATACGCCGTGGCCAACGGCGTCGTGACGTGGGCGCAGAACCTGGGTACCGAGGGAAACGTACTCGTCATTGAGCACCACCTCGACGGAGAGGAGAAGGTGTGGTCCGTTTATTGGCACCTTACCGACGTGCGCGTCGCCGTGGGCGAGGCCGTCGAGCTCGGCGAGATCGTGAGCGTCATCCACGACCGGGGCTTCAACAGCCATCTGCACTGGGAGATCCGCGCCTTTGCCGACGCCAGCACGCTCTTTCCGCCGGACACTGCGGGTGGGCGCGGCCAGTGCAACGGCTACGTCATGGGTGTGGGCTACACCTGGGACGACGATCCGGCCCGCGCGCACCCTGAAACATGGGGCTATCTGTCTCCGGCGGCGTTTGTGGCCGCGCATCGTTGAGAGGACGAGGAAGGGGCTATGCGACGACGCATGTTGATCACCGGCGGCCGCGGCTATCTGGGGACGTGGTTGGTGCATCAAGCCCGGACTCGTTGGGACGTGATAGCCACGTATTTCCGCGGACAGGACGATCAGCGGGGCGTGACGTGGCGCCAGCTCGACGTCCGGGACGCGAATGCCGTTACAGCCCTGATCGACGAGGCAGCGCCGGACGTCGTCGTGCATGCGGCAGCGGCCAATCCCGGTGCCGATCCCGACTACGACGGCGTGAACGTGCAAGGCACGCGGCATGTGGCCCGGGCGGCGGCGCGCGCCGCCGCCCGGCTTGTGCACGTCTCCACCGACGTCGTTTTCGACGGCGAGGACGCGCCGTACACTGAATCGGACCCACCGCGTCCTCTCACGGCCTACGGGCGCAGCAAGGCGCAGGCAGAGGTCGGAGTGCGCGCGTCCGGTGCCGATTTTGTGATGGTGCGCACGTCGCTCATCTACGGTTGGCGCCCGGCAGACGATGTGGATCCTCAAGAGTCTGGGGGCCGGCGAACCGCCACATCTATTCACCGACGAATATCGCTGTCCCATCTGGGTGGAGAGCCTGACGGCGGCCTTGCTGGAACTGGCCGACAAGTCGACCATCCCGGCCGTGCTCCACGTGGCAGGCACGCAGCGACTCTCGCGCTACGATTTTGGCGTGCAACTTGCTCAGTTCCACGGCGTCGATCCAACCCCCATCATCGCGGCCAGCAGCCGTGAGAGCGGCCTGATCCGTCCCCTGGACTGCACGCTGGACTGCTCACGGGCGCGGGCTCTGCTGTCGACGCCCTTGCGCGACGTCGAGACCGTGTTGGCAGAACGCGCATCGTCTGCAAGAAAAACCTTGACGCGCACTTTGCAGCGGGTATAATGCAGGATGTTCGATCACACGCTACAGTGCTCAAGGAGTAGATTTTTCATGTTAGACGCCAATGAGCTTAGAAAAGGCACCACCTTTTATCTGGACGGCGAGCTTTATCGCGTCATCGAGTATCAACACCACAAGCCTGGACGCGGCAACGCCATTATCCGCACCAAACTGCGCAATCTGCGCACCGGCACCATCATTCCGCGCAACTTCCTCTCCGGGGATCGTTTTGAAGAGGCCTACGTCGAGCGCCGGCCCATGCAATTTCTTTACGAGGATCGGGGTTTCTATTACTTTATGGATACCGAAACCTACAACCAGGTCCGCATCAGCGAGAGTCTTGTTGAAGAGAAAGCAGAGTATCTGAAAGAGGGGCAGGAGTATACCGTCTCCATTCTGGGCAACGAGCCGCTGGGTATTGAACTGCCCCACGCCGTGGAACTGGAGGTCGTCAAATCGGAGATGGCCGTGGCCGGCGACACGGCGACGGGCGCGACCAAACGCGTCGTCTGTAAGACCGGGCTCAAGGTTCAGGTGCCTCTCTTTGTAGAGGTTGGTGACGTGATCCGCGTGGACACGGATAGCGGGGAGTACGTCACGCGCGTCTGAGCATGAGTGCGCAAGAGAGGTCAACGTGCGGCGCGCTCCCAAGTGCGCCGCATTGCCTTTCTAACACGACTCGTAGGACTTCGCTGGAGCTATCTGGTTAGTCTTCTGAGGTGCAACGCACTTTCGCCGGAGTTCACGAGTCTGGGATTCCTAAGCTATGCTCGGAGAACTTTGTAGCGCGGTTTGTTTTGATCCGTAAGTGCGTTGCACCTGGATGCTCACAAACCTAAACGATTACCGTTGGAGAAAGGTGATGAGTCTTTTTGTCGGCCAAAAACTGGACACGGATTCACTCAGAATGACGCGGAAAAATAAAAATCCGTGTTCGTCTGTGTCCCATGATGAAAACCGACTCTACTGAAAAAGTCTTTTCAGTAGAGAAAGAGGCACTACATGTACCCCCTGTTTCTCTTTGGGTGCACCTTTTTTCAGTACAGCCAAAGCTCGTTCTCATAGTAGGATGGGACGATGAAGACGAAGAGTTCAGCGATTGATTTGAGCCTCTACGCCGGACGTTGGGTGGCCCTCAACGAGGCGGGCAAGATCGCGGGCATTGGGCGCTCGCCGGAGACTGCGCGTCACCGGGGGCAGCTGGCTCAGCCCAAGGAGCACCTCCGCTTGCTCTGGGTGTCTCCGCACCCGCCGCATCTGGCGCTGCCCGCGTGGCCGTTTCTTCCGCTGCGGTCATTAGCGGCGGACGCGACGCTCTGGCTGGTCGGCGGAGCCGTGCGCGACCTGCTGCTGCGACGTTCCGTCCACGATTGGGATTTCGCCGTGCGTGGCGATGCTATGAAGTTGGCTCGGCGTATTGCCAACCGCCTGGGCGGCGCATACGTGGAGCTGGACGCGGAGCGCGACACGGCGCGTGTCGTGGTCGATGATCCCACCACGCGCCAGCCCGCTATGCTGGATTTTGCCGGATTGCGCGGCGACTCGCTTCAAGCGGATCTGCGCTGGCGCGACTTTACCATCAACGCCATGGCCATGACGCCGGAGGGCCAGGTCCTCGATCCGCTGGGGGGACGGCGTGACCTGGGGGGCGGTTGCGTGCGCGCCGTCAGCGAGATGACCTTCGTCCAGGACCCGGCACGGCTCCTGCGCGCCGTGCGCGTGGCCGGCGAGCTGGCGTTCGATATCGATCCCGCTACGGAGGCCGATCTCCGGCAGCACGCATCGAAGATCACGACGATAGCCGGTGAGCGGATCCGGATGGAGCTGGTGCGCATTCTCGATCTGATGCCGGCATCGCCGCACCTGCGCCGGCTGGACACCCTGAGCCTGCTGGAACACGTGCTGCCCGAACTTGAACCGCTGCACGAGACCGAACAATCCACGCCGCATCACTACCGGACGGTCTGGACGCACACGTTGGCCGTCGTCGCCGCCACCGAGGGCGTCCTGGCGCCGATCCGAGGTGAATCGCGCCCCTCGCGCGTGGTTCGGGACGTGCGGGCACCGACCTGGGCCTGGTCAGAACTGGACGCGCTGCTGGCGTCGCTTCAACCGCTACTGCTGGCCTACGTGCAGGCGCCCTTATCGATGGGGCGGTCGCGCGCGTCCATGCTCAAGTGGGCCGCGCTCTTCCACGACGTGGGCAAAGCCGAGACCTGCACCGTGAACGCCGAGGGCCAGATCCACTTCTACGGTCACGAGGACGTGAGTGCAGGTAGAGCGCGGACGCGGCTCAAAGCTCTCCATTTCCCCAATCGCGCCGTCGATTTTGTCACCACGTTGACCGCCGAGCACATGCGCTTTCTCAGTCTCCTCCAATCGCCGCCCCCCTCGCGCCGCGCCGTGTTCCGGTTCTATCGGGATGCCGGCACGGCGGGCGTGGGCGTCGTGCTGCTGGCGCTGGCCGACACGCTGGCGGTGTGGGGGCCGGGCCTTACGCGCGAGTACTGGGGGCGGTGTCTCACCGTCGCCAGTGCGCTGCTGGAGGGCTACTTCCACCGCGAAGAAGAGGTCATAGCACCGGAACCGCTGCTCACGGGCCATGATTTACTGGATCTTGGGATGTCCGAGGGGCCGGAGATCGGGCGGCTGCTGGACGCGCTGCGCGAGGCCCAGGCCGCCGGCGAGATCGAGACCCGCGAGGAGGCGCTGCGCTTTGTGCGCGCTCAACGTGCCTCGTCATAAGACCGCCATTCGCTCATGCTATCAGTTGGGTTATAATCGTTTTTAATGAACGGAAACGCACGTCCTTTATTTGATATTGATCTTGGCCTACGCCTGCTGAGCGTGGGAGGCCTGATCCTGGGCTTCTTCTTGCTGCTCGCAGCGTGCACGCCACCTCAAGTCATCAAGACGGAGCCTGATCGTGTGGTGATCTGGGCTGATGGCGAGCGGCGCACGCTGGAGACCGAGCTGGGTACCGTCGGCAAGGTGCTGGACGCCGCCGGGATTGAGTTGGATAACCTGGACCTGGTGCGCCCTCCGGAGACGGCCCAGATTGAGGACGGCATGGTCATCACTGTGACCCGTGTCTGGCAGACGGAGGAGGTCATCACCGAGACGCTGTCCTTCAAGCGAGAGACGGTGCGTAACACCTCGCTGCCCGAAGGCGAGACCCGGCTGCTGCAAGCCGGCCGCGAGGGCGTCCGCGAGCGCGTCTACCGTTACACCTTTGAGGACGGTGAGGAAACGGGGCGCGTCCTGGTTAGGGATGAGGTGATCCAGCCCTCGCAAGATGAAGTGGTGCTCGTGGGAACTCGCCCGCGTATCACCACGGCGAGCATCACCGGGACCTTGGCGTATCTGGAGTCGCAGGACGCCTGGATCATGCGGGAGAGTACGGCCAACCCGCGCCGGCTGACCTTCGTCGGTGATCTGGACGGGCGCGTCTTCACGCTTTCTCCCGATGGCCAGCGGTTGCTCTTCACGCGGCCTGTCACGGATGAGGCGCATCTAAACGCGCTCTGGTTGGTCTCGACGGCGGGCGCCGACATTGAGCCTGTCGATACGGGCATCGGCGACGTGCTCTGGGCCGGATGGGCGCCCGACGGCGAGCGCATTGCTTGGACGACGGCCGAGGTCGTAGAGCAAGCGCCGGGTTGGCGTGGGCGCAACGATCTGTGGGTGGCTACGGTGACGACGCGCGATGAGGTTCGCTACGAGCGGCGGCGGCTGGAGGCGGAGGCCGCAGGCGGCTTCGGCTGGTGGGGCACGCGCTACCGCTGGTCGCCGGACGGCGAGCGCCTGGCCTATGCCCGTCCCGAAGAGGTGGGCATCGTCGATCTGGAGGCGCTTGAGCGCCAGCCGCTGGCCCGGTTCCCGACCTATCGCACGTACAGCAGTTGGGCGTGGGCACCGGACGTGACCTGGTCATCCGAGGGCGCCTTTGTCCTCAGTGCCGTGCACGGTCCACCGCCCATGGCTGTGGATCCAGAGGAGAGTCCGGTTTTCGATCTGTGGGCGCTCGAAGTCACCGGCGCGTACAGCGTCGAGCTGGCCTCCGAAGTGGGCATGTGGACGGCGCCTTGCATCAGCCCCGACGGTGACACGGTGCTCTTTGGGCGCGCGCGCATTCCGTATCAGAGCCACGTCAGTGCGTACGACCTGTGCATCATGGACCGCGATGGCTCGAACCAGCGTTGCTTCTATCCGCCGGAGGACGAGAACGGCATTGATATCCCGCACTGGGTGTGGAGCCCAGATCAGGCGTTTATGGCGTTTATCTTGCGCTCTGATCTGTATATGTTACGCTTGCAGGACGAG
>DAOTUH010000308.1:0-10965 GCA_034437255.1 Anaerolineae bacterium
ATCGCCGGCGTTCCTTCATTCACTATGGAGCTCCTTATCTTGTTCTGTAAAAAAGTCGTCCTCGAACTGGGAACCCACTTCATTCGGGGCTGCGGCAAGATCGGGCAGCGTGCCCCGCCGCCGCAGCGCACGCACCAGATGGGAGAGCCCCAGACCGCAGAGAAAGCCGAGCCCGATGTTGGTGACGGCAGAGAGCGCAGCTGTGACCAGGGCCAGCACGAGCGCCCATCCCCGCAGTTTGATGACGGGCGCGCCCAACTGGAGACCGACGAGCACCAGCATCCCTCCGACCAGGGCCATAGGAAAAGCGACCATCACGTCGGCGATGGAGCGGCTGAGAAAGAGGCCGATCCCCACCTCTATCAGCCCCTCCATGATGGGCGTCCCGCCCGTCCGTCCGCCGAAGTAGTATTGCGCCGCCAGTCCGCCCGCGCCGTGACACATCGGCATTCCCCCGAAAAAGGAGGCGGCGACGTTCATCACCCCCATGTTGAGCATCAACTTGCGCTCGCTCACCGCCTTCTCCGGGAAGTAGTCCCGGATCGTCGCGGCGGTCGCCATGACGGCGTTGGTCACCGAGAGCGGGATCTGGGCGAAGCCCGCCAGCACCATCGCCCGCCAGACGTCCGCCATGCGCGGCACGGTCAGCGGCGGCAGCGTGACGGCGAAGTTGAGCCCGCCGAGGTCGCCGCGCCAGGCCGCGATGCCCAGCCCCAGGCCGATGAGCACCAGCGACGCCGGGGCATAGCGGCTCTCGCGCAGCGTCAGCACGATGAGGACGGCGAGCAATCCCAGCAGCGGGGCCGGCGCCATGAACTTGAGCCCCTGCCAGCCCAGCGTCAGCCCCAGGCCCAGCTGGATTCCCCGCACCAGGAAGGTGGGCGTCCAGGCGATAAGCTTGCGCAACAAACCGGTGAAAATCAGGAAAAACCAGGTGACGCCCAGGCCGAAACCGGAGGCGTAGACGAGCGAGGGCGACCACGCCTGCCCGATGGCCACAGCGGCGATCACCTTCTTGGGCTGCAGGGGCATGGGCAGCCGGTAGAGCAGGCCCAGGGCGATGTTGGTCAATCCCAATATGACGAAGAGGCCCGCCGGGTCGAGGCCGTTCACGGCGATATAGCCGACGGCCAACGGAAAGAGCGTGCCGAAGTCGCCCAGGGAGCCGCCCAACTCGCGCAGGTTGAACTCGAAGTCGCGGTGCGTGGGGACAGGAGACGTATCAGGACTCGCCATGTGCTTCAGCGTCCTCCCGGTTCGACCACTGCCGCCGGTAGAGCCGTTGATAGGCCGGATTCTCGGCGATCAGCGTCGCGTGGCTCCCCCGGCCCACGATCCGCCCCTCCTCGACTACCACGATCCAATCCGCCTTGCGCAGCGTCGAGAAGCGGTGGGCGATGATAAACGTCGTGCGGCCCTGACGGATCTCGTCCATGGCCTGCTGGATCTGCGCCTCGGTGTAGGCGTCCACGTTGGCCGTCGCCTCGTCCAGGATGAGAATCCGCGGGTCCGCCAGCAGGGCGCGGGCGAAGGCGACCAGCTGCTTCTGCCCACCCGAGAGCCTGGCGCCCAGCTCCCCGACCTGGCTGTCGTAGCCCTCCGGCAATTGGACGATGAAGTCGTGGGCCTGCGCCCGCCGCGCCGCCGCCTCGACCTCGGCGTCGCTGGCCTCCGGATCACCGTAGCGGATGTTCTCCCGGATGGTGTCGGCGAAGAGGAAGACGTCCTGCGGCACCAGCGTCACCAGGCGGCGCAGCTCTTCAAAGGCGATACGGCGCACGTCGACGCCGTCGATGCGCACCGCGCCCTGCTGGGGATCGTAGAGGCGCGCTAGCAGCTTGCCCAGCGTGCTCTTGCCCGCCCCCGTCGGCCCGACCAACGCCACGGTCTCGCCGGCCACCACCCGTAGCTGCACGGCGTGCACAACGGCGTCGTCTTCGGCGTAGCCGAAGGTCACCTCCTCCAGCGCGACGGCGCCTTGGAAGCCCTCCGGGGGACGTTGCGGGTCCGCGGGCGGCTGGAGATCCGGCTCGCGGTGCAGATAGTCGACGATGCGGTCCAGGGCCGCAGCCGCCGCCTGGAAGGTATTGTAGACCAGGCTCAGCTCGCGCAGGGGGCCGAAGAAGCGGTAGACGTAACCCAGGAAGGCCACCAGCACGCCCAGAGTGAGCCGTCCCTGAGCGACCAGCGTACCGCCGTAGCCCAGGACCAGCGCGGTGCCCAGCATGTTGGTGATGGTCATGGTCGGGAAGACGGCGGCGAAGAGCAGCCCCGCCCGGAGATTGGCCTTCATGTTCCGCAGGCTCAGGCTCTCGAACTGCTCGACGGTGAGCGACTCACGGGAGAGCGATTGCACGACGCGCATCCCCGCCACGTCCTGCTCCACCCGCGTGTTGACCTCCGCCAGCGCCGCCTGCACCTGCCGATAGGTCTTGCGCATCTCCCGACCGAGGAAGTACATACTCACAATCACCACCGGCAGCGCAATCAGCGTGACCAGCGTCAGCCGCAGATGGAGCGCCGCCATGATGGCGACGATGCCCGCCAGGGCAAGCAGATCGTTGACGAGGTTGAGGGCGCCGCTGGAGACGATCTCGGCGACGGCGTTGACGTCGTTGGTGAGCCGCGACGCGATTTCTCCCACCCGCGCCGCGTCGTGGAAGCCCATGGACTGCCGGAGCACCTGATCGAAGAGGTCGCGGCGCAGCGCGTAGATCACGTGCTGCCCCACCCAGGCCGAGAGCACCCCTTGCCAGTAGACGGCGAACCAGTAGAATCCGGTGAGCGCCAGGTAGAGCGCCACGATCAGCGTCAGCCCCCGAAAGTCGCCCTGGGCGATCATGGTATCCACGGCAACCTTCAACAGGTAGGGCTGCGCCAGGGTGGTCGCCGTCACCCCTAACGTCGCCAGCAGCGCCAGCAGCAGCCGCCGCCGGTAGCTTTTGGCGTATCGCCAAAGCGTCGTGAGGGCCTGACGGTTCAGATCAGAGAAGCGGAACGCCCGCGCTTCCTCGTCCCCCTGCAGACGGCGCATAAATCCACCCCGGATCGTCATGCTGCACCTCCCAGCTTTTCGCTCTCTCTCTGTAGTGTGTGGAGCTGTGCGTAGAGGCCGTCCGCAGCCAGCAGCGCCGTGTGGGCCGACCGCTCCGGTGTGCCCCGCGCCTGTTCGACGATGCGCCCGACGCGGAGCACCAGGATCTGATCCGCCGCCTGCACCGTCCACAGCCGGTGGGCGATGACAAAGGTGGTGCGCCCGGCCCGCACCTGCTCCAGCGCTTGTTGCAGCTGCCGCTCGGTCTCCGCGTCGACGCTGGACGTGGGCTCGTCCAGAATAAGGATGCGCGGGTCGGTCAGCAGCACGCGCGCCAGGGCGATCCGCTGCTTCTGCCCGCCGGAGAGCCGCACGCCGCGCTCGCCCACCGGCGTGCCGTAGCCCAGGGGCAGGGACGTGATGAAGTCGTGCATCTGCACTACCTGCGCCGCCGCCTCGATCTCCTCCTGGGTGGCCTGGGGATTGCCGTAGGCGATGTTCTCGCCGATGGAGGCGTCGAATAGAAAGACCGTCTGCAGCGCGATGCCGATGGCGTCCCGCAAGCTTTCCACGGTGACCTGGCGGATGTCGTGCCCGTCGATGGTGATCCGCCCCGCCTGCACCTCGTAGAAGCGCGGCAGCAGATGCACCAACGTCGATTTACCCGCGCCCGATGGTCCGACCAGCGCCACCAGCTCGCCCGGCGCCGCCTCCAGATTAACTTCTCGCAACGCTTCTACTTCGCCAGAGCCAGCCTCGTAGGCAAAACTGACGTCTTCAAAACGCACCCAGCCCTCCACCGGCGGCAGCGGGTAGGCGCCGGGCGCGTCACGCACGTCGGGCCGGGTATCGAGCACCTCGAAGACCCGCTCCGCCGCCGCCAGCGCCTGCAAGGACATACTCAGCATCATGCCCGTCTGGCGGATGGGCCGCAGCAGGATCTGTACGTAGGTGGTGAAGCCGACCAGCACGCCCAACGAGATCAGATCGGCTATGGCGGCTCCGCCCGCGCCCCAGAGCACCAGCGCCGTCGCCACGCCCATCACCACGTGCGCGTAGGGCATCCAGCGAGACGTGATCCGCGCCGTCTCCAGATTGGCCTGCAGCACCTGCTTGCTCCGGCGATCGATGCGCGCGCGTTCGAAGGGCTCCCGCCCGAAGAGCTTGACCACCAGAACGCCCACTAAACTCTCCTGCAGCGCCGTGCTGAGGGCCGCCAGCGCCCGCCGGACCCGGCCCATGGCGGGACGCACCCGCCGGGCGTAGATCCACATTCCGTGCGCGATGAGCGGCAGGCAGAGCAGGTAGATAAGGGCCAGGCGCCAATCCCAGACCAGCAACACGCCCAGGATGCCCAGCAGCGTCAGGACGTTGGTCAGCACGATGACGGCGGCCCGCCCGAAAAAGTTGTTGAGCGCGTCGACGTCGGCGGTGACCCGCGACATCAAGTCACCCGTGCGCGCCTGATCGTAGAAGGAGAAGGAGAGGCGGCTCAGATGTTCGAAGACGGCGTTGCGGATCTCAAAGACGATGCGCTGGCCCACGTAGGCGGTGAGGTAGAGGCGCAGAAAGTCGATGCCGCCCTGCAGCAGCGAGAGCAGGAGCAGTCCGCCCGCCGCCCAGATAATGCGCTCTGTTTGCCCATCCAGGATCAGCTGATCTATTGTCCATCGCAGGACCAGGGGCGGCGCCAGCTCCGCCGCCGTGGTCAGCAGCGCAGCGAAGACCACTCCTGCCAACAGCGCGGCGTGGGGGCGCATGTACTGGAGCAGACGGCGCAGGATAGGCCCGACGGGGCCTTGGGGGCCGGGCTTGCCGCCTTTGCCGGACTTTCCTGGTGCGCCCTGACGGGGTGAAACTTTTGCGGGCGATTGATGGTGCACGTTTAGGCCTCCCTGGAAGATAGTCCCGTGGTCTGTTAGTCAGGACGTTACATTGTCAACGGATTGAACGGATGACTTCACTAAAATAACCAGCAGAAATCGGATTTTTGTACGACTTGATACTATATGTGGGCTTCTCATGACCAAAATCACTAAATGTAGGGTATGGTCACCTAAAAATCCGATTTCTTGGATTTTTTTCAGGTGAGTCAACAGAGGACTTCACTGAAAAGCTATTTTTCCGGGCAGCCAATTATTGGGAAAATGTAGCCGCGATTTCTGAATCGCGCACCTTGAAGCGCGAAATGGATTTCGCGGCTACCTAGCGCCGGTTTGCAAGACAGCGCTCTGATTTTTCCCTATAGTCTATCGTATACCCGGTTGTACCGCTTACGCGCGGCTCTCGCAGGGATGCTCTTGTACGTCACCGTGACATTCCTGAACCCGCTCTGGCGTGCAGTCTCGGGGATGGCCTTCGCCCTCACCGTGGCACTCACGGGTCTGCTCTGGACTGCAGTCCTTTTCTGCTTGCTTCTTGCCCTGATGGTCGCAACCCTGCTTTTCATCGTGACACATGGTACTTGCCTCCTTGGACGTATGGATTCCTGTCAACATATCTGTTCCTAACAAACGCTGCCCCAATTCCCGGTAGAACGTCAGCCGGTTGGCATTGAGCGTGTAGTGGATGCGCCGATGCCGTCGCTCGCCTTGCACCAGCTCGAGGTCTTTGAGCACCCGCAGGTGCTGCGAGACGTTGGAGATCGAGGTCTCCAGCTCCTGTGCCAGCCGTCCAACACATAGGGTGTGCCCGGGTTCCTGCCGGGCGAGCAGCACGACGAGGCGCAGCCGCGTCTCGTCGCTCAACGCATTGAAGAACTTAGCGAGATCCGGTAAGGTGTTCATTTTAGTAACCGCTAAAATGATACAGCAAACGCCCTATATGTCAAACCCCGCGTGAGGACAATCGCATGAGGATTAGACTGGGCCCAGAAAAATCGGATCTTTGAGACGCCGGAGACGAACTTATCTTTGAGGAAACAGTGTAGAGCTCCGCTTGATTCTTGAATCCAACAACAGCCACAGAACCCAGCTCCCGCACCTTATAGATATCCTCAACAGGGTCACAGTATGCCGGAACTACGTCAACATGCGCGCAATCCGCTCCAGCAGCCGGGGATCGCGCCAGAGCAGCGCGTCGATCTGCACGGCGGTCGCCCCCGTGTCCAGGCAGGCGCGGGCCTCTTCCGGCGTGTGGATCCCACCACAGGCGATCAACGGCACCGGCAGCCGCTCCGCCCACTGGGCCAGCCGCTGCAGCAAGATGGGGAAGAGCACCGGCCCGTAGAGCCGTCCGCGCACAGTATCAGGTGATGCTCCTCCGGCAGAGTGCAGCAGCCGACCGCGCGGCGGCGCGGTGAGCGTCAGCGCGTCGGTGCCGGCTTCCGCCAGGGGCAGCGCCAGCCGCTGGACGCCGTCGAAGGGCAGGCGCACGATCATCGGGAGCGGGCACGCCGAGCGCGCCGCATCCAGAAACACGAGCGCGTCGTCCACGCCGGCGCCGTCGTCCAACCCCAGCTCGATGCCGCGCACGTTCCGCACGCCAACCAGCCGCTCGCAGGCACGCGCTACATCTTCAGGCGAGGTAGTGATGACGTGGACGATGACGGGCACGTCCAACCGCGCCCAGCGCCGCGCCCAGCGGCGGATGACGCGACGCACGCCCGGATTCGGCAGCCCGGTATGAACCAGGACCTGCTCACCGTGGACGACGAGGCGGGGTCCGTTAGCCGCATGGCGGTTCCGCCAGCTCACCGGGTTGGTGACGATGGCGCCCAGCTCTTCGTAGGCGACGAGATCGCGGTAGGCCTCGCCGTAGCCGAAGGTTCCCGCCGCCGGCATCACCGGGTTGGAGAGCGGGAGACCGTATTTGTGACGGGGTGCC
This sequence comes from Anaerolineae bacterium, assembly GCA_034437255.1. Lineage (GTDB taxonomy): Bacteria > Chloroflexota > Anaerolineae > B4-G1 > SLSP01 > G713. The sequence continues at coordinate 6,860 of DAOTUH010000308.1, forward strand.
AGATCAATCATAATCAGACTCGCAGATCCAGCAGATTGAAGACGGGACCGTCGACGCAGGCGCGGCGCTCACCACGGCGCGTCTGGACACGGCAGACGTCGCAGGCGCCCACGCCACAGGGCATGGGGGCGCGCACCAGGGCCTGAGCAAAGTCAGCAGCAGGCTGGAATCGCTCCGCTTCCACGAGGCGCGCCAGGGCCGGGTAGCGCTCTGGCGTGCAGGCGAAGCAGGCGCCGTCGGCCCAGCGGAGCAAACGGCGTAACGGTGCCGTGTCGCTTTCCACTTCTAACGCGCCGTGCGTGCCCGCCGTGCCGTCGCGGGTGAGCAGATGGAGCTCGACGGCGGGCGGAAAGCGGCGGGTCGGTGGCAGTTGGGCGCGCGTCGGCGCTTCCAGTACCAGGGCAACCGCTGGCGCCAGATGTTGCAGGGGCAGCAGCGGCGGGAGATAGGCCACCTCCGCCACCAGGAGCAGGCGCTGGGTGTTACCTATCTCGAAACCTGTGCCCAGCGGGCCGAGCACATCCACTTCTGTGCCGGGGATCAGGCGGATCGCGGGATGGCGGGGCGGCACCAGCGCCGTGAAGCTCTCATCATCCAGGGCGGAAGGGAAGAGCGCCTCGCGCAGTGGCCCGCCCAGATCAGCCAGAACGAAGCGCCCCGGCGTTGGGGGCTGCGCCAACGTGAAACGGACAGCCCACCACGGCGGCCAGGCGTAGGCTTCCTGAAACGTGGGGGTCTGAAAGCTTGACATAGTTTCACAAAACCAGCGGGTGCAACGCACTTTCGCAGCCAGGCCAACGGTTGGCCGAAGCGTCGTAGGCGCATTGCACCTCCGCCAACGTGGCGCGATTTTGAAATCGCGGCTACGTCGTCATCCGCCGTGGATGCTCTCGCCGAAGACGTCGTGGGCGGCTTCCATGACCGCTTCGCTAAGCGTGGGATGGGCGTGCACTGTATAAGCGATCTCGTGCGGCGTCAATTCGGCGGTGTGCGCCGTGACCAGCTCCGGCAGCAGTTCCGTGGCCTCCGGGCCGACGATGGTCGCGCCGACGATGGCGTGGCTCTCGGCTTCTGCCACGATCTTGACGAAGCCCCGATGCTCACCCAGCGCCAGCGCCTTGCCGTTGGGCAGGAAGGAGAACTGCCCGACCTCGACGTCCAACCCCTGCTCCTCAGCCTGCGCTGCGGTCAGGCCGAAGGCAGCGACCTGCGGCGAGGTGTAGGTGCCGCGCGGGACGGCGTTCTCGTCGAAGGGCCGGCGCTCGATGCCGGCGATGGTCTCCACGGCCAGAATCCCCTGGACCGAGGCGACGTGGGCCAGCAGCATAATGCCGTTGGCGTCGCCAATGGCGTAGAGATGGGACTGGTTGGTCCGCATGTGGCCATCGACCTTGATCCAGCCGCGCTCAGTCCGCTCGACGCCGGCAGCGTCCAGGCCCAGATCCGCCTTTGCGGGACAGAAGCCGACGGCGACCAGCGCGACCTCCGCCTCCAGCGTCTTCTCCTTGCCCTTCTTGTCGGTGACCTTGACACGCACGCCCGCGTCGCCGCGCGCGATAGCCTCGACGCGCGTCGACGTCAGCGTCTTGATCTTCTGGCGGCGCAGTGCGCGGGAGAGTTCCCGCGCGGCGTCGGGGTCTTCGGCGGGCAAGATCTGATCCATCATCTCGACCACGCGCACCTCGGTGCCGTAGGCGCCCCAGACCGTGCCGATCTCCAGGCCGATGGGGCCGCCGCCGATGATGATAGCCGATTCTGGCAACGCATCACGTTCCACCGCGTGACGCGCCGTGAGCACGCGCTCGCCGTCCGGCTCCATGCCGGGGATCACGCAGGGTGTCGCGCCCGTCGCCAGGATGACGTGTTCGGCGGTGAGCTCGCGGCTGCCGCCGTCGTTCAGCGCGACGCTGACCGTTGTCGGCGCCGTGAGGCGACCCGCGCCCCAGATCACGTCGACGTCGTGTTTCTTCATCAGCAGCTCGACGCCTTTGACCAAGCGTTTAGAGATTTTCTGGCTGCGCTTGACGGCGGCGGCGTAGTCCAGGGTGACGTTCTCGACCTCAAAGCCGAACTCGCGCCCTTCACCCAGCAGTCGCACCACCTCGGCGTTGCGCAGCAGCGACTTCGTGGGGATGCAGCCCCAGTTCAGGCAGACGCCGCCCAGATACTCCTTCTCGACCAGTCCAACCTTCATGCCCAGTTGGGCTGCACGAATCGCAGCGACGTACCCGCCGGGGCCGCCGCCGATAACGGTGAGGTCATAGTCTTTGTTTTTCATTTATCGCAACTCCTTGAAAATTTATCTGTGGTGAGTTACAAGGTACAGGGGGCAAGGGGCAGGGGGGCACCACGCGCGCATCACGGGTTACCGTTCGGGCTGTGGTTGAGCACCAGCGCTTCCACGGCGCGGTACATCTCTTCTTTCGTGAGATGGGTGTTGTCGAAGTGGACGGCGTCCGGCGCGGCGCGCAGAGGGGCGGCCTCGCGCCCGCTGTCGATGGCGTCGCGGCGCCGGAGCTCTTCCTCCATCTGTTCCTGCGTCACGTCCTCACCCTGCGCCCGGCGCTCCAGCAGGCGGCGGTGTGCCCGCACCTCGACAGACGCCTCCACGTAGATTTTGAGATCGGCGTCGGGCAGGACGACGGTGCCAATGTCGCGTCCCACCATGACGACGTCGCCGCGCGCGCCGATCTCGCGCATGCGTTCCGTCAGCGCCGTGCGGACGTCAGGATAGGCCGCGACGATGGAGACGTTCTGATCGACGGCGGGCGTGCGAATGGCCCAGGTCACGTCCTCATCACCGACCATCACCGTGTACTGACGCCCGTCGTCGACTGAGGGCGGGAGAACGTCAATGGGCAGCGTCTCCGCCAGGGCGTTGATGCGCGCCTCGTCCTCCATGGGAATGTCTCGCTCCAGCGCGGCCCAGGTCACGGCGCGGTAGAGCAGGCCGGTATCCAGATAGAGATAGTCCAGCCATTCTGCCAGGTGGTGTCCGATAGTGCTTTTGCCCGAGGCCGCCGGTCCGTCAATGGCGATGGTCGATGGCTTGCTCATGGTTTGTCCTTTAGTCAAGTAATCGAGTAGTCGGATCGTCTTTTGGTCTCACGGTCAAAGAGTCAGTGGGTCAGGATTTGACCTCACGTTTGAGCGTGCGGATTTCGTGGGGATGCAGGCGGCGCCAGCGTCCGGGCGGCAGATCGCCCAGGCGCAGCGGCCCCATCTCCTCGCGGACGAGCCGATCCGCCGGGTGGCCCAGCGCGGCGACCATGCGCCGCACCAGGTGCTTGCGGCCCTCGTGGACCTCGACGTGCAGCCAGGACTTGCCCCGCGCGGAATGCTCCACGCGCACCACGTCGAAGCGGACGCGCTCGCCGTCCAACGTGATGCCGCGCTGCCAGCGGCGGAGCGTCTCACGGCTGGGCGCGTCTTGCACGCGGACGCGGTAGACGCGCGTGTGCTCGTAACGCGGATGGGTCAGCCGGTGGGTCAGTTCGCCGTCGTTGGTGAGCAGAATCAACCCCTCGCTGTTCGCGTCCAGCCGCCCCACGGGGTAGATGCGCTTGTCGATGGGGACGAGATCGAGCACCGTCCGCCGCCCCCTCGGATCATCGACCGTGGAGATGACGCCACGCGGTTTGTTGAGCATGATGTAGATCTCCTCGCGGGCGCCACGAATGGGTTTGCCGTCGAGGGTGATGCGCTGCCGTTCGGGATCGGCCTTGTCGCCCAGCGTGGCGGTCTCGCCGTCCACGGCCACACGGCCCTCTTCAATGAACGCCTCGCAGCCCCGGCGGGAGCCGTAGCCTGCGTGTGCCAGAATCTTTTGTAATCTTTCTTTTGTCATGAGAGTCATTATACCTTTACAGACATAATGAACAACCGGAGCGATGTGCGACTTTGGATTTAGGATTGCTGATTTTAGATTGGTGATGGTAGTTTCGTTCAGGTACGTAAGCGTAGAAATTTCCCCTACCCTTAGATTACGGTATTAGAACGCAGCCAGGTGCGACGCACCTTCGAATGCTTGAAAATAGCCATTTCAGGCACGCTGTCATGGGTGTTTAGCTAACATAATCGGGTAATCGCAGGTGCGTTGCACCTTA
>DAOTUH010000309.1:0-13968 GCA_034437255.1 Anaerolineae bacterium
ATAACTAGCAGAAATCGGATTTTTCTACGACTTGATACTATATGTGGGTTTCTCATGACCAAAATTACTAGATGTGGGGTATGGTCACCTAAAAATCCGATTTCTTGGACCTTTTTTCAGGTGAGTCAACAAAGAACCCCGCAAAATGCGGGGTTCCTCGTGCCAGATATCAGTCTATCATGCTCTACGTCCCGGATTCGGGCTCAGGTTCGGAAGGTTCCTCCGCCTCCTGCTTGGACGGTTCCGCCTCGGAGGTTTCCTTTTTCTTCTTTTGACGGAAGAAAATCCACTGGATCAACTTCACGAACAGGAAAATCACCAGGCCAATGCCAAAGAGCACCGGAACAACGAAAACCACGATCCAAATCAGGACATCGACGAGGGACTGATAGGTATCGATAAGGGCCTGCAACGCGCGTTTAGCCGTGCCTTGAGGACGCCAGCCGGCCACCTCGATGGGCTGCGTCAGGGCATCGGGCGTGAGCGAGATGGTGATAGTGCCCAAGGATGACGAGCGCTCCAGATAGCGCTTGCGGCCCTTGACGTGTTCGATCTCTTCCTGGGTGGCGCTCAGCTCTCGATAGATTTTGAGAACCGCCTCCGTGTCCTCGGCCTCGTCCATGAACTCCTCGAGTTTTTCCGCCTTGGTTTCCAAGGCCCGCAACCGGGACTCCAGATCCACGTATTCCTGCGTCACGTCCTCGCTGGACACCCGCTCTCGCGTCACCTCCACGGCCATCTCCCGCAGACGCGCCATGGCCGTGTTGAACGACTCGGCGGGCACGCGCACCGTCATATCGACCCGTAGCAAACCTTCCTCACGCTGGACACTCTCTGAGGAGAGGACAAATCCCCCCAGCTCGTCCACCAGCGTCCCAATCTCTTCCTGGGTCTTGACCGTATCCTTGACCACCAGATCGAGTTGCCCATTGTAGACGATCATCCGCTGCTCGGGAATGGCCGCTGTTCCCCTGCCTCCCTGTGCATCCGCGGCCATCTCCTCAGCTTCCATGTTCTCTTCCATGGGAGCAGGAACGTCCGCAGACCCCATATTGCGTTCTGGGGCTTGCGCCATGGCACCGCAGGCCGTGACCAGCAACAATAACGCAAGCAGTGCTCCAATGTGTAACCGTCTCATCTCTCTCTCCTCCTTCTGCTCTCTCAGCCGTGCTACGACAACGCCTCACCCTGAAGACGGTTCACAGACTCAAAAGGTTCCATCCTGACCGGGATAGATCGGAATGCAAGATCTAATGCCCTACCTCCAACCGATCAATCAGGCGCTGTGGTAAACTCCGGGCGCGCATCCGTTCCTGGGTGATCTCGATGGGATAATCAACGCGGTGGAACTCGAAGGTCTCCGCTTCGGTATCCAAAATGCCATAGGCGGCGCGTGCATCTCCGTCACGCGGTTGGCCGACACTGCCGGGATTGATGATCAGACGCCGTCCGTCCAGTTTCAACGGTTCCTCAAGGCTTGGACTGAGCATCCGCGCTTTGCGGTCCGACTCCAACCACTCGAAAACCATCGGCAGATGGGTATGGCCGACAAAGGCCACCTGGAACTCCGCGGCCTGAAAACTCCGCTTGGCACGCTGCGTGTCGAGAAGGTACTCCCAGATGGGCTCACGAGGACTACCATGGACGAGCAAATAGTCCTCAATCATGATGGTCTTCGGCAGGTCCATCAAGTAGTAACGATTGTCCGCGAGCAACCGGTCTTGCGTCCATAAGAGCGCTTCTCGGGCATCGCGATTGAAGACAAAAGGATCCGACCGCCCCAGCGCACCCCAATCATGATTACCGACCACACAGACGTGAGACAATTCACTTACACGCTCAATGACACCATTAGGATTCGGGCCATAACCCACAAGATCGCCCAAACACAAGACCTTGTCGATACGCGCCACGTCGTGCAAAACAACATGTAGCGCAGGAAGATTCGCGTGTACGTCCGAGATCACTAAATAACGCACAGGGACCTATCTCCTCGTTGACTCACAGAAAAACAGGACTGAAATCACCATATCAAAGCGACCTTTTTAACTCACGGGCGATGTATCTGCTGATCTACGCAGGCTGACATCTCCAACCGAAAAATGCCTTCGACCACCCGAGAACTCTCGTACAATGAGTGCACCATCGTCGGCTATGTCTTCGGCAATGCCCCACACGGTCTCCGTAGGTGTGGTCACCTTGACGGAACGCCCCATCCACGCCAGCCAATCACGCCATGCCGGTAAGGGATCCCAGCCTGAGCGGAAACGTTCACACAGACACTCAGTCCGCTCCAAGAATGACGATAGCAGCGCCTCTCGATCCACAAGGTGTCCTGCTTCTGCCATGAGACTGGTCGCCCGTGGCGCCAGATCCGATAGTTGTTCACCGGCAATGTTGACGTTGAGGCCGACCCCCACGAGCAAAAAATCGGCATCGGCTCCTCCGACCTCACTGAGCATGCCGGCGACTTTCTTCCAATCGCCATCGCGTTCTACGATGAGATCGTTAGGCCATTTCAGCATCACAGGAACTCCGGTGATATCCCGTACGGTTTCGAGCAGTCCAAGGCCACAAAGCATGGTGATGCGCGGCGCACGATATGCAAAGGGTGTCTGAGGCCTGAAAAGCAGTGACACCAGCAGACTGGTATTGGGAGGAGCGACCCAGCGTCGCGTCTTGCGTCCTCTACCCGCGGTTTGCTCCTCGGCTAAAACCACCAGACCCTCTTCGGCCTCCTGCTCGACCAATTCCCGGATCACGTCATGGGTCGAGGTGACTTTGAGGAAGTATCGAACGTCGTGGCCCAACCATCCCTGAGGACGCCGATAGGAGGCAAGCTGCCGGGAAACACACAACGTCTTACTCCAAACTATCCACGACAGGTGGCTGAGGATCGGGAAACGTGTAGAATATGTCAGTCCACTGCAGTGGATTCACCGGCTTTCCGTCCACCCACAACTGCCAATGCAGATGCGACCCCGTCGATAAACCGGTGTTCCCCACCCTGCCGATCACCTGGCCCTGCGTCACGTACTGCCCCGCCTCAACGTCGATCTTCGACAGATGCCAGTAACCTGTTAACACACCCCAGCCATGATCGATAATAATCGCATTTCCTCGGACCATCAAATTTTCCGCCAAAACCACGGTGCCAGCCGAGGGTGTTTTGACCGGCACCCCCGTCGACGCGCGGAAGTCCACGCCAGAGTGGTAGCTGTTATATGAACCACCATAGGAACGGCGCGCTCCAAAGTACGAGGAGACAGATGATTGAACAGGATAAGCAAAGGGTACCTGCCAATAACGCTGCGCGGTGTGGACGTTGGCGACGCTGTCGACCAACACGCTTTCGTTTCGGAGCAAATCAGGATCAAAAAGTGCCTGGCGGCTAGGAGGCAAGTCGATACGTTCAAAACCAAATCGGCCTGGGGTCATAATCAGTGGCAGCGTTAGAGTAATCTCGCTATCCTCAAAACGGACCCGCACCGTCAAGTCATACGTGCCCGGCTCAAGCAACGGAGGAGATAAGCTCAACAAACTGTAAAGATTTTCGCGATCCTGAGCAAAGCAATGGCTGGTCCGGTCAAGATACGTGACGCTACATAACGCAGGCGCACTCGTCTCCACGGCAAGCACCACGGTCTCGCCTCGTTCAACAGGCTGACGCGACAGGGATAGCGATTTCAACGGATACGGCAGCAAACCGGCGGCAACATCCCCGTCCCCAGGCACCGCCATACACTCGCCTGCGTAAAACGGCTGTGGATTGAGGCGTAGCACGTCCCAAAGCGACTGGTCATAGCGGAACGCGATCTCAATCGGCGTCAAATCCGCGCCCGCGATGCCCACCGTCGATGGTTGTCCAAAATCAGGGAGCAGCATCGAGGAACCAAGTAATGTCACGCTGGGATTGAGCAAGCCGTTGACCTGTGCCACCGTTTTTGCATCCACGTTATTGTGACACGCCAGCAGTGAAAGGTCCTCCCCCAGTTGCATGACGTGGTACTCCCAGGAACGCACGTCAACCGACAACGGCTGTAATCGTAACCGCTGGCCCACGTAAATATCGCGGGGATCAGAGAGTTGGTTCAGGCGCACGAGTGTTTTCAAGTCCATGCCATAGCGCCGGGCAATGGAGAAAAGTGTATCGCCAGGCTGCACCACGTAAACCATCGGCTGGGGATCCAATGGAGGCTCTCTCTCTTGAGCCAGCACGCCTTGTGCAGGAAACAACAAACAGCCAGCCACAAAAACAAACAGAAGTTGACGCATGATACCCTCAAGCATGATTTTTGTGAAAAAATATAATTCAGGCACAAACTAAGTACAAATCATAAAACGAAAAATGAAACTTGTCAAGCCGTTAACGTGAAAAAGCACTCCCACCTGCGTTTCACAGGACGTCTTCAATGATCAACCTTTCCTGCAATTCGACCATCTGCAGCAGGTCGGGAGCGCCCTCCAGATAGTAATGGGCCGGCCGACAAGGCGCGTAATAGGGCCGAAACGGTTTTGCCAGCCGTTTATCAACCACCGTGCCATCTCGCGCCAGCCACACGACACCGATGGGGAAGAAGACGAAGAACATGTGAATCGTCGTCGCCACGCGGCTCTCGCCCGACTCCACAAACAGCAGCGCCTCTCGCGGCGCCAACTGCCGGCGGAACATCAGGCCGCGAAACCGACACCAGAGCGTATCGCAGCGCCGCACCTCCAGCGGAAGCGACGTGCCATCGGCATGACGAAGATGCACGTCAGAGGCCAAACGTCACTCCGCGACCACGATGGACCCGCAGTACGGACAGGCCACGCGATCCTCGGCCACCCAATCGATCTCCTCTGGGTGCAGAGGCGCGGAACATGCCGGACAGCTGCCGGGTAAACTTTTCTGAGCGGCATGGCGCCCTATCTCCGGAGCCGGTTGAGCCTCGAAGGATCCCAGCACCGCCGTGATCTCCTCACGGAACGACTCGCTATCGAGCCCCTCAGCCTCAAGCCGCTGCACGATCCGGTCGACCAGGGGCCAGCACAGTTTGGTAAGACCCAGATCCTTCGCCCGTTGCGCAACCTGGAGCACAATCGCTTTGGCCCTCTCCACATCGTCTGCAAGCAGATAGCACCGCACCGCTTCCAGGCTCATGTGGAGGCCCGGCCGGACCCTGGCACGGTCGTAGGCCGCCCGCGCGAGACGCTCATAAATGCCCGCGGCCTCGATAAAATTCCCCTGTTCGATGAAACGCTGAGCCCGCAGAAACCGGCGTCGCACCGGAGGAGGAACGGGAGGACGCGGTCTACGGGAAGGGCGAGGTGGCCCAATCGGACGACGTCGACGGCGCATAAATACCTCCTCATACATCAAAGCATGACTGCCCTGAAAAAAGGTTGTGCCTCACGCAAAGACGCCGCCGACCAAAGGTCGGACAGTCGCCAAGACTTTTAAATTTGTCCTTACTTTTCTGAATATTAAAGCCAGCCTAGATCAATAAAATTTACCATCTTATGAATTTCCTTAGCGTTCTTGGCGCCTTTGCGTGAGGTTAATGCTTATTTCAGTGGAGCCAAGCATAGTCGATAAACCAGCCAACCCACGTCGACTGACTGGTGACTTCTGATCAACCCACGTCACCAAGGTCGCTCGCCACCACCTCGCCATCTGGTCGGAGCTGTTGCACACGCAGCGCGACCTCATCCAGCAACGTCTGGCAGCGTTCAGCCAGCTGCTGACCGCGCTGGTAGAGCGCCACGGTCTCCTCTAGCTTGAGATCGCCACCTTCCAGCTGTTGGACAATGGTAGAGAGCTCCTGCAACGTGTCTTCAAACGCCAAATCTTCGATTGGTTTCGCCATTGGGCACACTCACCGTGACAGCTCTATAATGGGTCAGACATTCAAACCTCACCCCATAGTATAGTCAGATTTTTGAATTTGTCATCTATAATCCGATGGGTCGAAGTCGGCTCCGTGCATATTTCCAGCAGGCCAGAGGCAAACGAAGCAGTTCCGGGGTAGCTCAGACATCCTAGGCGATCTCCTGTCGCGTTTGCTAGCTATATCAACCCGGCTTCGTTTGCCTGGCTTCTGTCTACGCAGGTTCTGCGGTACAGAGAGCGTTTTCGCCCGCAGACTCGCTTCGAAATCGGGCCAGACCTGTGAATCTTGACTTTCTTTCCACTACGGGTAAGCTCGAAAATGACGTGACCTGACGGGCGAAATTTGGACTATCTCGCCACTGCGCGAGCCATTTCGGAGACGTTTCATCTGATCTGGAGAGGCGGTTCAGCCGCTCTCCCAAAGGGCACGGGCATCACCACGAACAGAGCACGTTGTGCACCGTAGGCGCACTCAGGGAGGGCATAATCTGTGAATCCAATGACGGCCAAGCCTTACATCGCCATCGAGGGCGTCATAGGCGTAGGAAAGACCACGTTGGCCCGCCGGTTGAAGCCCCGCTTCCAGGCCGACCTTATTCTGGAAGCCTTTGAGAAGAATCCCTTTCTCTCCGATTTCTACAGTGATCGGGCCCGCTACGCCTTTCAGACGCAGATATTCTTCTTGCTCAATCGCTACCGGCAGCAGCAGACCATCCCCTCGCGTCTCGAAGAGGGAGCACTGCTGGCAGATTACTTCTTCCGCAAGGATCTGCTCTTCGCCGAGCTCAACCTGGCGGGCGATGAGATGGTGATGTACGAGCGCCTGTATCTGGCTCTCGCCGACGGTATCCGTCCACCCGACCTCGTCATCTATCTTCGCGCCGAGATGGAGACGCTGATGGGGCGTATCGCCATGCGCGACCGCACCTACGAGCGCAAGATGGATCGCGGCTACATCGCCGCGTTGCGCCAGGCCTACGAGCAGCTGTTCGCCGCGTACGACGCGACGCCGCTACTGGTCATCGAGACCGATGATCTGGACTTTGTGCGCAATCCCCACGACCTGGACGAGATTGAGCACCAGATCGAGGCGGCGCTGCAGGGCATCCGTCAGCCTCTGCTCCCCTCCATGGAAACAACGGAAGCAACCGTCCCGCCCCCCATCACGTGGCGGCTGCCCACCGTCACCCCCGAGGCTCCTGGCTCAGAGGCGAACTGGCAGGTGCTGGGCAACTTTCTCGCCCTAACACGGACGGTGGGCGAGGTCGGAGGGGCGCTCTCCGAGCATCCACCTGTTTGTCCTGACGGCGCGTCCGAGGAACTGCAGCGATCCCTGGTAGCAGCATCCAAAGCACTTAAAACGCTGGCACACCGTGTCGGCGTCGAACTGTCATAATCACACTGGACGTATTCACCATCAATCCAAAAGGAGAGGAAGACTATGGGCACCATCAAGGCAATTATTCTCGACCTGGACGGCGTGATCACCGACACAGCTGAATACCATTTCCGAGCCTGGAAGCGCCTGGCCGACGAGGAGGGCATCTCCTTCACACGCCAGGATAACGAGCAACTGCGCGGCGTCTCCCGGCGCCAATCGCTCCTGCTCATCCTGGGCGACAGGCAGGACGAGTACACCGAGGAGCAAATCCAGGAGATGATGACCCGCAAGAACGGCTATTATCAGGAGATGCTGGATAACTTGACCCAGGAGGATTTCCTGCCCGGCGCCAAGGAGCTCATCGCCGATATCAAAGCGCGCGGCCTGAAAATCGCCGTCGGATCAACCAGCAAAAACACCAAGCGCGTGCTGAACAGCCTGCAGATCACGGACCTCTTCGACGCCATCGGCGACGGGCACAGCGTCGAGCGCGCCAAACCCGCGCCCGACCTCTTCGTCCATACGGCGGGGAAGATGCACGTCCCGCCAAGAAACTGCGTCGTCATCGAAGACGCAGAGTCCGGCGTCGCCGCTGCGCTGACGGGTGGCTTCATCGCTGTGGGCGTCGGCCCCAAGAAGCGTGTGGGCAAAGCACACTTCCGCTACGATGACACCGCGTCCGTCGATCTGGACGAGATCCTGGCTTAACCAACGACGTACCCCGGAGGCGAGGAAGATGGAACTTCAGAACAACATTCACACCGATACGCAGTGGGAAATCACTGAGACGCACTTTGAGGCAGACCAGCTGGTCACCACGGGCAGCAACTACATGATCGGCAACGGCTACCTGGGCTACCGGGGCACCTTCGCCGAGTGGGACGCCGAGCGGTACGTGGCCTGCATCGTCACCGATACGTGGGACAAGGCAGGCGAGGACGAGATGCGCGAGCTCTGCAACGTGCCCAACGGTCTCTACACCCAGCTCATGGTCGAGGGCGAGCCGCTCTCCGCCTTCGCCGGCACGACGCACGATTACCGGCGCACGCTGGATCTGCGACACGGGATTTACACCCGCACGCAGACGTGGGAGAGCGAAACTGGCAAGACTGTCACCATCGACGTGGAGAGATTCACCAGCTACGACAACCTGCACCTCGTCCCCATGCGCTATCACATCCGCGCCGAAACCGACGCCGAGATCACCGTCGTCACCGGCATCGACGGCGACGTCTGGTCCTTGAGCGGCGAGCATTTCAAATCGTACGCGCCGCTTGAGGACGAAGGATGCATCGCCATCGAGACGCGCACGGTGGAATCCGACATTCAGATCGACGTCGTCGAAGGCGTCAAGATCACCAGTCCGGCCCCGGCGTCCATGGAGATCATCAAGGGCGAGAACCACATCCTCCGCAAGCTGACCTTTCCGCTGAAAGCCGGCGATGAGGTGACGCTGGAAAAAATCATGGGGATCTACCACAGCAACGACGTCGACGCGCCGCGAGAACAAGCCCTGGCCGACGTGCAGGCCGGCCTCGACGCGGGCTACGAAGCGCTGAAAGCGGCCCATGCCGCACGCTGGGACGCCATCTGGGACGTCAGCGACGTCAAAATCGAAGGGAACCCCGAGGCGCAGCTGCTCACACGCTTCAATCTCTATCAGAACATCATCGCCACGCCGACGCACGCGCGGCTGCCCATCGGCGCGCGCGGCCTCTCCTGCCAGGTCTACCAGGGCGCAGCGTTCTGGGATCAGGAGATCTTCAACCTGCCCATTTTCCTCTACACGCAGCCTGACGTGGCGCGCAACATCCTCGAATACCGCTACGTGACGCTGGACGGCGCGCGCAAGAAAGCCCGGCGCCTGGGCTACTACGGCGCCTACTACGCCTGGACCAGCGGCAAGACCGGCGAAGAGCTCTTCCCCGATTTCTTCTTCACCGACGTGCTCACAGGGCGCAAGGTCCGCAACCACTTCAACGACTGGCAGATCCACATCTCGCCGGACATCGTTTACGCACTATGGGAGTACTATCAGGCGACGCGGGATTGGGCCTTCGTCGTCGATTACGGCGCGGAGATCATCTTCGAGGTGGCACAGTTCCTGGTCGCCCATGCGTATTACAAGAAGGACAAGCACCGCTACGAGTTCGTCCGTCTGCTGGGACCCGACGAGTACCACGAGAACGTCGATAACAACGCTTTTACCAACTATCAGGCGCGCTTCGCGCTGGATACAGCGGTCTCGGTCTACGAGCAGATGCGGGCAGATAACGCCGATCAACTGGCGGCGCTCTTTGGGCAGCTGGATCTGGACGAGGACGACGTCGCTAACTGGCGCGAGATGGTCGACCTGATCTATCTCCCGCAGCCCAACCCCGAAACGGGGCTTCTGGAGCAGTGCGACGATTTCTTTGAGCTGGAAGATGCCACGCCGGAGGATCTACGCGAGCGCCTCATCGACCCCGAGGAGTACTGGGGCTGGCCCAACGGCGTCGCCGTGCACGCGCAGGTACTCAAGCAGGCCGACGTGCTGCAGCTCTTCGTGCTCCACGACAGCTTCCCCCTCGCTGTGCAGCGCGCCAACTACGACTACTACGAACCACGCACCGAGCACGGCTCCTCGCTCAGCCCGTCGGTGCACGCGCTTATCGCCGCGCGCGTGGGCTACGCCGACGAGGCCTATCGCTACTTCATGATCGCCTCGACCATCGACCTCTACAATAAGAGCAAGAAGGTCATGAGCGGTGGCACCTTCCTGGGCGGCATTCACACGGCAGCAGCAGGCGCCGTCTGGCAGATCATCGTCCAAGGCTTCGCGGGCTTCGAGGTGCACAACGGCGGCCTCACGTTCCGACCGGCTCTGCCAGAGCAGTGGGATGCCGTGTCCTTCAAAATCGTCTACCGGGGCAACCCGCTCCGCGTCCGCCTCACGCATCAAACGCTGACCGTGACCTCGGCAGCGGAGAACACCGAGTCCGTCGCTGTCGCCGTGGGCGAGCACAAGCAGACCGTCGAGCCCGGCAGCAGCGTCACGTTCGACGTATAAGCCATGACGAAAGAGAGGACACGACGGTGAACAAGTACTTCGTGGCGGTCGCCGGCAACATCGGCGCCGGCAAAACTACGCTGACGTCGATGTTGAGCAAGAAACTGGATTGGGAGCCGTTCCTGGAAGGCGTGACCGACAACCCCTATCTGGCGGACTTCTACGACGACATGCAGGCGTGGAGCTTCCATTCCCAGGTCTACTTCCTGGCGCGGCGACTGCGGCACCACCGGCAGCTGCTGGAACGCCCCCACTCCGTCATCCAGGACCGCACGGTCTACGAGGACGCGGAGATCTTCGCGCGCAACCTCTACCAGCGCGGCGACATGCAGGAGCGCGACTACCAGACCTACAGCGAGCTCTACGGTGCCGTCACGTCCATCTTGCCACCGCCGGACCTGGTGATCTACCTGCGCGCCTCGGTGGAGACGCTGAATGACCGTATCCGCCAGCGTGGTCGTCCCTACGAGCAGGACATCGACCCGGCGTATCTACAACGCCTCAACCACCTCTACGAGACCTGGTTCGAGCACTTCACGCTCTGCCCCGTGCTCGCCGTCCCTGCCGACCGCCTCAACTTCGTCTCCAATGGCGGACATCTAGATCTGATCCGCGACAAAGTTCTGGAGCGCCTGCGCGGCAAAGAAGTTGTGACGTTTCAATGACAAATTTGAAATGACAAATGACAAAAATCTCGCATAGAGAGCCTTTTTCATTTGTCATTTTTCATTTTGAATGATGGGGAGACCATGACCGAAAAACTTTACTACGCTGATAGCAACCTTCGCTCTTTCACCGCCACCATCGTGGCGCGAGCGGAGACCGAGCGCGGGCCTGCCGTGCGGCTGGATCGCACCGCCTTCTATCCCACCGGCGGCGGACAGGCGCACGACACCGGCACGCTGAACGCTATCCCTGTCCACGACGTCTGGACCGACGACGGCGAGGTCTGGCATCTGCTGGATCGCATGCCGGCACAGGACGAAGTTCAGGGCGAGATCAACTGGGCCCGCCGCTTCGATCATATACAGCAGCATACGGGCCAGCATCTGCTCTCGGCTGCGTTTCTGCACCGGTTCGACGCCGACACCCTCAGCGTCCACTTTGGCGAGGAAGAAAATACCGTCGATATAGATCTTCCCCGGCTCTCCTGGGAAGCCGCCTTCACAATCGAAGATGAGGTCAACCGCATCATCTGGGACGACCGCGTCGTCGACGCCCGCTTCGTCACCGGGGATGATCTGGCCCAGATGGACGTTCGTCGCGAGCCGCAGGTCGAAGGCGACGTCCGCATTGTCCAGGTCGAAGGCTTCGACGCGACGCCCTGCGGCGGCACGCACGTCGCGCGGACGGGCGAGATCGGCCTGGTCAAGCTGACGGGCATCAGCAGGTACAAGGGCGGCGTGCGCGTCAGCTTCCTCTGCGGCAAGCGCGCGCTGCGCGATTACCGCCGCGCCTTTCAGCTCCTGGAGACGCTCAAACGCGAGCTCACCGTGGGTCAAGACGAGCTCCCCGACGCCGTCGCCCGCCTGCAGGACGAGGCCAAGGAGAGCCGCCGGGCGCTGTACGAGGCCCAGGAAACTCTCAGCGAGATGGAGGCCGAGCGTATGTGGGAGCAGGCCTCCACCGTCGAGGACGTCAAGCGCATCATCGCCTACTGGCCCGACCGGCGCTTCGAGAAAGCCCAGGCCGTCGCCCGGCAGCTCTGCGAGCGTCCCAACACCGTGGCACTACTGGCGACCGGCGGCGAAGGCGGCCTACGTCTCGTCTGCGCCCGCAGCGACGACGTCGACGTCAACGCGACGGAGATACTGCGAGATGCGGCGGAACCGCTGGGCGCGCGCGGCGGCGGATCGCCCGTTATGGCCCAGGGCGGCGGTCCACCTGTGGATGCAGAGCGCGTGCTCCCCGCTCTGAAGGCCGCGCTGGACAGATAAGCTTTATTCACACAACCGCATAGAAAGAGGTACGCGACATGGAAGAAATCGTTCCCGGCATCTTTGTAGAAGATCGTTACCCTCCCTACAACGTGGGATTGGTCCAGTTGGATGAAGGCGCGCTTGTAGTAGACGTGCCGCCGCGCCCGGATGACGCACGCCAGTGGCTGCGAGAGGCACAGGAGACCGCCGGCGTGATCCGCTACATCGTACTGACCGATAGCCAGCCCGAACGGCTTATCGGCGCCGCGCAATGGGATGTGCCCATCATCGCCGGGGAGGCGACGGGCCGCCTGCTCACCGATCTCGTGCGCGAGGAAGCCGATTGGGACGAGATTCTGGGGGAAGCCGAGGCGTACTCTCCCGGCATCATCGACGAGCTGACCACGCTCAAGCCGCGCCGGGCGATGCTGGCCTGCACCCGGCACATGCTCCTACACTATCAAGACCCGCCGCTGGAGATAGAAACCGCAGCCGGCGCAGCGCCGGGTACCGTGTGGCTCACCATCCCCGGTCAGAAGGTACTTTTCGCCGGCGACGCCGTTGCCTTCAACACCCTGCCTGTCCTGTCGCGGACGCCCGACTCCAAGGCGTGGTTGAACACGCTGAGCATCCTGGCCCATCGGAAGAGCATACATCGCATCGTGCCGGGACGCGGCGCCAAGGAGATTCTGCGCGGCGAACTGGAGTCCCAGCGCGAGCTCATGCGTGTTGCGCGGCGTGCCGCCCGAAAGTCGGCCCGGAAAACAGAACCGGGCGAAGGCCTGGCCCAGGCGACTAACGAGATGCAGCAGGCGTTCTTTCCCGCGCTAAAAAAAGACTCCGAGCCCATCCAGCGCCTCCGCAATGGACTGGAGCACCTGGTCAACGAAGTGCTGGAAGAACAGCAACCAGCCGAGGAAAACGATTAACGCTCCTAGCTGAGGCCGGTGTCCCCACCGCGCCCTCAGCTAGGGACGGTGTCCCCACCGCGTCCTCAGCCAGAGCCGGTGTCCTCACCGTGCCCCTCAGCCAGAGCCGGTGTCCTCACCGTGCCCCTCAGCTAGGGCCGGTGTCCCCACCGCGCCCTCAGCTAGGGCCGGTGTCCCCACCGCGCCCTCAGCCAGGGCCGGTGCCCCCACCGCGCCCTCAGCTAGGGACGGTGTCCCCACCGCGCCCCTCAGCTAGGGCCGGTGTCCTCACCGTGCCCCTCAGCCAGGGCCGGTGCCCCCCCGACCACCCGACTAACTGACCAGAAGCACCTTCTTCACGTCACCCACTCCCGCTTCGATCAGCCTCACGCCGCGCTCGAAATCCTCCAGCGGCAACCGGTGCGAGATGAGCGAGGCCACGTCGATCCGCCGTTCCTGGCCCGTCGGATGGCAGCGGGTGTACAATTCGCAGTCCTGACACCCGGTGCCTTCAAAGACGCACGGGCCGTTAGCCAACGGGCGTTTGACGTGCAGCGGTTCCCCGCTGGGACAGCCGCGCATCCGCGCTGTCCCAACGGGCGTTTGACGTGCAGCGGTTCCCCGCTGGGACAGCGCGGATGCGCGGCTCCCTCCTCCCAGGTCACCCGATCGGTCCCATAGCCCCCCGCGCGGGGTGGCGCCGCTGCTCCCGGAACGCTACTGGGTGGGGCTGACCGCGGGGGCGGCTCGGCGTGTCACGGCGGCGGATTGGCGCGCCGCGGCGCTGGGGCGAGCGGGCTTGCCATCCCGGCAGATCCGGCGAAGCACCCGGAAGGTCC
>DAOTUH010000310.1:0-9290 GCA_034437255.1 Anaerolineae bacterium
TGATCCGTCACACCCGCGAGGCGCTGGCTGCCCATTGCGAAGCCCAGACAACCTGGCCCCCGGAGACCGACTGCGACCGTCTCGATCTCGCCTTCTACGTGCTGGAAGAAGAGCACGGCATTGTGGCCCGCCAGAACTTCGCCGATTGCCAGACCTGCGGACATTATGAGATCCGGGACGAGATCCAGGTACTGCAAAAGCAGTGCCCGGTGATCGGTTACACCTTCTACCACGAGCAGGACACCGAGCGCGTCGTCGATGGCGGCACACTCTACCTGGCGTTTGGTGCCGTGGAAGATGGCGAGCAAGCCGAAGTCGCCGTTGCCCAACGCATCGTCACGGTCCTGCAGGAGGTGGGGTTGACCGTGGAGTGGAACGGCTCGCCCAAGACGCGCATCCTGGTGAAAGACCTGGATTGGAAGAAGCGCCGGGAAGCGTGACGTGCGTTGGCATGGGGGGCGGCTGCTTCTGGTACACAAGAAAGACTCCTACGACAAGATCACGACCACGAGCTACGAGTATCTCGTGCAGACCGCCGGGGGCGAGATACTCATCAACGCGGACTTCGAGCAGAGCCGCCACTTGATTCAAGACCTGGGAAAGTCGTGAGCCAAACACGTACAAGCCGTCTTCTGGCTGTTGCTCGCGCGGAGCATCCACGATGACGATAGAGAGTGTCTGGGTCTTTGTGGGGGATAAAGGACGATTTCCAAGCGCCGTCTTTTCCTCGCGTGAGAAAGCCGAGGCATGGATCGCAGCGCAGGCCCTTTCAGGCACGCTGACCCGGTATCCCGTCGATCAGAGTGCGTACGAATGGGCCATCGCGCAGGGTTTCTTTACTCCCAAACAGGACAGGCATCAGACCGCGCGGTTTATCCAAAACTTCAGTTCGGCTTATCAAGAGCACTATCACTACCAGGACATGACATTCTTGCGCTTGTCTGTGTTCTTGGGTCCATCGTCGGATCGTAGGGAGAAGCAGTGCCCTCAAGGTAGAATGGGTTCAAGCCTCATTACTGCCTCGGCCAGTTGCGGACGCGCTCGCGGGTTGAGGTGCGCTTTTCGGACACGTGACGGTGAGGGCCTCCCCGTAGATCGCCGGCTCGCCGGGTGCCGGGTCCAGCGTATAGGCGACGATCCGCCCGCATTGTTTGCAGCGGGCCTGCCAGATGGGATAGTGCCTCATCTTTTTGAAGGACTCCAGGACGTGCCCGCGCGCCGCTGCTTCCCGCTCTGCCTGTTCACTGAGGCCGATACGCTCGGGCTGGCAGTATTCGCCACGGCAGGCGCCGAAGATGCGCACCACACAGTCCTTACAGCTTTTCGTCATGATTGTTCTCCTGTTCTTGTATCGCTTTGGGTAGACCTGTTTCTGCACTCATCGGAAGTACGGCGTGTTGATAGCGTCTTTGAAGGCCGCCAGGCTCTCCTCGCTGGAGGCCACGGACCAGTTGATGTTGGGCCACTCGCGGTCCTGGGTCACCTCCAGCAGTAGCACCGTGCGCACCATGGGATACCGCGTCTCGAACGACGTGAAGGCGTCGCGTAGCCAAGCGGCCTTGTCGCCACCCGCCTCAGCTGTCGCGACCTCCGTCACCATGATAGGCTTGCCCCACTGGAGCGCAGCCTGGTACTGGCCCGCGAAGAGGTCGTCGAATGGGCGCCACTGCGCCCACTCCGCCGTGATCTCCGTGCCGTGGTTCAGCGTTGTGGTGCCCACCCAGTCGACGACGTCACCACCGGGATAGTAAGGCGGCGCCCAGTCGTCGAGCCACATGGCGCTCCAGAGAAACTCCACGTTGTCCGCGTTTTCCTCACGGAAGAGGGTCACGATGTGCCGGAAGGCCGCCCGGTACGCCTCCGGGTCACCCTGCCACGGATACCACGATTTGACACCGACGGGCGTGCTCTGCTCGTGCGCAAACCGCAGCACGATGGGGTCGCCCACGGCGCGGGCGCTCTGGGCCCACGTGCGGATGTAGGCGTCGTGCTCTCCAGTGGCGATGCTCTCCAGCGAGTAGGCCGGCTGCTCCCCCGTGGGATCGCTGAAGCGGCGCTGCCACGGCTCCCAGGTGATGACGGGCGTCAGCCCCATGCGTCGCGCCGCGATGACGGATTCGGTGGGAAAGTCGCGGTCCTTGTCGCCCCAGGCGTGGAACCAGAGCACGTACTCCATTTTGTGCGTCACCATGCGCTCGAAGCGGTAGACCGACGCGAAGCCATCATAGGGCACGCCCGGCGTGTAGACGCCCAACCCCACACGCCCTTCGAGATTTAGCGACGCTACGGGGCGAGGTGGCGGCGTCCACGTCGGCGTCGGGGAAGGCGTCGGCGTCTCTGTGGGAGTCGGCGTGGAGGTGGGGGGCGGTGTGTTCGTTGGCATGGGCGTATGCGTCGGAGTGGGCGTGGGTGTGTGGGTCGGTGTGATGGTAGGCGTCGGCGTCATCGTCGGCGTTGCAGTCGAGGTCGCGGTGGGCGACGGCGTCACCGTGGGATAGAGATTCGCCAGGGAGCCGCCGCACGCGGTCAGGGCCACGCTCGCCAGGAGCGCCAGCACAAGGTTGGCGAAACGGGGGATACGCGCGTATGTCACGGTGAACGGTCCTTGAATATTAGCGGCAGCCACGTACGGAAGCCGTAGCTTGCCACCAGCGTCTGCGGCATCGGTTGGCCCACGATCTGGTGGCTGGGTGCGCCGCCGTCGGACCACCCGGCAAACGGCAGCCCATCCTGGATCAACGGAGCGGCGATGGTGCGCGGCGCGTTGACCATCATAGGTAGGGTAAAGGGGGTGGTGTAAGCCGTGCCGTCGTAGATGAGTCGCAGCCCAGTCGGTTCGGTCTTGAACGTGTAGGTCGCCGTTTGTGGGAAGAGTTCGACGTGAGTTGTGTTCTGCAGTCCCTTGCTGTCCGAGACGGTTAGTGAGACGAAGAGTGTTGTGTCGTCGTTGTGAAGCGGCACCTGCAGTGTGCCGCTGAAGACACCAGCGGCTGCGTAGAAGTTCGGGTGGAAGTGCCCGTTGTAGAAGATGCGGGCGTTCCACTGCATCGACGACGCGGGAAGCACGTTGTCCTCCCTGTCGGTCGCTTCGCCCTGGAACATCAACGGCTCTCCCATGACGTAGGTGCTCCCATCCGCCGGCGCGGTGATGGTGGGTGTCGGCGGCGATTCGCCCACGAAGATACGCACGTGGTCGCTGCTCGATTTGCCTTGCGGCGTCGTCACCGTCACGGCGGCGGTGTAGGTGCCCTCGTTCGTGTACGTGTAGACCGGATTTGCCTCGCTGGATATGCCGCCGTCGCCAAAGGACCAGGCGTAGCTCAGCAATTCCTGCGCGTGCGTGGATAGCGTGCTGGTGAAGTGCACCCTCAAGGGTGGGTAGCCATAGGTCGGCGAGGCGTCTGCCTGGACCGACGGCGCGCTGGTGTAGAGTACGCGCCGGATTTCGCTGGGGCCACTGGGATCGGGGTTGAGCACCACGTAGTAGACGTAGCCGTCGGGACCCAGTGTCAGCTGCACCGGCCCGCCCAGCTCAGAGGCGTTCTCCAGGAAACCGTCGACTATGGCGTTGCCCGCATCGTCAAAGGTCACGTACTTGATCCAGCGTTTGTCGTAGTCGGCGAAGAAGAGCGCGTTGTGGTAGGCGGGCGGATAACGGGTGCCGGTGTAGAAATCGCCGGCGACGATGGCCGCCCCCTCGACGTTCTGGTAGGCGTAGCGCGGCGGCGTGATGCCGTTGTCGGGCTCCTGGTCGTAGAGCGGCTGGCAGACCGCTGCGGTCTCGACGTACCCCTCGTACAGCGAGTGGCGCACGTTGCCGCTGGCGCCACCCTCGTAGCAGGGCCATCCGAAGTTCCGGGCCCGACCCGTGTTTAGCTCTTCCCAGGAATACCAACCTACATCGCCCGCGTAGACCGTGTTGCTGACGGGATGAAGCGCGAAACGGAAAGGATTGCGCAGGCCCAGGGCCCACACGCGGGATCGGTTACTCGTCGGATCGCCGTCGTAGAAGGGATTGTCCGCCAGGCCCTGGCCCGTCTCCGGGTCGATGCGCAGGATCTTGCCGCCCAGGCTGTGCAGGTCCTGCGCCCGGGCTGCGCGCGGATCGGGGTTGAGGTAGGGGGAGCCCTCGCCGTTGCTGACGAAAAGATTGCCATCGTGCCCGAACGCCAGCCAGCCGACGCTGTGTGACGGCCCTTCGGAGGGCAGGCAGTCGGTGATGGGCGTGCTGTCGGGCGCGGTACAGGCGGGCGCTGTCCAGTCCTCGCCGCCGCCATCAGCGGGATCGCCGATGTTCGCCAGCGTGCTGTTGGTGCCCAAAATCACCTGCTCGCTGCCGGGCTGGGCCACGTTGTAGTCCTGCGCCGGGTCGGCGGTGACGCGCAACAAGCGGCTGACGCGCGAACCGTTACCGTCCCGCCCATCGACAGCGTTATCGGGGCCGGGGAGTCCCGGTGGATCGTAGGTATAAAGCAGGTAGACGTAGGGCTTCGTGGGGAAATCGGGGTGGATCTCGATGCCGATAAGGCCCCGGTTCCAATTGTTGTTGACCTCGTCGGAGATGTCGATAAAGGTCGTCAGCATGTCGTCACGGTAGACCAGCACCCGCCCGTCCTGGTGCGCGATGAACATTCGCCCGTCCGGCGCCCAGTCCACGGCCGTTGGCTGCGAGAGGTCGCCCAGCACGCGCTCGGTGGTGAAATCAGACGTCTGCGGCGCGGGCCGGTTGTAGAACCAGACGCCGTCGAAGCCCGCGTAGAGTGTCTGGGTGATGGTGCCGCTATCGACGGTTAGGGCCGTGGCGTTGCGGCCCTCGGTGCCCTGGTTGATGGGCGCTGACCAGTCGCTCCAGGTCTGGCCGCCGTCTAACGTCTCGGCGATGTAACCAGGCCCCGCCAGATAGACGTGATCGGCCAGTCGTGGGTCGATGGCGAGCAGGTTGTAGGTGCTTTCGGTGTAAGATTGCACCGTGATCCACGTCTCACCCCTGTCGTTGCTTTTCAATACATTCCGGTCGTCGGTGGCATAGACGATCTCCGGCTGCGCCTGGTCGATGACGAGGGAATGGATGCTCCCGATGCCGCTGGCGTAAATCTCGCTCCAGGTCTCACCGCCGTCGGTGGTGCGATAGATGACGCCGCTGGACGTGCTGCTCTCCTTGATGCCCACGTAGGCGACGTCTGGCGTCTCCGGGTGAATGACAAGCGACCTCACCGCGCCGTCCGTCAGCGTGACTTCGCTCCACGAGGCGCTGCCGTTGGTACTGCGCACGAGGACCAGGGCCTGGCTCCCGTCCTCTCCGCCGGCGTAGACGACGTCCGGGTCAGCAGCGGCGATGGCGAGCGTGTGAATGTCGGCGGCGCCCGCGTAGGCTGTGCCGAAGGTGTCGCCGCCGTCGGCGCTGCGCAGCACGGCGTCGGTGGTAGCGCTCTCCCCGTCGGCAGTGCCAGCGTAGACCACGCTGGCGTCCTGCGGATGGATGGCGATGGCGTTCACGGGACGAGCGATCCGCTGCTCCCAGGTCTCGCCGCCGTCGGTGGTGCGCCAGCCGCCGTCAGCGCCGGCCGCGACGAAGAGATGGGTGCGGTTCTGTGGATCAACGGCGATGTCCACCGGCGCGGTCGTCGCCGCGAGGCCGTCGTTATGCGCCGTCCAGGTCAGCCCGCCGTTGGCGCTGGTGTAGATGCCGTTATCGCGCAGGCCCAGGTGGAACGTGCCGGGGTCGGTCGCGGTGTCGATGATCAGTGATTCGATCCACCCGGGCGCAAGTCCTTCGATGCGAGGATCCCACAGGTCACCGTTATCGGTGCTCTTGGCGATTTCACGCCAGTCATCGGTGGCGTAGATGGTGCTGGGGGGATCGATGGCGAGACGGTAGCCCCGGTCGTAGAGCACGTCGCTCCACGTATCACCGCCGTCGATGCTGCGGTAGACGTACTTGGGCGTCTGGCTGCCGACGTAAATCCACGTCGGCGTCAGCGGGTGGACGACCAACGCCGTGAACTGCTGGCTCGGCCCCTTCGTGTCCGTGAGGACGGGCGCCCAGCTGGTGCCCCCATCAATAGAGCGGTAAACGGCGGCATGCTGGGTGCTGCCTTCCTTATAATACCCCCCGGCATAGACGATGCTGGGCGTGATAGGGTTGACCGCGGTGGCGTAGAGATCACCCTCGGGTACGGTCAGCGCGCGCGTCCAGTCCAGCCCGCCGTTCTGCGTGCGGTAGACGGCGCCCGTGCGCACCCAGTTGGTCAACGCGCCCAGTTCGACGCCGGCGGCGTAGAGCGTGTCCGTGTCGTAGGGATGGACGACCAGGCTCCGGAAGCTGCCGTTATACTGCTCGCTTCCGGTGAAAACTTCGGTCCAGTTGGCGCCGCGGTCCTCACTTTTCACGATCAGGCCCGTCGCGGTGTCCGTCTCGCCGGCCGCGTAGGCCACCGTGCCGGTGATCGCCAGCGCGTGGATGGTGTGCGCGGTCTCGGTGTAGACCGGCGCCCATATACTCGCGCCGTCGGTGGTGGTGTAGATGCGCGTGTTGGCGCCGCTATGGGGCCGGCCTACGGCGGCGTAACGCACGCTGGGTCCTATCGCGAGGGCGTTGACCTGGCCCAGCGGGCCGCCCAGAGGCTGCCAGAGATCGGTCAGGAGAATGTCGATGTCATCGACGGTGCCGCCTTGGACCGCCACGGGGTCGGCGTGACCGTCGCCCTCGTAGTCGTACCAGGCGAAGGGCTCCACGCCGGGATCGTAATCGAAGCTCCCATCGATATCTAAGTAGGCGAAGACGTAGTAGGTATCGTTCTCCAGGCCGGTGATGGTATACGAGCCACTGTCTGTGCTGGCATAGGCGACGAGAGGCGGCAAGGGCTGCACGGTGGTGGTATAAGCGGATAGCTGAATGGTCAGTGATCCAGAGACGTTGCCATAATAGGTCACCGTACCTTTAATGGTGCCGGTACCCGTCTGAGCTCGCAAGGGTTCCGCCAGAAGGAAGTGACCCAGCACCAAAAGTCCGATGCCAATAAGCACCCCTGTCCATATCAGAAAATACCGTGATTGTTTGGTTGTCATCATAGTCTCTCTTGCTAACATCATTCCATTTCTGAAGTAATCACATACGCAACCGTGTAGATTTGTGAGCAGCCAGGTGCAATGCACTTTCGGTCTAAAAGATGTGAGGTTGCAGAGACTTCCCAGGTCCCTTTTTCAAATCGCGGTGCTTTCTTTGTCGTAAGTGCATCGCACCCCTCACAAGACTAAACAGATACTCACATACTACTCTGTTCCAAAAAGTGATAAAAACAGCCGCAGAACTCTCCTGCGTCTGGTTATCGTCTGCAACTGGAGGTGAATGTGCTCCCTCAACTTGAGTCCCTGCCACGAGTTGCGCACTGTCCGGCTCAATCCCACGATAAAGAAGGCGGCCCAGAAGAGACTGCCGAGGTCGGCGGTGGTTAAGAGGGACTTAGTGAGGACGTGGTAGATACTTGCGCCGATGAGCGCAAGAAAAAGCGCCAGTTGCAGCCAGATTTCCCGCCAGTAAAGGCGATAGATGTGCTCCTTGCGTGTGACACGGTAGGTTGGCTTGCGGTTACGACCGTAAAAGACCGCTACCAGCGTTGCCTTGACGTAAACTGGAGCCAGGCCGAGCCACGTCTGGCGGGCGCGCCAGATCGATTCAAAGGGGAGATCATCGGCCAACGCGATGAGCAGTAGCTCGACGGCCAGGGCGTGTGGCCAGAAATGGAGCGCATATTGGGTCTGGGTGGTGATCAGCGGATAGACGTCAAAGATCAGCGAGAAGACCGGGGTGAGGGCAAAGATGAGGACGGCAAAGCTCAGCATGTAAAAGAAGCCAAGTTCTGCGAATTGCAGATGCTGTCGCAAGTTCAAGCCGCGTTTATCGCCCCAGAAGGTAAGCCGCATCGTATCGATAGCCCATGTGCCCCGCTGCTTGATGACGTTGGGGATGTCCTCAGGCGCGGTCTGACCAATGGCGCCCACGATGGGCAGATAGGTGCCCCGCCAGCCTCGACGCAGCGCCTCGACGCCAGATTGCAGATCCTCGACCAGGTTCCACGTCGGAAACCCCTCAATGTCTTCCAGCGCCTCCCGGCGCCAGACCAGTCCAGAGCCGCAGGGGAAGGCGGCGTTGGCCGAATTCCGGGCCAGCATCGCCTTGCGATAGAAGAGAGGCTCCAGGTTGCCAAAGGGGTCGCCCTCACTGACCTGCGCCTCCTTGATGGTCTGGACAAAGGCCAGTTTGGAATCCTCCACCAATTGCCTCACGGTGTAGCGCAGGAAGTCGGCGTTGCCCACCAGATCGTCCGCGTCCCGCGTCTCGATGAACGCGGGGCGACGATCCCAGCTCTGAATGAAATCCAGCGCGGCGTTGAGATTGCCCGCTTTCGCCTCACCGCGCCGTTCGGGCTCGCCACGCAGGGGAGGCTTCAGGTAGAAGATTTCCGCCTGAGGATAGGTTTCTTGAAGCTGCTCCGCCATCTCGCGGATGGCGAACCGGTGTCCATCATCGCTGATAATCAGACGAATGTGTGCCTGGGGATAGTGCTGTTCCAGTACCGACCGTGCTGTCCAAAGGACCATCTTTACCGGTTCGCCGTAGGTCGGGATGATCACCGCAACGTCACGCGCTTCCCCCTCCGCCAGGGGTTGCATCTCCGGTGTGATGTGTGTCCAGTGATTGATGATGGTGATCAAGATCATGATCGCGGTCATAACACTTGCCAGCGCGAACGGGATGGACAGCCAGGGTGCGTCCAGGTTAAGATTAGCGAAGAGCCAGGGCAAGTACCAGGCCATGGTGAGCAGAATAAAGATACCGGCGAATCTTATTTTCCAGTTTTTCATGTTGTTCACTCTGTGGTGTTTTCCCACACCACCGTCTCCACTGGATAGCGGACGTAATTGAAGTCTGCTCCCAGGTTGATGACCATGCTGGTGTGACTGTAGATAGGTTGGTAAGTGTCGCATTGTTCCAGAGTTTCTTGAATCTCTTGCGGCCAGGCGTAGGAGCCTCGCACGTCGATGACCCAATCATAGGTGCAGAGCGCAGGCGCGTCTTCCTCGTGGGTGATGCGATACGTGTCGTAGACGTCCCACGGTGAAGTAATGCGACCGGCGGTGTAGAGATACATGGTGAAGGGCCAGGACTCATTGATCAGCAGTCGATCCCCAGGCTCGACAAACGTCGAGAGCACAGCGGCCGGCAGGCGGACGTCGGGCCAGCTGTGATCCGCCTGGTTGACCTGAATCAGACCCAGACCCGCCAGTCC
>DAOTUH010000311.1:0-2058 GCA_034437255.1 Anaerolineae bacterium
TGCAGTCTTGGCCCAGGCCGCGCCGTTGGCCGGTCACGCCAAGCCCGGTGGCGCCGAGAATCGGGCCATCAACCGCCTGGAGAAGATGGGCCTGTTGAAGAAACACGTGGCCACCCGCGGACGGATCCATCCGCATCTGATTCACCTGACCGCCAAAGGAGAATCCGCGCATCGCCTGCTGTACGGAAAACAGCCGGTGAAGCAGGAAACGCCGCAGTTGCTCAAGCTGCACAGTTCCCCGGACCACGTCTACCTCATCCTGGAAGTCGTAGAAAATCCGATTTCTGCTAGTTATTTCAGGTGAGTCAAACATGTTTTCCCCCTTTATGGGTTTCGTACTGCCTTTACTTCACTCAATGAATCGTCCTGTCTTTTTCCGCCATGATCTTGAGGAGATGCGGTTTCACTTAAAGACCAGCGGCAAATAAACCTATCGTTTTCGATGGGCTTCGCCCGATCGCAGATAGTCACCCCTACGCGTGAAGACGCAGAATCAGCACCGCTTAACCTTGACCGACCAATCAGACACGCTTATAATGAAACTAGACTGCTATTTTTCGATAGGATCAACAGCATGGACAAGATTGGAAAATGACTTTTATCCGGTAAATATTGTAACTCCCGTCCAAAGATAATGAAGGGAAGTTGTTATGAAAACCTCAACGTCTGCATTGCATTTGCCCGATCTGCTGCAGGAGCAAGTAGCGGCAGCGCAAGAAACCGGGCTTTACGCCAGTGAAGGCGAGTTGATCGCCGACGCCCTCCGCACGTTCCTGGCCGCGCGCCCTGACGTGCGACTGACGACAGCCTGTCGGCTCTACGAGCGCGGCACGGCCTCGCTGGGCAAGGCCGCCGAGCTGGCCGACGTCGACGTGGAGCACTTCAAACGCGCCCTGCACGAACGGGGCATCGAGCGCACCGCGCCCGAATCGCCCGCTGAGACCATCGAGATGGCCGATACAGCGCTGCGCGCCGCCGGACGTTCTTCGTGATATGCCCACCGTTATCCTAGACACGGATTTCCTCAGTTCTTTCCTCAAGATTGACCGCTGCTCTCTCATCCAGACGTTTTACCAGGTCGATCAAGCGTTGATCCCCGCTGCTGTGCATCGCGAATTGGCCCGCACTGATTTGTTGACGCCTCTCCTGGCAATCCGTTGGATCAGCGTTTCTGCTCAGGAACCATCTCCTGACGAGACCTTGCTTCAGAACGCTGTTTTCCAGACGCTGGGCGCCGGTGAACGGGCGTGCATCTCATTGGCTCGCACGCTGCCTGACACCGTACTGTTGATGAGCGACAACAAAGCCCGGCGGGGTGGCAAGCGGAAAAAGGCGGTTCACGCGCCACTTTGTTTCTCAGGTGGATCGCACTCTCGAAGTGCAACCCACCGCCCATAAGTGCGTTGCACCTGCTTTGGGTGCGATGCACCTGGTCATGCGCCGCCTTATCTCCCAGGTGGATCGCACTTGGAAACCCTATGTGTTAACATATATGAAGGATGATGGACGCCGTTAGCGAGAGGACATGAACGTGTTGAACCCTGGAGATATCCTGCAGCAACGCTATAGGGTCGTACGGTTGATCGACAGCGGCGGCATGGGCACGGTGCATCTGGCCGAGGATCGGCGGTTGGCGGGACGGTGGTGCGCGATCAAGGAGATGTCTCCGGCTCAGCTGGCCCCCCGCGAGCAGGGGTGGGCGGTGCAATCCTTCCGCCAAGAGGCCCAGATGCTGGCCCAACTGCAGCATCCCGGCCTGACGGCGGTGACCGATTTCTTCCCGGAACGCGGATGCTGGTATCTGGTGATGGAGTACGTCGAAGGCGAAACCCTGACCCAACGATTGGCGCACGCGGGCGGGCGACTGCCGTTGGACGAGGCGCTGAACATCACGCGGCAGCTCTGTGACGTGCTGACCTATCTGAACGGCCAGACGCCGCCGGTCATCTTCCGCGATCTCAAGCCGGGCAACATTATGCTGACGCACCAGGGCCAGGTGAAGCTGATCGACTTCGGGATCGCCCGCTTCTTCAAGCCGGGGCAGACGCAGGATACCGT
>DAOTUH010000312.1:0-7356 GCA_034437255.1 Anaerolineae bacterium
GGCGATGGGGCGCGTGCCGTCTACCCCGGAAGGCCAGCCCGCTTCTTTGCCCACGTCCTCAGGGTCGAAGCGGAACTTCCAGAAGCCGGAGAGATCGATCAGCGAGCGAAAGCGATTCCTTTGTGGATAGAGCATAAAAACCTCGTCACGAGAATAGGTCGAAGGTTATAACGTTAAAACGTTGAAACGTTCAAACGTTCTAACTCTCCTACTCACGAAAATCGAGATCCAACATCAGCTCACCGTCTTCATCGACAAAGCGCGCGCCGAAGTACCACCAATAGAGCTTCTCCTCCTCAGAGGGCGCGGAACGGATGAGCAGGACGTTCTTGCCCGCGCGCAGTGTCAGCGGCTCGGTGCGGTAGGCGGAGCGGAAGCGGGGCCGCAGGTGCGCCTCGTCGGGATGCGGCTCCACAGGGACCGGCTCGCCGTTGAGGAGAATCTCAGCAGCGCCGGTGGTGCGGAACTCCAGCACGGCTTCGCGCGCCTCCGGGCTGACGACGGTGGTGGTGAGATAGCCGACCAGCGGCTCCCCGGCTTTCAACTCCTCGTCGTAATCCCGCCAGAAGAGAACGGCGTGCGGTTCGTTGTAGTTCGATAACTCGCCTGGGTCCTGGACGTGGGGCTGCCAGTCCAGCGCCGGATCACCGGCGCCATCTTCGGTAAGCACGGCCTCCATGGATGGCGCTTCATCTTTTGGATATGCCACTGCGCGCCAGGCGGTAATGCTGGGGAAGAACGGTTCGCTGGCATAGGATTGCATCCAGGTCACCCCACGCCAGGTGAAGGTCACCTCGACCTCCCAGCGCTGCATCTCCGGCTCGCCTTCAAAGGCGAAGGGCGCGGCGATGATCTGCGATGCTTTGCTGTTCGTCACCTCAGTCAGAAGGGTCTCCGCTTCAGCGCCGCGATGGTGGATAAACGTCACCTGAGCATCGTACGGCGTCCCATCCTGCGGCGCGGCGATGATGATGCGGCCTAGCTGCTGTCGCGCCTCCTCCGGCGTGATGTACTCGCGCACGGCGGCGAAGGGACCGCCTAAACGCGCCACCGCCTCTATCCGACCGGGTGCGTCCTCCGGCAGGGCCAGTGCCGCGTCGACGCTGGTCGCGTCGTTGGGGCAGGTGTCGCCGAGCAGACGCGCCACGTCAGCGGCCTGGACCGCGTGGTTGTGGCGCTCGCCCAGCGCCGAGATGCCGCCGTCGGCCCGCAGGGTGACGGTCAGCGGCTGCGCTTTGTCGCGCGCCGGCACGGAGACCGTGGTCGTCAGCGCGTCCTCGTCGTAGAACCACGACTCGGTCGCTTCGCCGTCGATCAACACGTCATCGGGTTTGCGGCTGCCCTCGAAGTGGATCTCATACTCGCGCTCGGCGGGCAAATCCGGACAGTGTCCTTCCACCGGCGTGACGTGCACCTCCCAGGTCTCGTCGTCCAGCTGCCGCGTGTGGATCTCCGTCCACTCGGCCTCGCCTTCCCGATACGCCTCGGTGACGCCGTCGTCCTCGTAGAGGCGGAACGCGCCATCAGCCCCTGGGAAAATGGCAACCGCCAGCCCGTCACCGGGCACCAGCGAGGTGACCGTCCCCGCGCCCTCACCTTCCTTGATCTCCGGCGCCAGCGGCAAGATCGCACCCGCCCGCATCAACATGGGCACGCGCCGATGGTCGCCCACCAGCTGCACCCAGCGCGGGCCAGTGTAGGTCTCTTTCGTCTGCCAGTCGATCCAGGCGCCTTCCGGCACCCAGACGTCCTGGGCCGCCAGGCCCGTCGCCTCGTCGGCGGGATGGACGAGGGGCGCAGCGATCATCTGATCGCCCAGGAAGTACTGGAAGCGGGCGACGTAGGCGTCATCGGCCTCCGGATATTCATAGTACATGGGCCGGCAGAGCGAGACGCCGGTGTCGGTGGCGACGCGCGCCATGGTGTAGAGGTAGGGGATGAGCCGGTAGCGCAGGTGGAATGCGTCCTTGGCAGCTTCGTAGGTTTTCTCGCCAAAGGCCCAGGGCCGGCGTTCACAGCGCGGATCCTTGGTAGCGTGCAGGCGCAGAATCGGACTCAGCGCGCCGAACTGCACCCAGCGAAGATACATCTCCGCCGAGATGGTGCCGCCCATGTGCCCGCCGATGTCGTGGCTCCACCAGCCGTAGAGCACGTTGGACGCCGTCGCGGTGAAGGTCGGCTGGAAGTCCAGCGATCCCCAGGTCTCGTAGGTGTCGCCAGAGAAGCCGATGTAGTAACGGTGATTGCCCAAGCCGCCCCAGCGGCTGTAGAGCATGGGGCGCTCGCCCTTGCGCTTGATGTCGTTGAAGTGCAGGTGGTTGAGCCAGGACAGCGGATCGAGGCCTTTTATCTCCGCTGTCTCGCCCTGCTGCCAATCGATCCACCAGAAATCGATGCCTTCCTCTTCTCTGGGATGGTGCAGCATCTCGAAGTAGTGTCGGACAAAGTCCTTGTCGGTGATGCGGAAAGGCACCGGTTCCTCGCTCTCCGGGTCGACGCCCAGGGCCGCGGCGAAGTCGGGATAGATCTCCTCAAAAGTCTGCACGCCCTCAGCGGGATGGAGATTGAGCGTGGCGCGCATGCCGCGCGCATGCACCCAGTCCAGAAACGCGGGCGGATCAGGGAAGAGCTCGCGGTTCCAGGTATAACCGGTCCAGCTGTGGGGCGTGTGCCAGTCCATATCGATGACCAGCACGTCCAGCGGCAGATCGTGCTCCTCGAAGGCGCGCACCAGGTCCTTCAACTCCTCGGCGCTATATTCCCAGTAGCGCGACCACCACGCACCGAGGACGTAGCGCGGGATCAGCGGCGTCTCCCCGCCAAAGCGCCGGTAGTCGCCCAGCGCAACCAGGTAGTCGTGTCCGTAGCCGAAGAAGTACCAGTCCTGCAGCGCGTGATCGGGGCGCGGCGCGACCCAGCCGTCGTCGAAGACGACGTTCTCGCTGTCGTCGAAGAGCGCCCAGCCATCGCGGGAAAGGAGACCAGGATCAAGCCCGGCGTCGTCCCGGCAGTGATCCAGCGTGCGGCGCGTGCCGCGCAGGTTGCGGGGATTGGGCATACCCGGACGCCACGCCTTTTGTTCCCCGTTCAAATCGAAAGTTATGGAGAGGTTTTTGGCGTGGAAGGCCTCGCCGTCTGGCGTGTAGCGCACTGTCAAGGCCCCAGTCTTGATGACCAGCGTCTTGCCCTCGTGCCGCGTCTCAAAGGACGGCGGCGTCTCAGCGTAGCGCGTGGGGAACGCGTAGGTGCTGCGATCCTCGAAGTCGCCGGTCTCTGACCACTCCAGGCGCAGCAGGCGCGGCGTGAGGATGGTGAAGCGGGCAAACTCAGAACAGATAATGGCCTCGTCATGCGCCACGGGCCGACCACGAAAGCGCAGACGTTGGAACAGTTCATCACGGGTCATACAGAAGACTCCTTGCATTGGATTTTAGTTAACGTAGCTAACGTGTAGCATATCTCGGCGAAGGGTCAAACGGCAAGGGAAAGAGTACTGTCGCTTGCGCTCCAGCGCCAGACTATGATTTGATCAGGCAACGCGAGGTTGTCAGGCCGCCAGCGAGCCTGAAAGTCCTCTATCGAAGCCTGACGGCTGATCGTCCGCCTACGCGGACAACAAACGGCGTCGGCGCCTCGCAGAGCGACTTCAGTCGTGTGGCCCCCATAGAGCGCGGCTCATCAGCCCGGTGCGCACGAACGCCCACATCCCGGCGAAGCCGCCAGATACGATGGCGGTCCACGAGACGTCGGGCATGAAGAGCATCCAGAAGCCGCGCATGGGGCCCAGCAAGAGGAGCAACGGGAAGGCCATCACCAGGAGATTGGGGACGAGCGGGAGCAGGCCGTGCCGTATCCACGGACGTTCACCGTCAGGGCGACGCTCAGGATGCCGACGCCAGCCGCGCATCCGTCGCAGCGTGGTCACGACGCCGACGATCTGAAGGAGCGGGATGAGCAGCAAGCTGCGCATCATCCAGGGGATGAAGCCGAGTTGGAGCGTTGGCGGCTGCTCTCCGGCGAGCAGCGCAGCGATCCCCGTCCCAATCTCGGTGAGGACGGGTTCCATCATGAAGTGGTCGGCGTTGAGGAGCAGGATCACGCCCTTCTTCTGCTCTGGAACGAGCGCCATGTAGGCACAGAAATCGGGCACCAGGCCGGTGTGCCAGATGACCTCCGTCTCGCCCACGTCGCTGGCGTACCAGCCCATGCCGTAGGTTCCCATGGACATGCCCATGGCCACGTGTTCCGCCACGCCCTGGTGCAGCTCGGCGATCCCGGCCTCCGAGAGAATCTGCGCATCGCCATAGCGCCCGCCGTTCAGCAGCGCGATCAGATAGTGAGCCATATCCTCGCCGCTGGAGATGAGTTGACCTGAGGGGAGCGAACCCTGGGGCGCCGGAAAATCGGGCGCGGTGACCGGGAACCAGAACCAGAGCCGGTGACCCATCGCCAGGCCGTCCTCTTTGGCCCGGGTTCGTGAGGTGACGCTGTGCCGCATCTCCAGCGGGTCGAAGATGTGGCTTTGGACGTAGCCCGCGTACGTCTCACCGCTGACGGCCTCGACGATCAGCCCCAGCACGTTGTAGTTCGAATCGCTGTATTCGAAGGCCGAGCCGACCGGGTGCGCGAGCTCAGCGGTTGAAAGGGCGCAGACCTGACGCTCGATGGCATCCGGTTGGTCGTAGAAATCGGCCAGGGGAATCCACCCGGATCGTGTGGAGAGGCCGCTGGTCTGATTCAGCAGGTGACGCACAGTGATCTGGGCGGAAGCCTGCGGGTCCGCCACCCGGAACCAGGGCAGGTAACGCTGAACGGGGGCATCGAGATCGAGCTCGCCGGCTTCGACGAGCTGCATCACGGCCAGGGCGGTGAAGGATTTCGTGAGCGATCCGATAGGAAACGGCGTCTGTGGGGCAGGCGCCGCGCCGCCTGGACGGGCGCGACCAAACCCACGCGCGTGTGCAATCTCGGCCCCTTCGACGATGGCGAGAGAGGCACCGGGGATACTCAATCGATCCAACTGGCGCTGGACGTAGGCGTCCACATCATCATACGAGCCGTGATCTTGTGAGATGCGGTTGGCATCCGCTTTGGTCAACGCAGTCTTGCTGAATAGCCTAAGTGTTACAGCCAGCACGCCACAAACGACCAAGGATCCGGTAAGCAATCGCTTTATCTTCATGAAGTCTCCTATGAATGTAGAATCTGGCTATCTGTTTAGTCTCTGAGGTGCGACGCACTTTCACCGGAGTTCACAAGTCTGAGATTCCTTATGCTCGGAGATCTTTGTAGGGCGGTTTCGTAAGTGCATTGCACCTGGCTGCTCACAAATAAACGCTCCCACTCATTCTTGACTCCACTGAAAAAAGGTTCTAGAACCATGCCAATTATTTCAGTGAAATCATTCTTCATCTTCATGCTCTAGAACGTACTGATCATGCTGGGCGTTGAGCTTGTCCCATATCGCCTGGGGCACGAAGGCTTCGATGTCCTCATACACCCGCTTGATCGCCTTTGACTTTTCATCGTCATCAACATAGCTCGGTATCAAGTATTCGCGCCCATGGGCAATGATTGTCATCTTGTCAGCAGAGCCGCCCGTTGGAATATCCTCGCTTTGCTCCCATCCTGCCTCAAAGGCCTCGGCTTGATACAAGGCCGCATAAAGAAGGTCGAGATCACGTTCGCTCACCTGAAATCCTTCAAGCCAGAGGGGGGGATCATACGTGGCATAGTCCGGCACGAATTCGAGGCTTCCATCCGTGCCTGGGCCGATGGTGATGGTATAGGAATAAAAATAGGGCGGCGGCAAGCTGCCTGTCTCCCAATAGTATCTTACTTGAAAATCGCCCGGCCTTTCTCGCGGAAGAGACGTTGCAGTCGGTGCCGGGGTGGACGTCTTTTCCTCGGTCGGCATCTCAACGGCTTTGGTTGCACAGGAAGACAGTAACACCAGAACTACGATCCGAACGATTTTTCGCATATTTCTCCCCTGACTTCCTTAACTAAGTGAGCCCATTCACTCTCCATAACTGAAACACAACAAGTATATGTGCTTTGCGTTTGCTCGTCAACGACCAACCCTGAGCGAAGCGGCTGTATACTCAACCAAACGAATTCGCCATCCGTCGCCTTGCCTGACACCCAGCCGTTCCCTCCCTTGCCAAGCCAGCATTCTGATATATTCTGTTTTCAGATAGGTTCATCTAGTTCATCTAACGGGAGCGATTCACCATTCACTATTTTGGAAAGGAGTCACAGATGGCACGACCAATTACCCTCTTTACCGGACAATGGGCTGATCTGTCCCTGGAGACGCTGGCGCAGAAGGTCAGCGCCTGGGGCTATGATGGTCTCGAGCTCGCCTGCTGGGGCGGGCACTTCGACGTGGAGCAGGCGCTGGAGAGCGACGCTTACGTGCGCGAGCGGCGCGAGTTGCTGGCGAAGTACGATCTGGACTGCTTTGCCATCAGTAATCACCTGGTGGGCCAGTGCGTCTGCGACCCCATCGACGCGCGCCACAAATCGATTCTGCCGCCGCGCCTCTGGGGCGACGGCGACCCCGAGGGCGTTCGTCAGCGCGCCGCCGAGGAGATGAAGCGCACGGCGCAGGCCGCTGCTGCCTTCGGCGTGGACGTGGTCAACGGCTTTACCGGCAGCAGCATCTGGAGCAAGCTCTACTTCTTCCCGCCGACGAGCCAGGATCAGATCGACGCGGGCTACGCGGACTTCGCCGACCGCTGGCTACCTATCCTGGACGTCTTCAAGGCCGAAGGCGTCAAGTTCGCGCTGGAGGTGCACCCCACAGAGATCGCCTATGACCTCGTCACAACGCAGCAGGCGTTAGAAGCGGTGGACTTCCACCCCCACTTCGGCATCAACTTCGATCCCAGCCACCTGATCCACCAGTTCATCGATCCGGTGGAGTTGATCCGCGCCTTCCCGGAGCGCATCTTCCACGTGCACGTCAAGGATTCGCGTGTGCAGCTCGACGGGCGCAGCAGCATCCTCTCCTCGCACCTGGACTTTGGAGATCCGCGCCGGGGCTGGGACTTCGTCTCGCCGGGGCGCGGCGACGTGGAGTGGGACCCCATCATCCGGGCGCTCAACCGCATCGGCTACGACGGCCCACTCTCCATCGAGTGGGAGGACACGGGCATGGACCGCGAGTACGGCGCACAAGAGGCGCTGGCGATGATCCGCAAGCAGGACTTCGCGCCGTCGGGCGTCGCCTTCGACGCAGCGTTTAGCTCGGAAGAGTAGTCAACGGATTGAACGGATAGAAAACTGACCGGGGACGGGAGACCGAAGACCGGTACGATGGACAGTTCCCTGTCGTCGGTCCCCGGTCAGGCA
>DAOTUH010000313.1:0-2637 GCA_034437255.1 Anaerolineae bacterium
AAGACGGCATTGGTTTTTCATTGCGGCAGGGGGCGTTTTGATTGCCGCCGGACTGTTCATCGTCTTTCGCTATCTCCAGGTTTACCGATTTATTCCCTCAGATTTTACCCAAGATTATCACGCCGCTGAAGCGTTGCGTGCCGGAGAGACGATCTACGGTGGGAGAAATCATCATCCGCCTTTGATGGCGGTACTTGTGGTGCCGCTAACCTTTCTACCCTATGAAACGGTCTTTGTCTTGTGGGGTCTAGGGTCACTGGCACTCTACCTGGCGTGTATCTGGGGCGTGATGCGGAATCTCGATCTACGTTTGGGCGTATGGTGGGTGCCTCTAATCGGCGTTGCATTGGTCTGGTATCCGTTCCTGGCGCATGTCGCTTTGGGACAGTGGTCTTTAATCATTGCTACGTGCGTCTTTGGCGGTTGGGCATTGCTAAAACGTAACCATGGCATGGCCTCTGGAGCACTTTTCGGATTCGCAACAGCGCTTAAACTCTTTCCTGCTCTGGTTAGCTTATATTTGCTGACGCAACGACGTTGGCGCGCCCTGGTGCTCATGGGTCTGGCTTTTGTCGCATGTACGGCATTTTCTTTCGCCGTCGTTGGCCCTGCCGACTTTTGGACCTACGTCTATGAGGAAGCGCCCTCTAATAGTGCCCGCTACGTTGTTTTCCCCACAAACCACTCGTTATGGGGTATGACGAGTAGGCTGCTGATTGATAATCGTTGGGTTGAACCTGTGGTGGACGCGCCGCAGGTCGCGCAAGGTATAAATATAACCTTGTGTGGATTGGTGGTCGGAGTGTTAACCCTGGGTCTTTGGCGCCTGCCGAATGCGTTCAGTCAGGATATGGGGTTCGCCGCCGTCTGTGTGGCAATGTTGTTGCTTTCACCCCTTACGTGGCAGAATGCATTTGTCTTGTTAGTTCTGCCCTTGGGTGTGTTACTACGAGCGTTACAGCGTCATCCAACACGGCGATTGCGCTTAACACTTTTGCTACTATTTATCTTGCTGACAATCCCCGACATTCCTTGGGCGCGGACGCTGATTACGGTGAGTAAATCCTATCCAATGCCGTGGCCCTGGGGATTAGCTCTGCTCGTCCCGGTAAGTGTACAGTGGATCCTGTTGGGAATGTTGCTGGTGCGCTTGCCGATGGTTGCGTGGATAATTTATGACTAACGGTCGAGTGATTGCCGTGATAGGCGTCGTTTTGATGCTTGCGGGTGCATTCGCGATTTTCCGCTACGTACAAGGCGCAGTTCACATCCACACCGACTTTTCCAACGATTACGCCGCCGCACAGGCCCTGCGGACTGGACAGTCCATCTACGCCGTGCGGAACAACCATCCGCCCTTGACAGCGCTTGTCTTTTTACCGCTTTCCTTTCTGCCCTACGGCCTGGCTTTTGTGCTATGGACAATGTTCTCGATCGCTTTATACGGGACTTTAATGGTTTTGGTGGCCCGCACGCTGGACATCCATCTGGCCCCCTCCTGGCAACTCCTGCTTTTCGGCGTGGCGTTGCTCTGGTATCCTTTTCTAGCTCACGTCGCCCTGGGACAGTCTTCGCTGCTACTCGCGGCGTGCCTGATCCTGGGTTGGCAGGCGCTCCGGCAAGAGCGGGAAGAACGCGCGGGGCTCTGGTTTGGCGTGGCAGCCGCGTTGAAGCTGTTCCCGGGCCTGGTGGCGGTGACGTTGCTGGCACGTCGTCGCTGGCGCACGCTCGGTGTGATGGCGGCGACAACACTGGGCGGCTTGCTCGGACCATTGTTGATCATCCCACCGGCGGACCTTGTGCGATACTTCACCGAGATCGCGCCACAGAATGCCGCGCGATATGCCGTCTTTCCCGTGAATAGCTCGATGTCCGGTGTTGTGAGTCGCTTGTTGGTGAGTGGCCCCTGGATCACGCCCATCGCGGCTGCACCAACGCTGGCGTCGATATTGATTATGGGAGTGAGTTTATTCGTCGTGGGCTGGCTGTTCTGGCAGGCATGGCGCCTCCCGAAGACGACGGAAGGCACCGACGTCATGTTGGGGCTGACGTGCGTCGCCATGCTGCTCGTCTCGCCCATCACGTGGCAGCACAGCTTCACGCTGCTGATCTTGCCGCTTGGCATTGTGCTGAAAGCGTGGTCACGGTCACCAAGCCCCCACTTGCGCCGATGGGGCTTGTTGACCTTCACGTTGCTGGCGCTGCCTGATGTGGAACTGGCCCAGGCGCTGATGGCGCTCTCGTCGCCGCACCGGATGCCATGGTGGCAGAGTCTGGCATTAGATGGAGGCGCGGTAGCACTCGTGGTTTTGGGTGCGTTGTTGATCTCTGTAGCTCCGGAAATTGAAGATGCCGATGTCGCTTAGGGCATTCTACGAGTTCTCGAATCGCGTGCAACGATTTCTGACCCCACAGCGTCTCACCTATGCCTTCCTCGCCGGCGGCGCGCTCTGGCTCGGCTGGCTACTCAGCGTGCTCCTTGGCCCCGGCTACGTCGATCTCGCCGGCCAACCCATCGGCACGGATTACGTCCAGTTCTACGCGGCGGGCCAGACGCTGCTGTGGGGGGAAAGCCCGCGCCTCTACGACCTGGAGTTTCAAAGCCAAGTAGAGCAATCGATCATCGGCCCTGATCTG
>DAOTUH010000314.1:0-2242 GCA_034437255.1 Anaerolineae bacterium
AAGGTCCAAGAAATCGGATTTTTAGGTGGCCATACCCCACATCTAGTAATTTTGGTCATGAGAAACCCACATATAGTATCAAGTCGTAGAAAAATCCGATTTCTGCTAGTTATTTCAGGTGAGTCATCCTTACTTTTCTGAATATTAAAGCCAGCCTAGATCAATAAAATTTACCATCTTATGAATTTCCTTTGCGTGCTTGGCGCCTTTGCGTGAGGCTGATGGTTATTTCAGTGAAGTCAATGTTTCTTCTAAAGCCACCACCAGTTCATCAACGTGGTCTTTCTGGACGATGAGGGGCGGCATCAGGCGCAGCACGTGGGGATCACCCGACGTGCCGACGAGGAAGCCCTTCTCGCGCAGCGCATCGCGCACCTCCGCGGCCGGCAGCGCCGTCACCAGGCCGAGCAACAGACCGAGTCCGCGCACCTCTTCAATGCCGGGCAGCGGTGCCAGTTTCTCCTTGATGTAGTCGCCCATCTCCGCTGCATGGCTGACCAGATCGTCCTCCAGGATAGTCTCCAACGTGGCCTTGGCGGCTGCGCAGGCAAGCGGGCCGCCGCCGAAGGTCGCGCCCTGCTCGCCGTAGGAGACGGTCTCGGCGATCCGCTGCGTGACCAGCGTCGCGCCCATAGGGAAGCCGCTGGCGATGCCCTTGGCCGAGGTGATGATGTCCGGCACGACGTCCCAGTGCTCGCCCGCGAAGAGCGTGCCCGTCCGCCCGAAGCCCGTCTGGACCTCGTCGAAAATAAGCACGGTGCCGTTGGCGTCGCAGAGTGCGCGGAGCCCCCGGTAATAAGCCGCGTCGGCGAGGCGCACGCCCGCGATGCTCTGAATCGGCTCCAGGAGCACAGCGGCGGTCTCACCAGTGAGCAGCGCCTTCACCGCGTCAAGGTCACCAAAGGGCACAAAGTGCGTGCCCGGCAGCAGCGGCGCGAACATCTCGCGGTAGTGCGGCATGCCCGTGGAACTCAGCGCGCCAACCGTCCGCCCGTGAAAGCCGCGCTCCATGGCGATGACCTCGAGCCGCCCGGTATAACGCCGCGCGATCTTGAGCGCCGTCTCGTTGGCCTCCGCGCCGGAGTTACAGAAGAAGGCCTGCTCGATCCCGTCGGGGGCCGCCTGCGCCAGCAGCTGGCTGTACGCAGCGCGCAGGTCGTTGTAGACGATATTGGAGTAAAAGATCAGCCGCTCGGCCTGCGCCTGGATAGCCGCGACGACGTGGGGATGGCAATGGCCCGTCAGCGTCACCGCGTGCCCGCTGTAGAAATCCAGGTAGGTCTTGCCCTCGGCGTCGGTCACCGTCAGACCGTCGCCCTCCACAATGGCAATCGGCGCTTTATGATACGTCTTCAACTGGTGGCGATCCTCTAGGGTGATAATCTGCTCGCTGTTCATGAATCCTCCTCTCTGAGTTGAACGTTCGAACGTGGGAATGTTTATGGGTGGGTACCGGGGAACGTCAGCCCCATCGTCTCCGGCAGGCCGAACATCACGTTGAGGTTCTGCACCGCCTGGCCCGCCGCGCCCTTCACCAAATTGTCGATGGCGGAGTTGACGATGACTTTGCGCCCGTCGCAGGCCAGGCTGACGTCGCAGAAGTTGGTGTGCGCCACGTAGACGCTGCGTGCCTGCTCGACCAGCCGCACGAAGGGCTCGTCGGCGTAGTGCTCCGCGTAGAGGGCATGCAGCGCCTCCCGCGTGATGGGCTGCGGCAAGAAGGCGTAGGCCGTGGTGAAGATGCCGCGGATCAGCGGCGTCGAGTGCGGGGTGAAGGTGACGTCGATGACGTGGCCCTGCGCGCCGCTCAGCTCCTGGGTGATCTCCGGCGTGTGCCGGTGGCGGAAGAGCTTGTAGGCGCGGAAGTCCTGGGCGCGCTCCGGGTGGTGCGTACCCTGCGACGCCGTTGCGCCGGAGCCCGAAGAGCCCGTCTTGGAATCCACGATGACCTGATCCCCAAGCAGGCCCGCCGTCGCCAGCGGCATCAGCGCCAGCAGCGCGCCCGTTGGGAAGCAGCCGGGACAGGCGACGAGCCGGGCGCCGCGCAGCCTCGTGCGATTGAACTCGGTCAAGCCGTAGACGGCCTCGTCGAGCAGCGCGGGCGCGCTGTGCGCCATGCCGTAGTAATCGGCGAAGACGCCGGCGTCGGCGAGACGGTAGTCGCCGCCCAGATCGATAACGCGCACCCGGTCGAGCACCGCCGTCACCCGCGCCATGGACTTGCCGTGCGGCAGCGCGAAGC
>DAOTUH010000315.1:0-4134 GCA_034437255.1 Anaerolineae bacterium
TCGTCGCCCTATTTCTCGCATTTGTCCTCCTGATCACAACGTTGAACTGGAAGACTATATTAAACACTATCTTTGTAAAAGTGTCCAGTACAAATCGCTAGCACAATCGTTCGATTTGAACACTACCAAAATTGGCTCTACGGGATTTCGCGGGTCAGGCTTTAAAACCCCCACCAGCCGTCACCCTGAACGTAGTCGAAGGGTCTCTGTCTCCACCGTTGAGATTCCTCGACTACGCTCGGAATGACACCTCCCCACCACCGGGCGAAATCCCAGAGACCCAATTTGTCTTATACCCACCGGTCAGCCCCCCCCTTGACAAGTCTCAGCATAGAGAGTACAATATATTCGTTTTATTGAATATGATGGCGTGAGGAGAACATCACCCATCTTTTAAATACCCATATTAGGAGGCATCCCTTGAACATCGTACCATATCTAGGCAATCTGATTCAAACTGGGTTGGGCAGCCTGGCGGCCTATCTCGCCGCGCACGTCCTGCTCTGTCTGTTACCCGCTTTCTTCATCGCGGGCGCGCTGGCAGCGCTGATCCCCAAGGAGGCCATCACCAAATATCTGGGCCGTAACACGCCCAAGTGGATCTCGTATCCGGCGTCGGCGCTAGGCGGCTTCGTACTGGCCGTATGCTCCTGCACCGTCATGCCCCTCTTCGCCAGCATCTACAAGAAGGGCGCCGGGATAGGGCCGGCGATCACCTTTCTCTTCGTGGGTCCGGCGGTCAATATCTTAGCCATCTCCCTCACCGGCGTCGCCATCGGCATGGACATCGCCCTGGCGCGCGTGATCCTCTCCGTCATCTTCGGCGTCGGCATTGGCTTGCTGATGGCCTGGTTCTTCCGGACGTCGGACGCGGCGCACGACGAAGCCACCAATCAGCGCGACGTCTTTGGGCAAGCGGCGGTCGTCCCGGCGCGAACGTGGGTTTTCTTTGCGCTGCTCTTGGGGATTCTCATCGCCGGGACGCTGCAAGTCGGGCTGCTCACCGACGCCTACCTGACCTTCGACTTCAGCACAAGCGCCGCGCTGGCTGCCAGCGACGTAACTGCGCCCACACATTGGGCCTACGCGCTGCAAAGCACCCTGAATCGCCTCGTGCCTCCGAATCCCGCCCTGGGCATCGAAGGTGTGAGTGTACACGGCGTCTTCCTCATCGGTCTGTTGGCGACGATTGGTGTGACGGCCTGGCAGGGGTTGAATGAGATAGACGAAGGATTTAACGCCTGGACGTCCGTGGCGTTGGGCCTGGTCACGTTGACGCTCTTGATCGCTTCATTCAGCGTCACCGTCTCGCGGACACAACTGACCATCGGCGTGACCGGCAAACTGTTGGCCGAAATCGTGCTGTTGAGTGCGGTCTGGTGGATGGCGGTGACGAAGTTCGAAGAGCACGAAATGCAGGAGTGGCTCTGGGAGATGTGGCGCTTCGTCAAGCAGATCATGCCACTGTTGCTGGTGGGCGTCTTTGTGGCCGGGGCAGCACGGGCGCTGATTCCCGCCACCTGGATCACCACGCTGGCGGGCAGCAACACCGTATGGGCCAACCTGGCCGGCGTTTTCTTCGGCGTCTTCATGTACTTCCCCACGCTGGTGGAGGTGCCCATCGCGCAGACCTTCCTCTCGCTGGGGATGCAGCGCGGGCCACTGTTGGCCTATCT
This sequence comes from Anaerolineae bacterium, assembly GCA_034437255.1. Classification (GTDB taxonomy): domain Bacteria; phylum Chloroflexota; class Anaerolineae; order B4-G1; family SLSP01; genus G713. Next base: position 1,677 of record DAOTUH010000315.1, read on the forward strand.
GCTCTCCGACCCGGAATTGAGCCTGCAATCCATCCTCATCACGCAGAAGATTATCGGCAAGAAGAAGACCTGGGTGTACGTGGCGCTGGTGGCTGTGTTTAGCACGCTCTCAGGATTGATTTTCGGTTGGTTTGCAGGATAAGGAGGAACCATGAGCAAGACGCTCATTCTCGAGGCCAGTGGTGTGGTCTACGTCATTGCCCGACAGCGGGAGATCAAAGTCACGGTGCCAGATAATGCGACCTGGCGGGATGTCATCGCGGCGCTGGCTCAGGCGGCCCCTGCTCTGGTGGGCGAGGTCGTCGCTCAGGACCGTCGCACGCTACTCGGCGACTATCTGCTCAACGTAGAAGGTCGCCGGACGATTCAAGATTTAGACACCCCCATCGGTGCGGTGTCCCAAAACGCTCAATTGATGTTGCTATCAGATTTGTGTTAACTTCAAAATCTCAGGGAGGCTAGTATGGAGATCAAGATTCTTGGTGGTGGTTGTCCGAATTGTAAACGGTTGGAGGCTCTGACACGGGACGTGGTTGAGGAGTTGGGGGTGGAGGCGACCTTTGGGCACGTCAGAGAGATGTCGGAGATTATGACGTACGACGTCCTTACGACCCCGGCGTTGGTCATTGACGAAGAGGTCATGGCCTCCGGGCGCATCCCGCGCAAGGACGAGATCCGCGCCTGGATACAAGAAGCGCAAGCGTAAAGGAGAGAGCCGCATGCGATTGTATGCCGATGACGCTAAGTGTTCCGGGTGCCGGGCCTGTCTTCTGGCCTGCTCGCTGCATCTTTTCGGCGAGAACAACCCAAAGAAGGCGGCCCTGGCCATCGTGCCCCACTTTCCCGCGCCGGGCACCTTCGAGGTCCGGCTCTGCACCCAGTGCGGGCTGTGCACCGACGTCTGTCCCGTGGGCGCCATCCACCAGAATGAGGTAGGCGCTTATTACGTCGAGCCAGAGGAGTGCACGCTCTGTATGCTCTGTGTGGACGCGTGCCCGGAGAACGTGATCTTCACCCGCCCCGACGTGGCCCACGTCTGGGAATGTGACGCCTGCGGCGACTGCGTCGACGTCTGCGGGACCGATGCGCTGTCGCTCGCTGAGTAAGAGGGAGGAATGATGATGGACGGCTATGCAGGACGCATCTTGCGTGTGAATCTGACCGAAGGCACGATCACCACCGAACCGACCCCGGAGAAGGTTCTTCAGGAGTTCCTGGGAGGGCGCGGCTTGGGGGCCTACCTTCTCTGGACCGAGGTTCCCGCCGGGATCGATCCCCTGGGGCCGGAAAACAAGCTCTTTATCTCGCCGGGGCCGCTCTCGGGCACGCTCTTTCCGGGCGCCGGCAAGATGGACTTCACCACCCGCTCGCCGCTCACCGGCGGCTACGCCGACGCCAGCATGGGCGGATTGCTGACCGCCGAGATCAAGTACGCCGGCTACGATTCCATTATTCTGGAAGGGGTCAGCCCTGAGCCGGTTTACCTTTACATTGACGACGACACCGTCGAGCTGCGCGACGCCAACGCCTACTGGGGCATGGGTTCCTTCGCCCTGGAAACAGAGCTGAAGGAGGAGCTGGGCGAGGAATTCCAGATCGCCACCATCGGCCCGGCCGGCGAGCAGCGGGTCAAGTACGCCTGCATCAACCACGATTTCGGGCGTCAGGCCGGACGCGGCGGCGTGGGGACGGTAATGGGGGCCAAGCAGGTCAAGGCCATCGCCGTGCGCGGCACGGGTGGGATTCCCATCGCCGACGTGGAGGCCTTCACCCAGATCAGCCGGGAGGCCTACCGCGCGTGCAAAGAGGCCCAGGCTCTCAAAGCCTGGACCCGCTACGGTACCATGATGGTCACCTCGTGGTGCGACAAGAACGGCGCGCTCCCCACCCGCAACTTCCAGTCCGGCTCCTTCGAGGAGGCCGCGAGCATCTACGCCCCCGTCTTCCGCCGCACCATCGTCGTGACCGACAAGGGCTGCTTCGGCTGCCCCAGCCCCTGCGGCAAGTACTCCCACTCCAAGAAGCACGACATCTACGTCGAGGGGCCGGAGTACGAGACCAACGGCATGTTGGGCTCCGATCTGGGGCTGAGCGACATCGAGGATATCGCCAAGGCCAACCAGCTCTGTGACGAGCTGGGGCTGGACACCATCTCCGCCGGCGGCTGTATTGCCTGGGCCATGGAGTGTTACGAGCGCGGCGTCCTGGATCAGGAGCAGATTGGCGGGCTTGACCTGCGCTTCGGCAACGCCGAGGCGGTCTTCACCCTCATCGAGCGCATCGCTCACCGCGAGGGCTGGCTGGGCAACCTGCTGGCTGAGGGCGTCAAGCAGGCCGCCGCCGAGGTCGGACAGGGGAGCGAAAAGTGGGCCGTGCACGTCAAGGGGATGGAGCAGAGCGCCTACGACACCCACAGCGCCACCTCCATGCTGCTCGCTTATATGACCGCTGACGTGGG
>DAOTUH010000316.1:0-4783 GCA_034437255.1 Anaerolineae bacterium
TGAAGTTGTTCGAGATCAGCAAAGGCACGTCGCTCGCCCGTACGGGCGTCCTCCACACTCACACGCCAAACCGCTGGCTCGTCGGGCGAGGCCGGACGTTCCTGCCAGATTGTGACCAGGTAAATGGATCGCTTGTGTGGATTCGGCACGGGCCCCTTTCTCCTACTGCCAGTGATGGTATACTAAACTTACCACGCCACCGTTGATTCAGCGTTGATTCCGCGTTGATCCAGTAGAACAGCCAGGGAAATCGGTGGATTCGTAGGCGTCGATCTTCACCCTATACCGGCACCTTGAGCCAAAAAATACGACATAACCTTTCGAGAAGGTACGGCAATAAGAGGAGCAACACCGATGCGCCTAAGCCTCAACGTCTTGGGCCGTTTGGAAATTATCTGGGAGCAGCAGGTCGTCACCACGTTGACCTTGCGAAAGAGCCAGGCGCTGCTGATCTACCTTGCCGTCAACCAGGGAGACCACGACCGAAGCCAGCTGGCCGGCCTGCTCTGGGGCGAGCTGCCGGAGACAAACGCCCGCCGCAATCTGCGCCACGCGCTCCACACGCTGCGCTCCGCCCTCGACCCGGAGATCCTCAACAGTGACCGCCTCTCCGCTGGCCTGAATCCGGACATTCCCTGCTGGGTGGACGCGCTGGCGTTTGAAGAGGCGCTCGACCAGGCGAAAGATCACCAGCGGGCACAGGAGCCGGAGGCCGTCATTGAGCACCTGGAGGCGGCGGTGGAACGCTATCGAGGCGACTTTCTGGCCGGCTTTGACGTGAGCGATTGCCTGGCCTTCGAGGAATGGGCGACCGGACGCCGGGCGCACCTGCGTGTCCGGTATCTGGAAGTGCTAGATGGATTGGTCACCCACTGGACCCGGCGCGGTGACTACGAACGCGCGCTGGATTACGCGCGACGTCAGCTGTCACAGGAACCGCTCTCGGAAAAGGCTCACCGCCAGCTGATGACGCTCCTCTCCCTGACAGGGCAGCGCAGCGCGGCGCTGGCGCAATATGAGACCTGTCGACGCATGTTAGCCGATGAACTGGGACTGGAGCCCCTCGAAGAGACGACGGCGCTCTACCACGCCATCGCGCAATCGAACCCTATCACCTCGGTCGACCCAACCGCGATGACGCAACCTCGCTCTCTGACCCGACTGCCCTTTGTCGGACGCGCCACGGAGCACGCGACCCTGATCGCCGAGTGGGAAAGAAGCCGACGTGGCGGTGGGCGCCTGACGTTGGTGGAAGGGGAAGCGGGCGTGGGCAAGACCCGGTTGCTGGAAGAAGTGTTGCGCTACACGGAGACTCAGGGAGCCACGGTGCTGCGGGGTCACTGTTACGAGTTCGGCGGCAGTGTGCCCTATCAGCCCATCGCCGAAGCGCTGCGCAGCTATCTCCGCGAGGAACAGCCCGCCTTATCGCCCATCTGGCTCGCCGAGCTCGCGCGCCTGTTGCCCGATCTGCGCGAAGCCTATCCTGAGCTGCCCGAACCCGGTCGCACCACAGGGGAGACCGCCCGGCAGCGGCTCTTCGAAGCGGTCACTCGCCTGCTATCCAGCATCTGTACCCCCCGATCGACGCCCTGCCTCTTCCTTGATGACCTCCATTGGGCCGATCAATCCACGCTAGATCTGCTGCACTATCTGGTCCGCCACCTGACCGGGACGCCTATCTGGCTCGTGGGCGCCTACCGGCCCGAGGAAGTCGGGTTGAGCCATCCCCTGACCCGGCTGCGACAGGGGCTGAGCCGCGACCATCAGGTGGTGCGGCTGACGTTAGAGCCGCTCTCTGGTGCGTCGGTGAAGGCGTTGGCCGATACCCTGGTGGGGGAGCGGCAAGGTGCCGATCTAGGTGATTTCCTTCACCGGGAGAGCGAAGGCAATCCCTTTATCCTGGTGGAGACGGTGAACGCCCTGCAGGAAGCGGGCGCGCTGGTGGCAAGCGACGCCCGTTTTTCACACGATGCAGGTGAGCGCCCAGGCTGGACCTGGGCCGGGGGACCTGCCACGGAGACCCTACCACCCAGTGTGCAAGACATTGTCCTCCAACGGGTGGGCCGATTGAGTGAAGCCGCGCAGCGGCACTTGACCCTGGCTGCCGTCATAGGCCAGCCGTTTGACCTGGTACTTTTGCAAGGCGCCGGTCGGGACATGAATCGTGTCGAGGAGAGTCTGGACGAATGGCTGGCCCGCCGCCTCGTCTATCCCCAGCATCCAGTATCCCATAATCAATACGACTTCAGCCACGACAAGATCCGCGCTGTCGTCTATCACGCGCTTGAGCCCGGACGGCGGCGAAGACTTCATCGTCGCGTGGTTATGGCGTTGGAACAACGCTTTGCTTCGCGCATTGAGGAACACGTCGCGTCCCTCGCCTATCACTGGGAGAAGGCCGGAGAGCCGGGGCAGGCCGTTTCGTATCTGGTGCGGGCTGGGGATCAGGCCCGGCAGGTGTACGCGCACCAGGAAGCCATCGATTACTATCGCCGGGCGTTGGAGCTGTTGGAGCATCAGGGGGGGACGAGCCGCGAAGCGCGGGCGCGAACGTTGATGAAGCTGGGGTTGGCCTACCATCACGCCTTCGACTATCGCGCGTCACGCCAGGCCTACGAGGCGGGCTTTGAGCTCTGGCAGCAGGTCGATAAGGATCATTCGGCGGTGCCGCGTCTGCCTGCATCTCGGCCTCTCCGCGTACGCTGGCTCGAACCGACGACGCTGGACCCTGCCATGTCGCCGGACAATCACACGTCCTGCGTGCTGATGCAGCTCTTCAGCGGCCTGGTGACGCTCAGTCCTAAGATGAACATTGTGCCCGACGTAGCTTACGCCTGGGAGATCTCCGAGAATGGGCGCCAGTACGTCTTCTATCTCCGTGACGACGTTCAGTGGAGCGATGGCGTGCCGATGACGGCCCACGATTTCGAATACGCCTGGAAGCGGGCGCTTGATCCGGCAACTGGCTCGCCTTCCGCAGGTTTTCTGCACGATATTCAGGGCGCCAAAGTGTTTCATAAAGGGGACGGCAACCGAGACGGGGTGGGCGTGCACGCTTCAGATGAGACCACGCTGCTCGTGAGGTTGGAGGAACCCACTGGTTATTTTCTTCAACTGCTGGTGCGCCCCGATTGTTTTCCGGTGCCGCGCCACGTGGTGGACGCGCACGGCGCGGCGTGGACCGAGCCGGCGCATTTTGTCAGCAACGGTCCCTTCCGCCTGGCACGCTGGGAACGGGGCGAGCGTCTGATCCTGGCGCGCAATCCCGACTATCATGGTCGGTTTGAGGGCAACGTGGAGCGGGTGGACATCTTCCCCGTCACGGACTGGTCCGTCCGTTTGCAGATGTACGAGGATGACGCCCTGGATCTGCTGGGTATCGGATTCTATCCTCCGGAGAAACGCAAGTCTGTCCGAGCGCACCACGCCGAGGAGTATGCGCCTTTTCCCATCCTTGAAACATGTTACCTGATTTTTGACGTGAACCGACCACCCTTCGATGACGTGCGCGTGCGGCAGGCCTTCGCGCTGGCAACCGATCGGGCGACCCTGGCCGAAACAGTATTAGAGGGCTACGTGGCCCCGGCTACAGGTGGGTTGTTGCCCCACGGGATGCCCGGTCACAGTGCTGATATTGGCCTCCCCTACGATCCTAAACGCGCGCGGCGTCTGCTGGCCGAGGCCGGCTATCCAGAGGGGCGGGGCTTTCCCGCCGTGGACGCTTTGGCCTTTGATGCTGCTGAGGCCCGAGTCGCGTATTTAGCGTCTCTATGGTGGGATAACCTAGGGGTGGACGTCACGTGGCAGCTCCCCAGGTGGACGGCCTTTGTAGATCGGCTCAGGAACGAGGCTCAACATCTTGTGTACGCCATGTGGGTGGCGGATTATCCTGACCCCGATAATTTTTTTCGAGTGAGCCGCGCCGAGATTTGGCCTGATTGGCGCGACGAACGTTACGAGCACCTGATATCTGAAGCCGGTCGAGTGATGGATCAGCGTAAACGCATGGAGCTCTACCGGCGGGCAGACGAGCTCCTGGTGACCAAAGCGCCCATCTTGCCGCTCACCTACGAACGCGAGCACCTGCTGATCAAACCGTGGGTCCGTCACTATCCCATGACGGCCAGCCGTGTGATCTTCTGGAAGGACGTTATCCTGGATGCGCACGGACGTGTAGGTGACTAGCCCTGTAGATTCTTCTTACCATGTAATCTTTTAGGCTTGTGAGTAGCCAGGTGCAACGCACTTTGGATCTGAGAAGTGTGAGGTTGAAAAGGGTTCCCTGGGCCTTTTTTCAAATAGCGATGCCTTCTTCGTCGTAAGTGCATTGCACCCCTCACTATCTTCCGCCTTTATCTTGTAATCAGAGGCAAGTAGATTGACCATCGATACGTGAAGTTGGATGCCTCATTCGACCACTCGCAATCTGCCAAGGTGCCATCTGTTGGGTAAACACAGGCCCGGTTGACGATGGGCGGCGCGAACTCCGCCGTGCCGGTGATCTCGACCTGCGCGGCGAAGGTGACGGTTGTGGCGGTGGACGCGCTCAGGTGCAGCGTGCCGGTGATCGCCGCTGTCGCCGCATCGTAGGCCACGCCCGCCGGGGCGCTTAACGAGCCGCTGAGGTAGGTCGTGTAGGTCGGCACCGGGTCGTAAAAGACGACGTCGCGGTCGTCGGGATAGAGGAGGTGCACGGTGTAAGTCACGGCGTCGCCGTAGCCCAGGGCCTGGTAGCGAGACACGGCACTCTCCTTCAGGATATGGGTGCCCACAAAGTTCTGCT
>DAOTUH010000317.1:0-3203 GCA_034437255.1 Anaerolineae bacterium
TGACGTACGCTTTCATCTCTATCGGCTGGTGCAATTGGATAGTTTGATAGAGGACGGTGTATTGTTCTCCCGATGGGCGCCAGAGTTGGCTTACGGTTATGGATATCCGATCTTCAACTACTATGCGCCCACCGCTTACTACGTCGCCGAGGTCTTTCATCTGCTCGGGTTCTCGTTCACAACGGCGCTCCGGCTGACGTTTGCACTGGCCCTGGTGGGTATGGCGTTGGCGATGTACATCTGGGTACGCGACGTGTTTGGCCCTGTGCCTGCCTTCGTCGCCGCCGTGGCGTACACGGCGGCACCCTACATGATGATCCTGTTGCTCTTCCGTGGCGCGCTGGCTGAGCTGGTGGCGCTGGCGCTGCTGCCTGCTATTCTCTGGGCCACGCAGAGATTCGTTGCGCGCTACTGTTTCGTCTACGGTGTCCTGGGCGCGGCGCTTTATGCGCTTTTGATCCTCACGCACAATATCACAGCCATGCTCTTTACAGTAGTGTTGTTGAGCTACGGTATATGTCTGGCAACCGTGGCTTGGTTGAAAAAACCAGGTCGTCGTTCTTGGCGCAGAATGGCTTTGGTGATATTATAACTCTTGTTCGTGTTGGTGATAGGCCTCGGCCTGTCCTGTTTTTTTTGGCTGCCTGCTCTTATAGAACGCGATCTGGTTCATATCTACCAACTGTATCTTCCCGCCGCGCTGCGTTTCGAGGCCAACTTCGCCCAGTTGGAAAATATATTTGGCCCGCCCGTTCCGGCAGATCCATTGTTGGTCTATCAGTCACGGCCTATGAGCCCTTTGCATCTTGAGGCAGTAGCGTTGGCTATCTTCGCCGTCATCGGCGTCTGGCGACTTCGTGGCTGGTGTACACAGAGAATCACAGTTTTATTCGCCCTCGTAGGGGCAGTGGCCTCGATATTCATGGCGCTCCCGATCTCTGCGCCGATCTGGCAGCACGTTCCGCTGTTGCCCTTTGTCCAGTTCCCCTGGCGCTTTCTGGGATTAGGTTCATTTTTCGTCGCGTTGTTGGCTGGAGCTGCGCTCTACATCTGGCGAGAGCCACTCTCCAAATGGTCTTGGCTGGTCGTGCCGGTTTTGGTCATTGTGTTGTCGCTCTACGTCGTTCCATGGCAGTACATGCGCCGGTATCCTCCTATGGAAAACTTGACCATGATGGAGAGTGTCCGGTTTGAGCGCCAAACCGGGTCCCTGGGAACGACCACCATGGGAGAGTTTTTACCTGCTACAGTGCAGGCATTGCCGGAGGAGAACAGTCCTGCTTTGCAAATCGGACAGCATCTCGACACGACATCGCTGCCAGAAGCTGCGGAGGTGCTCCACGCCAAGTACGATCCTCTACGCTACGAGGTTTTGCTGGAGAGCTCGGAGGCCTTCAAAGCCGTGTTCCACACCTTCGACTTTCCCGGCTGGGAGGCAGAAGTGGATGGCGAACGAGTACCTATCACGCCGACCGATTCTCACGGCCTCATCAGCGTGAAGGTGCCGGCGGGACGACATCGTGTCGTCGTCTGGTTCGGCTTGACGCCGGTTCGTGTCTGGGCGACAGGTCTCTCTGTCATCAGTGCCTTGGCTCTGATCGGCATGAATGTGATACTTGGACAACGTGCAAAGCACAGCCATCAGGTCTCAGCGCCGGAACCAGCACGCCCCGGGGTTGCGTGGGGCGTGCTGGTAGCCGTGATATGTGTTCTGGCCTTCAAACTGGCCTACATCGACCGTGAGGGACAGCAGACACCGCTGCGTCGTACACGCTTCGACGGGCAATCCGTGTCGGGTGTCGATTACGACTTGACCGTCAACTTTGGGGATCAATTGTATCTCTTGGGAATGGATGCACCCGCTCGAATGACCTCGGGCGATGCTTCAGAGATCACGCTCTACTGGCGCGTGCCGGCGCCAGTGGACACGGAATACAGCGTGGGCCTCGCGTTGGTGGACGAACGCGGCGTGCGCTATGGGCACAGCGATCATCAGCATCCCGGTGGCTATCCGCCTACGACACGTTGGCATCCCGAAGAATATGCCCAGGATCCACACGCGCTACGCATCCTTCCGGGGACGCCGCCCGGGACGTATACGTTGCAGGTCACGGTCTATCCCTACGGGCATCCGGAACAGACGCTGGACGTGCTCAACGCCGACGGCGCGCCCATTGGGCGGACGGCGACGCTGGTCCCGGCGACAGTAACGCGCCCGCAGCAGTCGCCCTCGCGCCCACAGCTGGCGCCGGAGACGCCGGTGGAGGTGCAGTTGACCGCTGACGTGCGCTTGATCGGTTACGATGTGCCCGATACGCCGCTGCGCCCCGGGGATGCTCTTCCGCTGACACTCTACTGGGAGGCGTCGTCCGCGCCAGAAACGAATCTGGCAAGCGACATCGTACTGTCCGGCGCGGGGGGCGAAGAGATGATATACCTAGACATGGTGCCGCCCGTTGTCGGCTATCCGACGTCACAGTGGCGTAAGTGGGATCGCTGGCGTGGCGTGCACCGCTTGCTACTTCCCCCGACGTTGGAGGGCGGCGAATACCGGGTGATGCTGGACGGACCTGGTGCCGAACCTCTGCCCCTGGACACTGTCAGCGTGCAAGCGCCCGATCACGCGATGGAGCCGTCGGCGGTTACGCACCCCCAATCCGCGACTTTCGGCGATCTGGTCTCCCTCGTCGGCTATGACATCTCCCCGACGGATGGCTTGGCGCCCGGTGCATTGCTCACCGTCGATCTGACGTGGCACGTACACCGCCAGACGCGCACCGCGTACAAGACCTTCGTCCACCTGCTGGATACCGAGGGCCGCCGCGTCGCGGGCAGCGATCAGGTGCCGAGCGGTTGGCAGCGTCCTACCACCGGCTGGATTGCCGGCGAGTACATCACAGATACCCACGTCCTACACGTGCCGCCTGATCTGCACACGGGCACGTATCGTCTGCAGACCGGTCTCTATCAAGAGGGCTCTGGTGAGCGTTTGCGTCGTTCGAATGGCGCGGACACGGCGGTCCTTGAGACCACGGTCAACGTCGGGAGCGAACCGTAGCTTTGACTCTTCCGCGCGTGGGCGTATACTCATGTGGGAGTAGGGGCCAATAAGCGTAGTCACCAAGGAGGAAAAGCCATGGTAGCAAATCGTATCGAAGCACATCTCACGAAGGAAGATCAGCAGGAGGTGTTGGATGCCCTGG
>DAOTUH010000318.1:0-2060 GCA_034437255.1 Anaerolineae bacterium
CCCATGCCTTACCTACACCTCTCGCCAGCACAAATGCCTGCAAACGGTAAATTTTGAGAAATCGGCCTTCACTCAATCCAGTGCCAACAGTTCAAAAACGGAGGTGGGTTCGCTATGCCCCTTGAAGTACGTCTGCCCTAACGCCTGTACATCCACGTGACCCCGCACCTGCGCGTAGGCTTCGCCGTCCAACAGAATCTGTCCCGGCCCAGCGTGCGTTTGGAGACGCGACGCCAGGTTGACCGTATTGCCGATGGCGGTGTAGTTTTGCAACATCGGCGATCCGACGTTGCCCACCACGGTCGGCCCTGTGCTGATGCCAATCCCAAATCTCAACTGTAGCCCCGGTTCCAGGCGCACGTGCATATTTGAGATAGAGGTTTTCATCTGCCAGGCCGCGCGCACTGCACGCAACACGTGGTCTTCTTGGGCCAAAGGCGCGTTGAAAACAGCCATCACCGCGTCCCCCATGAATTTGTCCAGAGTCCCTTCTTGCTCAAGTACTGCCTCCGCCGCCAGTGTCAGATGACGATTCAAGATTTCAAACAGCATCTCCGCTTCCACGCGCTCACTGAACGTCGAGAAGCCTCGAATATCGGCAAAGAGGATCGTCACTTCCTGTCGCGCACCACCCAATTGCACACGCGAGGGATCTGAAAGCAATTGCTCCACCACGCGAGGCGAAACATAGCGTTCAAAAGTACCGCGTACCTGCTGCACCTGCGCTTCCAACTGTTTTTGCTCGGTCAGATCATCCACGACGATGGTGACACCCGTAGTCTGCTCATCAGTTCCTTGCAGCGGACTGATATGAATCTTTAAATTGACCAGGCCACGATTAGGCAGCTTAGACTGCACCTCGTATCCCACTGTAGATTCACCGCCTTCTCTCACCGCCGCCACCAACGGGATGAGATCGTCCTTGAGATAGGATAACACGACCTCATAGGATCTGCCCGCTGCTCCACGCGCGTCGATCTCCAGGATTTTCTCGGCGGCCTGATTAAGGAAAGAGATGCGATCCTGGTCATCCAGCGTGATGACCCCACTGGCCAAGCTGGCGAAGATGTGATCCATGTATACATTCATTTGGGCGATGGCGTCGCGCTGTTCCTTCACGCTGGCAAATAATCGCGCGTTCTCGACGGCGACGGCCGTTTGGCTGACCAACGCGGTCAACAACTTGCGCTCCCCCGCGATGAAGACGTCACCTCCTTGCTTACGTCCCAGCATGACCATGCCTAACACACGTTCTCGCATCGACATGGGCGCCATAATGACGGTTGAGAGCACATCATCCTCACCGGGCAGGCGTAGATCGGTGAGGATCTCTGTATGCATAGGCCCAGACGGGTTTGCTGCCAACACATCCGCCAGAACATGCTCCAGGATCTTATTGCACGGCTCGTCTCTGAAGCAGGCGCACCCTGTGATTTGCCCCCGGGCATTCGTCAACGCCACAAGGCCGGCGTCAGCGTCGATGACCTGTCTCGCCTCTTGCAGGACCAAATCGGGAATCTCTTCCAAATCCAAGGAAGCGTTGATACTCTCGCCGACTTTGTACAACAGATTGATTTCGCGATAACGCTCCAACGTCTCCGCTGCCAGCAGGCGCTGCAAATGACCACACTGCAACAAGCCCGTGAACGCTGTCTGCAAAGCCTGCAACATCGGCTCTACGTCTGTTAAATCAGATCCCCGCGCCATCAGCTGACCAATGGGGTCGCCGTTGAGCTCCAGAAGCAAAGAACGCTGTGGCGTGGTAGCCTCAAGAGACGCCACCGTATCCCTCTCACCGGGCGGAAAAGTGGCCAAAACGTCACCCTCTAAATCCAAAATAGCCACCGTTATATCAGGGAGCAGTGGAGAAAACGCGGTCAGCACCCGATCAAGGGTTTGCTGATTCAACAAGGAGCCCAAGCTCTGTTTAGCTGTTTGTGTATGCATAAGCACCAACTCTTTTCGTTAATTGCAGTATAATTATGGCAGATTCATCGCCCTCATGGAAAATTCCAGAATTTGAAATCCTTCAAAACGGCTGCTTGACACCACTGAAAAAA
>DAOTUH010000319.1:0-7358 GCA_034437255.1 Anaerolineae bacterium
CAATCGTCGGGGGTCCGGCATCTCGCCCGGCGTGAGCAAGGACACAACGCCCTCGTAGCCTCCCGCTTCCATGGCGTGCGGATTGCGTGCACGAAGCGTTTTAATCGCGTCCTCTGGCGGCACGCCCTCGTAGATGACGAGGTAGCCAGCCAGCACCACACCGGTCCGATCGTTGCCGGCGTAGCAATGCACCATAGTCGGGTGCCCGGCCTCCAGTTGCGCGTGGATGAAACGCCAGACGGGCAGGACTTCGTGGATGAATGCTTTCTGAAGTCCCTCGGTGATTAACAGTATGGGGGGAAGATGCGCGCGGTAATGGGCAAAACCGTGCTCCTCCAACGGGGGCACATCCACGTCGGCAGCCAGCGAGACGATGGCACGAATACCACCGGCGTGCAGGGCCTCCAAATTCCACGGGGCGCGGGTGGGACCGGGCCGTCCCGCCAGTCGTTCTTCGATAACCCAGTAGACATGCTCCATGGTGCTTTCATTGTAGCAGAATTGGATAGAAAGCAAATTGGTTAATTGAAGCAGATGAAGCAGATCCCAGGGAGCTAAGCGCACTCCTGGGCATCGAGGGGGTCGAACACCGTGTCAGGCCGTCGAGGGGCGGGTCGTGGGCAGCGCAACCGGTGGACGGCTGAGCTTGTCAACCAGATCGGCAAGTAACTACTACGGTGCACTCTCTGGCTCTTGCACCGGCAGCAGGCTGAGCGACGAGCCCAGGAACAACAGCCCAAAGAGGGCGAAAATCAGGACGTAGCCCAAGCCCGGTGAATCGGGCAGCAGGCGCGTGAAGTAATCGGCGATGGGACCGCTGATATAGGCGCCCACGGCTCCGGAGCCCGCGCCAGCCAGATTGGCGATGCCTAGATATCGGGCTGCCTCCTCTTCCGGGACGAGGCTCGTGCCCAGTGCCCAGCTGGAGGCGTAGAATGCACCCGTGGCGAGCCCGATGATGGCACCGCCGACGTAGATCGTCGGCAGTCCGGGGCTGACAAGCAGAATCAGCGTACCGACGGCGGCGATGAGGCCGGTCGCTATGGTAACACGCTTGCGTCCCAATTTATCGCAGAGCCAGCCGCTGGGCAGCGCTGAGAGCAGCAACGAGATGCCCACGGCCAGCATAACACGGCTGGTCGGCTTGGCGGCGGTCTCTCGCGTGAGGCCCAGGCGCGTCTGGATGAAAAAGAGGATGAAGCCGGAGAGGTTTGTGGCGCTGACTAGAAAGGCCAGCCGGTTGATCACCCACCACGTGAAGGAGCGCCGATCGCCGGCGTGCGCTGTGCCGGTGGAGACGCGCACGCTGGCCCAGACGCCCAGGCCGATGGAGATGCCCATGGCGAGCAGGCCAGCCGCGCCCATCCCCGTGACGAGCAGCGATTGCGGCGCTGCTCTCGTCTCCAGCCAGCGGCCCACGCCCAGAACCATCTCGCGCATGCCCAGGATGATGGCGGTGAAAATCGCCGTCATCAGCACCAGCCGCGCGAAAGGTTCCCAGTTCAGCGGGGCCGGCGTCTCTTCCAACGGCTGCTCCGGCACAAACATGGTCACCAGCATGCTGAAGACAAGTACGCCTGACATCACCAGCAATCCGCCCAGCATGTTACCGCTGCCGATGAGCGGGGCGATGGTGAACGAGACCAGCAGCACGGGCAAGGGCACCTCGAAGAAAGCCTTGGCGCCGGAGAACCGCCCGCGTTTCTCCGCCGGGATCAGATCGGGGATCAAGCCCTGCTCACCCGCCTGCGCCGCGTTCGAGGCGATCTGAAAGCCCAGATACATGACGAAGAGGAACCAGAATCCCGCCATGCCCTCCATGTTGATAGAAAGCATGATAGCGGCGACGAAGACCAGATCGCCGAGCGTGCCGAAGAGGACGAAGGGCCGCCGTCGTCCCCAGCGCAGCCGCGTGCGATCGGAGAGGATGCCCCAGAGCGCCTGCGCTAGCAGCGCGACCATCAGGCCCCAGAGTCGCAACACGCCAAAATAAGTCCCCTGCTGCGCTTCGCCGACAAACTGCTGGATCAGCAGTGGCAGCACCAGCGGCAAGAACGTCTGGTTGTTGACGCTTAGGCCCAGGAAGTAGATATTGACGGTGATGTAATCATACCAGCGCAGAGCACGTTTCTTCATGGCTTGCTCCTGATGTAGTCCGGTAGTCTGGTAGTCCTTAGTCTGGTAGTCCTTAGGCGGGTAGGAAAGGCACGGTGGCATTGCCCAACGGCATGACGCCGATACGCGCACCCGCCGGCAAGCGTGCAAGCGCGACCGCTACCGCTTCGTCGAGCGTCGACGGCGTGAGCAGCATCTGGCGCACCACATCCGGTGCCAGCTCCGAGACGAGCCAGACGCTTTGCAGACGGCTGGCGTCGCGCGCGATAAGCACGGCCTTGTGCGGTCCCACGCGGAAACCCTCCCGCTCGAACTTGGCGAAGACGTCGTCATAGCTCTGCACGTCGCCTTCCAACATCCAGCGTTCGTATCCCCGGCTGCCGATGCCCTCGGGGCAGGCCGCCACCAGGATCATGGCGCCGCCTTCTTTCGTCACACGCGAGGCGTGCGCCAGCGCTTTCTGCGCCTGATAGAGGTTGATGTCCTTGGGCGCCCCGCCCGGCGCGACGACGACCAGGTCGCAGGGCTGAGCGACGGGCACCTCGTAGATCTTGCGCACCAACGGAATCCCTGCCTCCATCACCGCAACGGGCGCGCCAAAGAGAACGTGCACGATCTCCTTATGCGGCGTCAGCACGGCGTTGAGCGCGACGTGCACGTCCACCAGTCGTCCCAGCGCTTCCAGATCCTGGCGCGCCGGGTTGTCGGCGTAGCGCGCCAGCGCGGATTTCGGATCGGTCAGCATGGCGTGGTTGGCGTTGATAGTCGCCCGCCCGCCCAGGCCGATAACGGCGCTTTTGACGCCGCCGGAGAAGCCCTCGAACTGGTGCGGCTCGATGTTGCCCACGACGATGTGCAGATCGGCCTCGGCAAAGGCGCGGTTGATCCACGCCGGCGTGCCGCGCGCCGTCTCGCCCAGATAGACGAGGTTGGCTTCCGCGTCGCAGTCGTGTGAGACGATGGGATAGCGCGCCAGGGTCTCGGGCGGCACCACGCGCGCGAACGCCTCCGGCGGCATGGGCGCGTGGGCGCCGGTGGCGATGATCAGCGTGACGACGTCCGGCCCCAGGCCCAGCGCTTCCAGGCGCGTCAACAGCGGCGGCAAGAGGTGCTCGTGCGGCACCGGGCGCGTCTTATCGTTGATGGCGATGGCGACCGAATGCGCGCCCGCAAAATCGAATAGCGTCACGTCGCCGACGGGCGCGTCCAGCGCGCGGCCAACGGCTTGCACCGGATCGGGCGCGGGAGCGATTTCCTGGGGCGCGATGAGCGTGGTCGGATAGCCATCAGGCACGTGGAGCGTCAACGTCTCATGATCGTAGGGAAGTTGAAACGTTGACATGGTCATCTCACGCTCGCTTCTGGCGCATGGCGACGCCGGCCAGAACGATTCCCACCTCGTAGAGCACCACAAAGGGGCCCATCACCAGCAGCATCGTCACCGGATCAGTCGTGGGCGTGATCACCGCCGCCACCAACGCCGCCAAGAAGATGATCACCTTGCGCGCCTGCTTCAGCGTTTTGGGCTCGACGATGCCAACGCGGGCCAGGATGTAGATGACCAGCGGCGTCTGAAAGAGCAGGCCCATCCAGAAAAGCAGCGTCGTCACAAAGGAGAGGTACTGCTCCAGAGAGTAAGTCGGCGTCACAACCTCCTGCAGAAATCCCATGAGCACCGGGATGCTGAAGGGGATCAAGATGGTGAGCGTGAAGGTTGCGCCCAAGAGAAAGAGGACGAAGACCGCCGGGACCGCCAGCAGAAAGATCTTCTGTTCTTTGGGATAGAGACCCGGCCTGACAAAAGCGTAGATCTGATACGCAATGTAGGGCAGCGCGATGACGAACCCCAAGAAAAGCGCCACTTTGAAGTAGATAATGGGCGCTTCGGTCGGGCTGAGGACGATGACGTCGGCTTCCCGCAGGGGGCTGACCAGAATCCGAATAGCGGGATTGGTGATCAGGGAGCCGATGATTGCGCCGACAATCAGGGCGATGATCGCCCGGAAAAGGCGCTTGCGCAGTTCCTGAATGTGTTCCAGTAGCGTGAGTTTATCTTCGGACATGGGTTTCAGGGAAGGTCGGGGATCTCGGAGGAGGCGGATCCTTCGTCTAGGGGCTCATTGCGTTCATGGGGCAGCGTTGGCCTATCGGGCCTGGCGTCGGGGAGAGCGGGCCGAGGTTCCGCCTCTGTCTGCTCCCCTGCCTCATGCGAGGTGGATGCTTCTTCCGCTTCTTGTTGCGCCACAAGCAGCTCCGTTTCCAGCGATGTCGAGACGTCGGCCCACATCTGGCGTGCCTTCTGGACGTAGCCACCCACGGTGCGGGCGACCTTCAACAGATCCTCAGGTCCGAAAAGGAGCAAGCCAATGAGCGCCAGGACCAGCAACTCACCGGCGCCAATGTTCAAGAATTCCATAAAATGCCAACCGTTAAGGCCCGTTAAGGCGTATCAGGTTCGGCTTCGCTCTTTTCCTCGTCGCCTTCCAGACCTTTTTTGAACGCACTGATCCCTCTGCCCAACTCCCCGCCGATCTTGCCGATGCGACCGGGACCAAAAATGAGCAGAGCTATAACCAAGACTAAGATCAATTCTCCAGCACCTAGTCGAAATGGCATTTGATTCTCCTGTCTTCTGTATTTTATCGATACATGTTACCAAGTGTACTCTGTGTTTCTCACTTTTCAAGTTAGCTAAGCCGACCAAGGTCACCAGCTCACGTGATGTAGGTGGTCAGGAAGTCCAGCTGCTCGTCGCGGTGCGCCATGGTTGCGTCGATAGCGTCCTCCGGCGAGAAGCCGCTGTGGACGATGCCGTGGATGGCGTAGGAGACGGCGGCGGGATCCTCCGGGCCGGGGAAGCTGACGTTGCGCCCGACGAGCACGCCGCGCACGTTGGAGCGCGCCGCCATTCCCGCCGCAAAGTCACGGTAGACGTAGCGCGGATCTTCCTTCGAGGGGCCGCCCAGCATCAGGATGGGCTGCGTCGTCGCCATGGTGACGCGGCGGAACTCCTCGCAGTAGGGCAGTTTGAGCCAGGTGTTGCGTGAGGAATCGCCCATGCCGCCGATGACGCCCACCAACTTGACCAGCGCGTCGGCGTTGTTCTTTTTGATCCACGTCCCCGCTTCGATGGTCTCGCCGGGCACGTAGTCCATGCGCAGCGGCTCGACGAAGGGCGTCAGATCGTACTGATTGAGCGCGGTGATGGCCTTGGCGCAGTAGTCGATCTGCCAGAGCGTGCGCTCGTCATCCGGCACGAAGCGGAACATCATCTTGCCGCCGTCCAGGTTGAAGCGCTGGATGGACTCGGCGGTGTAGGAGCCGAAGCGGTCGTCCAGCTCGCCCTTGACGCCGGCGACGCCGCCGCGCTGCATACAGCCGATGAGGACTTTGTCGTTCAGGAAGGACGGTCCGCCGCCCTCCTGCACCAGATAGTCGATGATCAACAGATCCTCAATCATGTCGGCGGTGCTCATGAAACCGTCGAAGCCGCCGGCGATGAGCACGCGCAGAATGCGTCCCAGGTACTGGTGCCGGTCGCCCATCTTGAAGGGATCGTCGCCGACTTTCGTCACCCCGCGTCCCGGATGGTCAGCAGCCAGCACCGTCAGCTTGCCGTCTTTGGTCAGGCGCGTGCGGCGCTTGCGCGCTTTCGCCTGTCGCTCGATGATCTCCGGCGCGTCGACGCGCACGCCGGTGATGCGCTCGAAGATCCGCTCCGGGAAGAACGCGTCCAGATCAAAGGTGTAGCCTGCTACCGAATACTCCGTCGCCATGGGAAACCTCCTGTTGTGTATTGCGTATTTCGTGTCGCGTAGGTCAACGTGCCAATGGTATGCCTACGATGTCCGGCTCAGTTTTTTGGCATGATGGTAAAAGTGACCCGTCGATCCCGCTAGAGGCGCCCCCGGGACAGGGGCTGGGAGCATCATTGTGCGTCTTTTGTCCCAATGCGTTTTTTGGGAACGGCGGCGGCTTGCAGGCGCGCCAGCGGTTCCACCGGACCGATGAGCGGCCGCGCGTAGTCCCAGAAGGCTGGCTCGATCATGTTGCCCGCCTCGTTGACCCACTCGCGCGGCAGCAGTTTCTCCTCGTTGGCGACCTCGGAGAGCGGCGCCAGCCCGGTCTCCCAGGCGTAGGGATCGTTAGAAAGCCGCTCCAGCGTCACCATGTCGCCGCTGTGCCCTTGGGCCAGCTGACGCACGGCTTCCACACCAACGGCCCACGCTTCCTCACGGTCGACCTCGGAGCGGCAGTCGCTGAGCGCCCGCCCGATGAGGCTGGGACGCAGGAAGCGCGCCTGGACGTCCAACTCGGCACGCACGCGCTCCACCAGGTACGCGGCGACGCCTGTCGTCAGGGAGTGGACGACGTGCCCGAAGGCGTCGGTATCGTCCTGCTGCACGCCGATGAACTGCCCGTCGGCGTCGCGGATGCCCTCGCTGACGACGACGAAGACGTAGCCCAGCCGGTCGTGAATGCGGGCGACGTCCTCTAGGAAACGCGTCTCGTCAAAGGCCACCTCCGGCACGTAGACCAGGTGCGGCGCCTCGTCCGGCGTGGTCTTGCCCAGCACCGTCGACGCGGTGAGCCAGCCGGCGTTGCGCCCCAGCGCCTCCAGGATCGTCACGTCGTCGAAGGTCGCCATGGCCTCCAGATCGCGTCCGGTGTCGCGCGTCGCCAGCGCCAGGAAGCGCGCGGCGCTCCCGTAGCCAGGGCAGTGGTCGGTGCGCGCCAGATCGTTGTCCATGGTCTTGGGCACGCCCATGACCTGCATCTCGTAGCCCTCGGCGTCGGCCAGCGTCCAGATGCAGTGACAGGTGTCCATGGAGTCGTTGCCGCCGATGTAGACGAAGTGGCGGATATTATGAGCGCGGAAGACCGCCAGGATGCGATCGTAGTCCTCCGGCGTCAGCCGGTGGCGACACGAACCCAGCGCCGAGGCGGGCGTGCGGCTCAACCGGTCGAGAGTCTCCGGCGTCTCGTCGGTGAGATCCAATCTAGAAAGCCGGGGCCGGTCTCCCGACCGTGCCCCGCTGAGCGCGCCCTCGATGCCGTGTACCAGCCCGTAAACGCGCTCGAAGCAGGCGTGCTGCTGCGCTTCGCGGACCACGCCACCGAGGCTCGCGTTGATCACCACCGTCGGCCCGCCGGATTGCCCGACTAAGAGATTGCCGTGGAGTGCGTCACTCATCTAATACCCTCTTGATGCAATTGATGTGAGTTCAAAAGGCGTATTGCGT
>DAOTUH010000320.1:0-28020 GCA_034437255.1 Anaerolineae bacterium
AGCGTTTTATCTGCACACAGCGAGACGCTCCAGATGAGAAGCCCTCGAACAGACCTCAGTGGTTTCAACGGCTGACTGTCCTTCTGACCAGGGCACAGACAGACTTACCGTCCAGCACACAAACCAGCCAGATGCATAAGGCGATCTGCTCCATCTAAGTTTAGAATACAAGCATGGCTGACCTGAAAAAAAGTCAGCCAAGATTTTTAAGTTATTTATGATTTTTATGAATAGCAAAGCCAACTTAAATCAATAAAATTTACTATCACTTGAATTTTCTTAGCGTTCTTGGCGCCTTTGCGTGAGGTTAATGGTTATTTCAGTGCAGTCAAGCATAAGAGAAGAACAAAAGGAGAGTACGATGGACGGATACGAGATCAAGGCATTTGCAGATGCCCGTAACGCGGAACTGCGACGCACGGTTCGCATCAAGCAGCAACGGAAGAAGTCGCGGAAGAAGTAACAAGACCAAGCGCCCCCTTAGTCTATACGGAGGGAACGATGGATATGTACCAGTGTCAAACCCGATTCGCCAAAGCGTACAACGCGGAGCTGAAGCGTCAGGCCACACAACAACGTCGCCCCAAAGCACGCAAGAAAAAGCGCGCTTCTTGAACCTCTTTCTTTAGAAAAGGACCCGCAGGGAAGAACCCCGGCGGGTCCTTTATCGTTCAGAAATCACTTCTACAGTTTGACAACTCCCCGTCCCCTTCTATACTCGCCCATAATTACGCAGAGGAGGTCGAACATGTTCCATGCTGCGGATCGCGTTCTGGTCGGCGTCATGACAAAACCGGCGGATTTTCGTATCGCGCAAAACGAAGGGTGGTATCGCATACCCCGGAAGCATGCGCCGCGAAGCACCATCGACGCGGCGGTGCTGGCTTTCTACTTTACTTCGGCGTTCAAGGAAGAGAAATGGGCCATCCACTGGTACGCGGAGGTGCGGGGGCACGAGCTAGCCTACCGGCGCGACCTGCTGCCGGACCAGGCCGACCATCCTCGGGCCGATCAGCCATACTTTAAGATACAACTCGGCCCGCTGATCCGGCGCGAGCCATCCATCCCCAGTCTGCGCTGGCGACGGATCACGTTTATCATCACCACCTGGGACCGGTTCAACGACGCGGAGGAGATCAACGATCTCTACGCTTCCGGCGCCGATGGACTTTATGTGACGCTGAAAGAGAGTGGCTTCTTCCCAGAACGCGACTATCTGATCCGTGAAGGGGAGAAGGCCTACACAGCAGATCTCGCCATCCCCTGTCGTAACGGCCTGGTATCCATCGTGCTGGATGACCGGCCCGCGCCCTCCGCAGCCCTGCGCACCTCCGATCCAGAGAGCATTCTCGAAGCCGTAACACGTCTTGGCGGTCCAAAGAAACCGAAGGAGCGAAATTAGGGATGACGGCTACGGACTTTACGCCGCTCACGCCCGAGCTCTGGGTGCTGCAGAGCGATCTCTATGCCACGAACCACGGCATTTTCATCAGCCAGCACGAAGCCTGTCTCATTGATCCCGGCCTGACCGAGGCCTCGCTGGATCATATCGCGGCCTTCGTCGCTGAGCAGCAGGCGACCGTGACCTCGCTCATTCTGACCCACGGACATTGGGACCATCTGCTGGGGAGGCGCTGTTTCCCGGAGGCGCAAGTTTTCGCGCACAACCAATATCACGACGTGATTCACGAGCACGGAGACGATCTGCAACGACAGGTTACCGCGTGGGATGCCAAACGCGGCTTCGACCGCGAGAGGCCTTTTGTCCCGCCGCGCCCCACTGTGACCTTCAACACGGAGCTGACTCTGACCGTCGGCGACGTAAGACTACGGCTGCTCCATGCGCCTGGACACGCACCCGATCAGATCGTCGCCTATCATGCGGAGACCGGTCTGCTCTGGGCCGCCGACATGCTCAGCGATCAAGAGATTCCGCTGGTGAGTCATAGCCTGAGAGCTTACGAGCACACGCTGGCGAACCTCGCCGCGCTAAAGCTGCGTGCGCTGGTGCCCGGACACGGTGGCGCCACGACTGATCCGGCCGATATCCAGCGCCGTCTCGAAGAAGACCGCGCCTATCTCGCCGAATTGCGCACGCGGGTCGAGCGAGCGCTGGCGGCGGGCGCATCGATGGCAACGACCGTGGACGCCTGCAGCGCAATGACCTTCCGTCAGCCGGAGGCCAACGCCACCGCGCATCGCTGGAATGTGGAGAGTGCCTACGTCGAGCTGGGCGGACACGTCGATGGCCCCGTGGGCTGGGACCAGGAATGATGACCTCATGACCCAGCTCAACCTCGAACGCCTGCAAGCCTACCACGCCGCGACCTACCGGATCAACCGGCCCGTGATGTCGAAGGACGAGGCCGTAGCATTCGTCAACACGCGCGGCTTCGTCTTCTTCTGGCCCATCAAAGACGCCGAACTGCCGAGCCTCTGGGTGGCGGTAGCGGGCGACCGACCTGTGCCCAACGAACACGACGACCCCGGTCACGTCACCTGGGGCTGGAAGGACGATCTGCTGGACAAGCACCGCTGGTACTACGCCAAGGTGCTGCGCCGCAAGGCCACAATCATCTCTCTGGAACTGGCGCCCACCTTCTACGCGCTTAGCAAGAACTACGGCGACCCCGGCGCGGACTATCTCCAGCAGTACATGGATGGCACGCTCTCGCGGGAGGCCAAGCTGATCTACGAAGCGCTCCTGCGCGAGGGGCCGATGCATACGGTGGCGCTGCGCAATGCGACGCTTATGGCGGGCAAAAAGCGCAACTACCGCTTCAACCGGGGATTAGAGGAGCTTCAAGCCGATTTCAAGATCCTGCCGGTGGGCACCGCCAAGGCCGGCGCGTGGCGGTATGCGTACGTTTACGATTGCGTGCATCGCCACTTCCCGGAGCTACCGGCACGGGCCCGCGCCATCGGGCTCAAAGAAGCGCGCGAGACGTTGGTACGGCGCTACTTCGCCTCGGTGGGAGCGGCTCAGCTGCGCGACGTGCGCAAGATCTTCTGGTGGCAGAACCAGTACGTGCGCCGGACGGTGGAGCGTCTGATTGAGGACGGCTTTCTGCAGAACGGCCTGACTCATCCGACGTACGCCGGCAGGTGGCTAGCTCTCCCCGAGCTCGTCGCATGAAAAAAACGTGAAGGGTGTTCGCCTCGCGCTTATCTATCGTTCCAGTACCTACACTTCGTCCGCCTCGTCGCTCCACTCCATCTCATATTCACCGATGTAGACCGTGTCTCCCTCTTTGACACCGGCTTTGCGCAACACATCGAGGACCCCCTTGCTGCGCAGGTAACGGTGCAAGCGGATCAGGCTCTGATACTGGTTCAGGTTCGTCCGCTGCACGGCCCGCTCAATTTTGCCACCACGCACGCGCCAGGTGTGCTCGTTCACGCGCCCCACGGTGAAGCCTTCTTCCTGTGAAAAGTCCGGGCGCACGACCACGGGCTCTTCGCGTCCCGGCTTCTGCGGTTCCGGGGCCGGTGCTTGCTCCAACATCTGCCGGGCGTGTCCCAGCAGCTCCCGGATGCCCTCGTGAGTAAGCGCCGAGATACCCAGCACGTCGTAGCCCATCTCCTCAATGGTCGCCTTCAAGGCCAGGAAGCGCTTTTGCGCCTTGGGCATATCGAGTTTGTTGATAGCCACGATCTGCGGCTTGCTCATCAAACCGTGCCCGAAGGCCGCCAGCTCCCCGTTGATGGATTTGAGGTCTTCGATGGGATCGGGGGCCGTCCCGTCCACCAGATGGATCAGGACGCGGGTACGTTCGATGTGGCGAAGGAACTCGTGGCCCAATCCCTTGCCCTGGCTCGCGCCCTTGATGAGGCCCGGCAGATCCGCCATGACGAAGGTCGTGCTGGCGTCCAGCGCGACGACGCCCAGGTTGGGTTGCAGCGTCGTGAAGGGATAAGACGCGATCTTCGGCTCGGCCGCCGTGGTGACGGAGAGCAGGGTGGATTTGCCGGCGTTGGGTTTGCCCACCAGGCCCACGTCGGCCAACAGCTTAAGCTCCAATTTGATGTGGCGCGCCTCTCCTGGATCCCCCTTCTCGGAGATACGCGGCGCCTGATTCGTGGAGGTGGCGAAGTGCATGTTGCCGCGTCCGCCCTTGCCCCCGCGCGCGATGACGAATTCCTCGCCAGGCTCCGTCAAGTCGCCCAACAGCCGGTCCGTCTCCAGATCAGTGACCAGCGTGCCAGGCGGCACTTTGACGTACAGATCATCCCCGCCGGCGCCGTACTGCTGCTTGCCGCGCCCGTGTTCGCCATCTTCGGCCTTGAACTTGTGCCGGTGATGCAGGTGGTAGAGTGTGTTCAGGTGCCGGTTCACCACCAGGATGACGTCGCCGCCCTTGCCACCATCGCCGCCGGCGGGGCCACCGTAGGGCACGTATTTCTCTCGGCGAAAGGCGACGGCCCCGTTGCCGCCGCGTCCACCCTTGATGTAGAGTTCAACTTCATCATAGAACATGGTGTCTAGCTTACCGCAGCTGACTCGCAAGTCAACCAAGGGAAGTGTGATGATCTGGAGCGATAAGAAACATTGCGTGTTGCGTATTGCGTATTGCGTAATACAGGGACGCCGTATCGAGTTATCCCTTGGGTTTCTGGTTTGCTCAAGTGTCTAAGGGTTCATGACATTGTGCAGAGTTTCGCAGGCCGGGCAGGAGCCGTCGCGCCGGATGATGGCGTAGCCTGCCTGGGGATCTTCGCCGCCACCGCAGTCGCCGTAACACGTCGCGTCGACGTTCCAGACGATGACAGCGCGCACCACGCCTATCTCTCGGCTCAAGCGGACCGCCTCGGCGAGCCACTGCGCCTGTTGTGCGACACGCGTGCCTGCGGCCCACGAAAATGCCTCCGGCGTCCAGCTGAAGCCTTCTGTCGAAAGATACCCGAGCTCCGTGTAGAAGATGCGGCGCGTGCGCTGGAACGCCTCGTAGTAAAGGTAGGTTTGCGGCAAAAAGTACCAGGAGTGATGCGATCCGCCAGGATCAGCCAGGTGGCCCGTCGTCGCCGAGGGCGCGGTCGCACCGGCGTTGTGATGCGCGCCGACGTAGTCTAGGCAGCCCGCCGCGCCAGCGTCGTACAGTCCTTGCAGCCAGGGCATATCGTCACAGCCGTTGGTATGACAGCCGCGAAAATAGCCTGTCGGGGCCGGGGCCGCGCTGATAACCAGGGTGCGCGGATTCGCGTTTTTAACGGCGCGGTTGACCGTGCAGAGCAAGCGCGTGTAGGCCACCGGGCTTATATACCCTTCCTGCCACTCGCGGGGCAGGTTCGGCTCGTTCCAGACCTCGACGGCGTCGGCGCCGGCGGCCGCGATGCCCACGCTCCACTCCGCAAAACGATTGTAAAAGCCCGACTCTGTTACACGCCTCGCGTCACCGGCCGCGCCGACCAATACCTTGAATCCGAGATCATGCGCCCGCGCAATCATATCCGCAGGCGCCGGTTCAGGATACCGTACCTGGACTTTCATCCAGCTCATACCCGCATAAGCCATCTCTTCAGCATGCTCAAGTTCCTGGAAGACGTGTCCGCCCAGTTCAAAGGGACCTCGCAAGACCGTGTCCGTCTCGGCAATTTCACCCTCTCCAACGGTGACGGCGAGCCAGACCTGGCTCCCAGGAATAATGCTATCGCCCGTGGTCAGCGCCCACTGGGCGACGAAGATACCATCTTGATCGGGCGTCTGCATCCCTACGCTGATATCAATGTGGTCTCTGGGATCAACCGTCCCCACGGTGACGACAACCGGAGCCGAGAGGCGGTCACCTCTCAAAGAGGTCAAAACTGTATCTGTGGGCCAGGACATCTCTCCAATGTTGACAAGCCGCCAAGTCTTAGTGAATGTCGCACCGGGATCATATTGAGAGAGATCGGGAACGGAGAGATCGGCCTGCCATTGGGCCCAGATCCCCGGCTTGAGTGGTTGTTGGGGAGGACGAACGGCGACCGTCTTGGGGCTGGGTCTCACCGTGACTGTCGGCGTGATCCGAGGTGGCGCCGTGGAAGTGGACGTCGGCATCGGGGGAGACGCTTCGATCGCCACATTGACAGGCGTCCCTGGTTTCCTATAAGATGAGAGGATCAACATCGCTGCCAGCGAAACCAGGAAGACCCCTGTCACGACCATCAAAAGTCGCGTCAGAATCCGCTGGAGTCTAGACCGCTTCATATCTTACGTCACTCACTTTCAGAGAAAAGGCCCGTCCGTGCAAGCGCACAGACGGGCCCAGTAATCATCGGCCAAATACGTTCAGCGTGTGCCCAACAGGGCGTGCAAGGACTCACAGGCCGGACAACTGCCGTCGGGCCGGATGATAGCATAGCCCGCTTGAGGATCTTGAACACCGCCACAGGGACCATAGCAATCGAAGTCCACGTTCCAGACAATGACGACGCGGACCATGCCGGTCTGGCTGCTCAACTGCACCACCTCGGAGAGCCACTGGGCTTGCTGCGCCACCGTGGTATTGGCGCCCCACGCGAAGGTGTCTGGAATCCAACCAAAGCCTTCCGGCGAAACGTAACCCAACTCAGTGTAGAAGAGCTGTCGGGCACCACCAAAGGTGTTGTAATAAGCCCGAGTCTGAGGCAGGAAGAACCAGGAATGATGTGTGCTCCCCGGATCGGCGGGATGCCCGCTGGTTGCGGACGGTGGCGTCGCACCGGAATTGTGATGCGCGCCGATGTAGTCCATGCAGTTCGCCGCCCCAGCATTATACATCCGCTGCAGGAAAGGAATATCATCACAGCCACCGCCGCCACAGCCGCCGAAGTAGCCGGTGGGCGCAGGTGCCGCGCTGATGACGGCCACGTTGGGATTGGCGGCCTTGATGGCGGAGTACGACGCACAGAGAAGCTGCGTGTAGGCCTCCGGGTTGATGTGGCCACTTTGCCACTCACGGGGGATATTGGGCTCGTTCCAGATCTCAATAGCGTCGGCGCCGGCGGCAGCCATACCGGCCACCCAGTTGGCGATGGTCTCGTTGAATCCGCCCTGGGTGACCATACCAGAGCCACCCAACGCGCTGACCTGGATCTTAAAGCCTCGAGCATGCGCAGCCGCGATCACGCCGCTGGCGTCGCCGGGGTAGCGCACCTGGACCTTAGCCCAGTTCATGCCTGCATAATGCATGAGATCCGCATAGGGATAGCCGCCATCCTGGATGTGTCCCCCCAGCTCAAAGCCACCTCCAATGGAGGACGGTGGCGGTGAAGGGGCCTCCGCTTCCTCTTCTTCGCTGGCGCCTTCGCCACATTGGATAGCCACGTAGACCAGACTGCCCGAGATCTGTTCACCGGCAGCCTTCAGGATCCATTGCCCTTTGTAGAATCCATCCTCATTGGGCGCGATCAGTTTCACGCTGATATCAATCTCTTCTCCCGGCGCGACCTCACCGACCTCCACGTCGGCAATCTCCGTCATCTGTACGCCCTGGTAGAAAGACAAAGCTGTATCAGCAGGCCAGCTGCTCTCACCGGCGTTCCGAACGCGCCAAGTCTTGGTAAAAGCTGCTCCTTTGTCAAATTGCGTGTTATCGGGCACCGTCACGTCTGCCACAAAAGCAGCCTTGAGGGTACCGGTAGGAACTTCCTCACCTTCACCCTCGGTCTCGGCCTCTTCTCCTTCATCTTCATCTTCAGGCTCTACGGGAACCTCATCGGGCAGGACTGCCCCGGCAGCCTCAACATCACCGCCGCCCCTACCGAGGTTGGCGGAGGATGCGACCTGGAGCGCGACCTGGCCTTTCGGTGTCCCGGCGACGCTGGCCGCGATTTTGTAGGTGCCCGTCGCTTCCGGCGCCGCCCAGGCAAACTCAGGCTGCGAGAGGGAAGCCTTCGACGTTTCGACATCCCCGGCAGGTGACGTGATTTCCCAAACAATATCCAGCGTGCTCTGCGGCGCGGTCGGCGTTCCTGTCTCAAAGTTCTGAAGGGCGACGCGTAGACCGGGGAAATTGCCTTCGGTCAGCAGATTCTGCACCACCACGCCACCGACGTTATAGCGCGCCACCATATCCAGGCGGGAGCGCAACCACGCCGGCGTCCCCAGCCAGTAGGAAGCTTCCGTCGTCTTCAGCTTTGTCGCAGCCGTTGCAGGATCATCTTGGATGGTACATCCCTCACCCAACTGGAAATCAAACGTAGTTCCAGGCGTCACCAGCATGCCATCGGTGAGATTGGCATCGCCGGCATTTAGGTCGCCCAACGCCTCTACCACTTCGTTCATGGTGACGTACTGCTGCCCATTATGACTCAGCGTGGAGAAAACGGGGTACAGTTTATAACGATTAACCTGCGATGTCGCCCAGATTACCAGCTGCTCGGCGACCCCGCCCGGCGCGTAGGCCTGTGGCGTCTTCGGCAAACATAGCCGGACGTAATCGGCCGCCGCACCCAACGCGGCGAGGTCATAGCCGGCCGTGTCCCACGTATCGCCCGCCTGTTGCGGGACGTCCACGGTCACCGCCAGCCAGGCTCCCTGTTCATGCAACGCAGCGGCCAGATCAGAGACAAAGGCAGTGTACGCATCCCGATGATCGGCTGTCAAACCCCGATAATCGATGACCAATCCACTGTAACCCCCATTCTGCACCAAGGTCGTCAGATTCTGCAGATGGGCAGCACGATCTTCTTCGATGGTCAACAAGTCCACAACCAGCGCACGATTGGGATCGCGTCCAGTCACCCAGTTGCGAATGGCTGGGACCAGGACCGGGTTTTCGCTGACATTGCCGGGCGGTAACAACGCCGGGTCACCTGTGAGGCCCCCTAAGGTGCCAACCGTCAATCCGACGAGATCCACACCGTTTAGCAGCGCCTCATACTCGATCGGGGGCAGATCTTTAGCTCCGGTAACGAGAGCCAGCTCCGCTTGATCCGTCTGGACCACCAGGACGGATTTCGGCGCCGTTTTCAGATCCGTGACCAGCACCTCATCCGTACGATTTAGTTCACTGGGGAGCCATGACCAGGTCTCGCCATCCCATGCGTAGAGATCAAGGGTTTCCCACGGTTCCGCTTCGTTGGGGATGGTCACCGTGAGCTCGACCGGCATCTCCACGTCGGCGCGCGTTTGCACGTGATAATAGGGACTCTTGGGTACAAGATACGACGGCAACGCTTTGCGCGCCACCTGGTACTCTTCCGACGCTTCATCGCTGAGGAAGTCCGCACGGGGCACAGAATCCAATTTGATCTTGAGCTCGCCTTCCGCCTCCGAAGCTATCGCAACGACCAGGCCATCGGGATGGCTTAACGAAGGATTCTCCGCAGCCAGGACAGTGTATCCCGCCCCGCCAAAGAGGCGCTTGCCCAGAGAGACCGGCGGCAAGAACAGGAAAAGTAACAACAAAGCCGCTACCATTGCTCCGGCTACCCAGCCGTTGTCCTGAACAAACCCCAGGGTCTTCGTGATAGCGACATCCGGATCGAACCACTTCGATTCCTTGGGTTCGGCCTCCATATCGGCCAAACTCACAGCCTTTGCCGGTTCCTCTTCGCTCAATTCCGGTCCGGCGGCGCAGCAGCGGATTCTACCTCCGCATCTTGGACCTCTTGGGAATCTGATATCGGTTCCTCTTCGTCTAACTCCTCCGGTTCCGGCGGCGCAGCGGCGGATTCTACCTCCGCATCTTGGACCTCTTGGGAATCTGATATCGGTTCCTCTTCGTCTAACTCCTCCGGTTCCGGCGGCGCAGCAGCGGATTCTACCTCCGGCTCTTGGACCGCTTGGGAATCTGATAGCGGTTCCTCTTCATCTAACGCCTCCGGTTCCGGCGGCGCAGCGGCGGATTCTACCTGCGGCTCTTGGACCGCTTGGGAATCTGATATCGGTTCCTCTTCGTTTAACTCCTCCGGTTCCGGCGGCGCAGCGGCGGATTCTACCTGCGGCTCTTGGACCGCTTGGGAATCTGAGTCCGACGATACAGCATCTCCAGATAATTCTTCGATTTCACCGGCTTCTTGGGATTGAACCTCATCAGCCATATAACTACCTCCGTGTTAGTGTATTGACTGCTCAACCATCCAGGCCTATCAGCAGAACGCCATCTTGCAAACCACTCTGTCAAAGAATCGCCCAACGTGAGCAGAACCTCCTTATGCAAGGGAGGCACAAGGGCTATTTTAACACAGTGAAAGGGATGTGCAAGAGTTGTGGGGATGGGAGAAAAAGGACTTGGGGATAGGAGTCTGCTTCCAGCAAATTGGGTTTTCCGATCTCGGGTCTGTGCTATACTCTGAATATCTTCCAAAAGCACGGCTCAGTGTGAGCTATCAGCAGGATCCTATTGCCCTCCGCGCGGTCTCGTCAGAGACACATCCCCTGGATCCTGCTTTGTGTGTGCCAAGAACACCACTGGATCATCATAGGGAGGTAGAGATGAACGCGCAAGAATTGAACATCACCGTCATCGGAGCCGGTCATGGCGGGAAGGCCATGGCGGCAGAGATAGCGTCACGGGGATTCAAGGTCACGTTGTATAATCGGACCCCTGAACATATCGAAATCATTGCTGTGCGCAAAGGCATTAATCTGTTTACCGAGGAGGGGAAGGAGGTGTTTGGCCCGCTAGACACCGTCACGTCAGATGTGGAGGTAGCGGTCAAAGACGCCGATTTGATCATGGTCGTCATCCCGGCGTCGGGACACCATTCTATCGCCCTCAAGGTCGCGCCCTATCTCCAAGACGACCAAGTCCTGCTTCTCAATCCGGGGCGGACCGGCGGAGCGCTGGAATTTGTACAGGGCTTGCGAGAAGGAAACTGCCAATGCACTCCCACCATCTGCGAAGCGGAGACCTTTATCTTCGCATCGCGCAGCATCGGCCCCGCCGAAGCCCGCATTTTCCGCACCAAGTTCACGGTGCCGGTTGCGGCACTGCCCGGCACATGCACGGCCGAAGCATTGGAAATCATCAACCAGGTATATCCCCAGTTTATTCCCGCCAAGAGCGTCTTGCACACGAGCCTAAACAACATGGGCGCCATTTTCCACCCGGCGCTCACCATCCTCAATGCAGGGTGGATCGAAAGCACCAGGGGCAACTTTCAGTTTTATATGGAAGGAGTCACGCCCGCTACGGCGCGGGTGCTCCAGGCGCTGGACCGCGAACGGGTGACCGTGGCAGCGTCCATCGGCGTCCGGGCCCAAACGGCTCGAGAATGGCTCTATCGCGCCTATGCCGCGAAAGGGGATACACTCTTCGATGCCATGCGCGACAATCCTGGGTACAAGGGCATATCCGCGCCCTCCAGGTTGCATCACCGGTATCTCTTCGAAGAGATTCCTTGCAGCCTCGTTCCCATCGTGGAGATAGGCCGACAATACGGCACCCGTACCAGCACGATGGAAACTCTCATCCAACTGGCGAATACCATCCACGGTGTCAACTACTGGCACACGGGGCGAACGCTGAAAAAGCTGGGTATCCAGAATCTGTCCGTCGATGAGCTGCATCATTACGTCGAGACGGGGCAACGCCCGGCGTAGCGGGCGTCTATCTCAAAAACGTCCATATTCAGGAGGCCAACATGCGAATCCTTGCCGGAGCATTAGGTGAATGCGTGCACGTGGCCGGCGTCAACCATTTTCTAACGCTGGCCGAGCAATTAGGCCACACAACGCTGTTTGCGGGCCCGGCCACCGATGCGGAAACCTGGGCGGATCTGGCCCACGAATTCAACCCCGACGTCATCGGCGTGAGCTACCGGTTGACGCCGGAGAACGCACGCGCCGCGCTGCAAGAGTTCTGGGCGGTGATGAAAGCCGCCGGCCTGAGCGAGCGACGCTTCGTCTTCGGAGGCACGCCGCCCGTCGCCGAGGTGGCGCGCCAAATGGGCATCTTCGAAGCGGTCTTTGACGGCACCGACCCCCCCACGGCTGTGCTTAGCTACCTCAAAGGCGAAGGTGGCGAGGATACAACGCCCGCACGGCCCCCGCAACGTGCCATTGAGCGAGTTCACTGGAAAGCGCCCTACCCGCTTTTACGACACCACTTCGGCATCCCCACACAGACGATTGAACCGACGGTCGCGGGTATCACCCACATCGCCGAATCGCAGGTGCTGGACGTCATCTCCTTGGGCGCAGACCAGGATGCTCAGGAGAATTTCTTCCATCCCGATCTTCAGACGCCCAAGAGCAAGGGAGCCGGCGGTGTCCCCTTCCGTTCAGAAGAGGATCTGCGACGGCTGTATGCCGCCAGCCGCTGCGGAAACTTCCCCCTGATGCGTTCCTACTCCGGCACGCGCGACTTGCTGAAGTATGCCGAGATGCTCAGAAAAACCATCCACAACGCCTGGTGCGCCACGTCGCTTTTCTGGTTCAACGCCATGGACGGGCGGGGACCGCTCAGCCTTGAGGCGTCGATCCGCGAGCATCTCGCGCTGATGCGGTGGCACGGCGAGCGCGACATTCCCCTCGAGGGCAATGAGCCCTATCACTGGGGCATGCGCGACGCGCCCGACGTCATCTCTGTGGCGGTCTCGTCTCTCTACGCCTACAACGCCAAGAAAGCCGGCGTGCGGGACTACATCACCACGTACATGTTTGAGAGTCCACCCACGCTTTCTAACCGCATGGACCTGGCGAAAGCCCTGGCTCAGATCGAGGTGGCGGAAGCCTTCGTCGATGAGAGCTTCCGCATCTGGCGGCAGACGCGCACGGGATTGCTCAGCTATCCGGTCGATGAGACCCGTGCCCGCGCTCATCTCGCCGAGTCTATCTATCTACAGATGGCCTTGCGTCCTTCCATCGTCCACGTCGTCAGCTACACCGAAGCTCATCACGCCGCGATCGCCGACGAGGTCATCGCGTCGGCCAAGATGGCCCAGCAAGTCATCCAGACGGCGCTGGACGGTCAACCGGATATGACCGCCGACCCTGGCGTCCGAGCACGCAAGGAAGAATTGGTGGGCGAGGCCCAGGTGCTGATTGAGGCCATCCGGCGTCTGGGCGCTGAGAGGGCCGAGGATCCCTTGAGCGATCCCAAAACTCTCGCGCACGCTGTGGAGGTCGGGCTCTTGGATACCCCCCAGCTCAAGCGTAACCGATTTGCAAAGGGTGAACTCCGCACCCACGCAGTAGACGGCGCCATCGTAGCAGTGGATGCCGACGGCAGCCCGCTCACAGAAAAGGCGCGCATCCGACGCCTGATCCCTGGACTTCTTTAGGAATAGTGACTAAATAAGTTGTGCGTTTCGTAAGCAAGTTTTTCTGGATATGAGAGACCATGCTTGACTCCACTGAAATAGCCATCAACCTCTCACAAAGGCGCCAAGAACGCAAAGGAAGTTCATAAGATGGTAGATTTTATTGATCTGGGTTGGTTTTGCTGTTCATAAAAGTGATAGAAGTAATAAATAATTTAAAACTCTTGGTGACTGTCCGACCTTTGGTCGGCGGCGTCTTTGCGTGAGGCGCAACCTTTTTTCAGTAAAGTCATGCTTGGCTGCGCTGAGAAAAGGTGCAGCCAAAGAGAAACATGGATATATGTAGTGGTTGGATGAAATCCAATCCCCTGAATGACTTAACATCACCGCACTCGCTTCGAGCGGATCGCCAGATCCGCGACTTCAGCGAACACCGCCCATTAGGGAAACCCTTCTGCAACCATATCGACTCCAACCAGAGGACCCTCAGCCTTGTAGAATCGTATCTTTTCGGCAGGATCTTATCGTTCGCGCTTCGAGGGGATCGCCAGATCCCCGTTAGCGGCCAAAAACCACTTCACATACGTGGATTTGGCAATCCATTTCAAGCAAGAATAGACGTGCAGCGAGAATGATAAAGCCCTGCGTTTTCGGAAGTTGACCTTCTCAGAAGATGCTGTAGAGTGCAGTTATAGGGTTCCCAGCGGCTTCTTGCTCTCCATAGTACTTCAGGGACATGTCAGGGACATGTCAGGGACATCCAGGCCCGGCTAGAAACGTGTCCATGTCCCAACATAAGAGCTTCGTTGTCGCGCTAGTCTCTTTTTGACTTTTATCTCAAAACATTGCATAATTAAAGTGAAATGCCCAGGTCGGTCCTGCAAGTGAGGAGGTAAATCGTGACGGAAGTCACCTTACAGGCATACGAAAACGAAATAGATCAAATGCTGGAGGAGGCACGCTACATTGAGGCCTTTGCTCATCTCCGGCACCTCCTGGAAGAATATCCCCGCCACCTCGAAGCATACTATCTGCTTGGCAAGATGATGCTAGATGCTGGCCTGCCCATGTTAGCCCAGGACATGTTCCGGCGCGTGCTAAACGCCGACCCAGAACATCTACTGGCGCGCATTGGGCTTGGCATTGCCCACCAGCAACTCGACGATAACAAAGCAGCGCTTTGGAATCTGGAACGCGCGTTCGAGCTGGATCCCGGCAATGAGGAACTGGCGGATGAGATCCGTAAGCTGCGCGGCAAATTCAGCGGGATCGAGCCTGATTACGTTCCCTTGTCTCACGCCGGCATGGCCCGCCTTTACTTGAAGGGAGATCTTTACAGTCGCGCGGCGACCGAATTACGCCATATCTTGGATGAACACCCCGAGAGGGTGGATCTCAAACTGGCGCTGGCCGAAGCCTACTGGCGAGACGGCCAGATCGTGCAAGCGGCCGACAAATGCCAAGATCTCTTAAAGGAATTGCCCTACTGTCTCAAAGCCAATCTCATCCTGGGAACCCTATGGCTAAAAAGTGGTCAGGAAGAAGGTCGCCGTTATCTTGAACGCGCCCAAACCATAGACCCGGGCAACCGCCTGGCCGCTGAACTCTTCGGTGCAGATAACTTCCTTCAAGAGCAAGAGATCATGGTCGAAAAGCTGACGTACGATCCCGGCGAATTGCCCGTCGATCAAGAAGCCGAATGGTTCAAACGCCTGGAAGCGGTCTCCGTGTCGGTTCGCGTCTCCGAAGCTATGCCCGAGACATCCGATGAAGAGATGCGCCTGGTGGACATCACGGCCGGATTGGATTCCCAGCTCCAAATCCCGGATTGGCTGGAAGAACTTGGACCTTTAGAAGAAGGTGAAACATTATCATGGCTGGAGGAAGAAGAGGTTGAGGAAGAAGAGATCGCAGCCTGGTTAGAGGCCGAGGAAGAAGAAGAGGCTGGACCTGATTGGTTGCAAGAGCTTGAACTGGAAGAAGAAGGCCCAGAAGAAGCCGAACCGGCAGAATTGGAAGCGCCCCCAGAAGCCGAAGAAGAAATCCCCGACTGGCTCCGAGAGATGGAACCTGAAGAGGCACGAGCGGCCGCTGAGGAATTGGAAGAAAAACCAGACTGGATGGGAGAATTAGAAGCGCCGACGGTCGAAGAGGAAGCACCTGAGGCCGCTGAAGAAGTGCCTGACTGGCTCCAGGAGCTGCAACCATCCGAAGCGGTCACCGAAGAAGTGCCAGAAGGTGAGGAGATACCGGAGTGGCTGCAGGATCTCCAGGCGCCTGAAGAACCTGAAGCGCCGGAGACACCCGAAGCGTGGGAGGCGATGGAGGAAGAGGGAGAAATACCAGACTGGCTGCAAGAAATCCAGGCCTCGGAGGAAAAGGCGGGACCGGTGAAGACGGGGGCCGTTGAAACCGAAGAAATGTTTGGCTGGACGTCGTTTGCCGGCGAGGAAGAAGCCCCCCCTGTTGAAGCGGAAGCCGAAGCGGCGCCCCTGGTCGAAGATGAAGAAGAACCTGCCCTCCCGGTCGAAGCGGAGGCCGAGGCTGCGCCCGCTGAAGAAGTGCCAGACTGGCTCCAGGAACTGGAACCGCCCAAAGCAGAGCCTGCCCCGCCGGCCGAGGTCGAAGAGATCGAGGACGTGCCGGACTGGCTCCAGGAACTGGAACCTGCCGAAGCGGCGGAAATGGTCGAGGAACTCGAAGAGGAAGAGGAGATTCCGGCGCCAATGGAGCAGGGCGAGATGCTCTCCGGCGACGACGCCCTGGCCTGGCTCGAAAACCTCGCCGCCGGCAAAGAGGACGAACTCCGCGAACAGGCCGAGGCCGAACGCCGCGCCCGCGTCGACGAGATCATGGGCCGCGCACCGAGGGAGGCTGTCGAGGAAGAAGTCGAGGAAGAAGCCGCGCCGGCCGAGGTCGAAGAGGCCGAAAAGATGCCGGCCGAAGCAGAAGCCGAGCTTCCGGCCGAGCCGGAAGAAGTTTCCGATTGGTTCCGCGAGTTGGAGCCTGAAGAGATAGAAGAAGCCGCTCCACCACCCGAAGCGGCCCCCGCCGAGGAGGTGCCAGATTGGCTCCAGAAGTTGCAGCCGCCAGAAGAGCCAGGACCGGCGGAGGCAGAAGCTGTCGAAGCACCGAGTGAGGTCCCCGATTGGCTCCAAGAGCTTCAACCTCCGGTAGAGGAAGTCGCAGAAGAGATGGAGGCGAAGGAAATCACCGAGGAGCCGGCCGCGGAAGCGGCGGAGGTCACACCGGCAGCAGAGCAGCCACCCAAGGAACCGGAAGAGGCGTTCTTTGGCTGGTCCGGTTTTGAGATCGAAAAAGCAGAACGAGAACCTGAGGTTGCGGAAAAAGAGGAAGAGCCGATCATCTCCTTTGGTTTCACGCTTTTTGAAGAGGGAGAAGAGGAAGAAATTGAAGCTCAAGCAGTCGAGGCAGAGGCAGTTCCGGCAGCGCCCTCACCCGAAGAAGAACGTGCCCTTGAGGAAGTACCAGAGGCACCGGAGGAAATTGAGGAAGAAGTGGCGGAACCGGAAGAACCTATCGCTGAGGCCCTTCCCCCAGAAGCCGAAGCACCCGTCGAGATCGAGGTGCCAAGATTCGACGTGGCGGAGCGCGCGGCCTACGTAGAGGAAAACAAATCCGATTATCAGGCCCGCATCGAGCTGGCGCGTGCC
This sequence comes from Anaerolineae bacterium, assembly GCA_034437255.1. Lineage (GTDB taxonomy): Bacteria > Chloroflexota > Anaerolineae > B4-G1 > SLSP01 > G713. The sequence continues at coordinate 16,845 of DAOTUH010000320.1, forward strand.
TTCTGGAACATGGGCAACATCGACGAAGCCGTGGAACACTACACGCGGCTTATCCGCGGCAGCGACCTACTCGACCAAGTGATCAATGATCTCAAAACCTACACAGATCAGAAACCAGACGATCCACGACCGTTACAGACACTGGGCGACGCCTACATGAAAGAAGGAGATTTGGACCGGGCGCTTGACGCCTACAAGCAGGCCATGGGTTTGTTCTGAACCACATCAAGAGAGCAAAGGGGGGCGCTTGTAGGCGCCCCCTTCGTCTATGTCAACCCAGCAAAGGAGGTACAACGTGGCACTCGAACAGTCATTAATTATTCTGAAGCCGGATAGCGTACAGCGTGGACTTATAGGCCGCATCATCAGCCGTATTGAGCAACGCGGTCTGCGCATCACGGGCATGAAGATGATGTGGATCGAACGGGCGTTGGCTGAACAGCACTACGGTGAGCATGAGGGCAAATCATTCTACGAACCGCTGCTCGGATTCATCACGTCGGCGCCCGTGGTGGTGATGTTGGTGGAAGGCCCTGAGGCCATCGCCGTGATGCGGAAAATGATGGGTACCACCAACTCCAAAGCGGCCTCCCCTGGCACCATCCGGGGCGACTTCGGGCTCTCCAATCGCCACAATCTGATCCACGGCTCCGACAGCCCTAAATCCGCTAAACGCGAAGTTGCGCTCTTCTTCCAACCGGACGAGATCTACGAATACCAGCGCGTCACAGAACCCTGGGCCGATCCCGACGCGGAGTGGTGAGCGTGAGGCAATCCATAGAAAAACCTCCGGTCTCATTTAGAAACCGGAGGTTTCGTTTTATCTGAGCCGGTGCTTATAACCGGCATCTAGCCCAATCAGCCGAACTTATACGCCACGCCGTAGCCACCACGCGGCAGTTTCCACCCGATATTCTCATAGGGGCACCCCACCCGGCAGGAGCCACACTCCACGCAGGCCTGATAGGCCACCTGGATCTTATCGTTGTTGCCGAGCGTGTACACGTTCACGGGGCAGAAGTAGAGACAGGGCTTCTCGCGGCAGCGGGCGCAGATCTCGTGATCCTTGATCCACAGGTGCGCCTCTTCCTCGTCGATATAATACTTGATCGAAACCAGCAAATCGTCCACGTAGACATTGGGCAGGCTCTCCCGCTTTTCCTGCGGCAGTTCCTTGGCCTCGAATGCGTCCCCTTTTTTCATTACCATCCCATCACCGCCCTTCCCATCGATACCATGTCACCCACAGCCTTGAACAGCGACCGACGCTGGGTCAAGGCCTGGAAAATCTCGTTGAACAGCTTTCGCTTGGGTTTGCCATACGCGCTGAAGAAGCCGCCCAGCGCGTCGTTGAGGAACGCCGGATACGTTCCCATGAATTCTGGATGCGTCTCCAGGAACTTCGAGAATTTGCGGTACTGCTTCAAGTCCCGGAGGATGAAACCCTGCTGCAGGCGTTCCCTGTAATCGGAGAGCGTGGCCGAGGTGAAATCGCCCCGGTTATGCGCTTCGATGGCCGTCTCGGCTGCCAGCTTGCCGGAGATAATGGCCATGTTGGTCCCTTCCCAGTGCAGGGCGTTGACCATGGCGGCGGCATCCCCGGTGACCAGGGCACCGTCCGTGTAGAGCTGCGGCATATCGTGCCAGCCGCCCTCCGGGATCAGGTGCCCGCCGTATTCCAGCAGCTGCCCGCCTTCCACCAGGGGCGCGATGGCCGGATGCTCCAAATAGCGCTGCAGCACTTCGTAAGGACGCAATTTGTACTCCGCCACTGTATCCAGCATCATGCCCAGGCCGACCGACACCGTCTTTTTGTTCGTGTAGACGAAGCCCATGCCGGGCAGGCCCAGCGAGACGTCGCCTAACACTGAGACCGCGACACCGTGTTTTTTGTCGGGCAAGCCGAAGCGCGCGTTGATAGTGCCCTCGTCCAACGCGATGACTTCCTTGAACGCCAACGCCATGTGCGCAGGCTCCAGATCGTGGTCGATCAGGCCCAGCTTCTGGGTGAGAAGATTGTTGACGCCCTCGCAGATAATCACCACAGGCGCGTAGATCTTACCCTGGGGGCGATCGGTGACGACGCCCTCCACTTGCCCGTTCTCACCTCGGATAAAGTCCACCACGGTCGTCTTGGGGATCAGGAAGGCGCCTTCCTCCTGCGCCTGCTCCGCCCACCAGAGGTCGAAGTCCGCGCGCAGCGCGGTGAAGGCGTCAGGCGGCTCCGTGTCCAACTTACCGCCCTGGGTGACCGCTTTGGTCAGTCCGTCGGGCGCCAAAAACCAGAACCCGGCCTCGGTGACCGGTCGCTCGAATCTGGGATGGCGCTCCATGAAATCGGGCAGCACCTCAGCGATGGCGTGCGTGTAGATCGCGCCACCGAAATAGTTCTTGCCGCCGGGCTTCTTGCCGCGCTCGACCACCGCCACGTTCAGACCCTCACGGGCCATGACCATGGCTGCGGCTGAGCCGGCGAGTCCCGCACCGACGACGACAGCGTCAAACTCAATTCGTTCTTGCATGTCACGTTCTGTCATGCGACTACCTCCTCCTTCAGCGCCTCAATCTGCTTCTTCATCGCCGGGATGACCTCGAAGAGGTCGCCCACGATGCCCACGTCGGCAATTTCGAAGATGGGCGCGTTCGGATCGTTGTTGATGGCCACGACGAAGTCAGAATTCTGCATACCGACGCGATGTTGAATCGCCCCAGAGATGCCGGCTGCGATGTAGATCTTGGGCCGGACCGTCTTACCACTCTGCCCGACCTGATACGAGTAGTCGATCCAGCCTGCGTCCACGCAGGGGCGCGACGCGCCGACGACGCCGCCCATGGCGTCCGCCAGCTCTTTGATGAGCGCGAAGCCCTCCGGCGTGCCCAGGCCGCGCCCGCCGGCGACGATCACGTCGGCGTACTCAAGATTGACGCTCTCGCCCTTGGGCCGGATGATCTCGTTGATGCAGGCCTCAAAACTGTCCTCTTTGACCGTGAGCGATTCATGAATGATCTCGCCCTCGGCGTCTGGATCGTACGCCGGCATGGGGAACACACGCGGTCGCACGCTGGACATCTGCGGCTGGTGACGGCGGCAGACGATGGTCGCCATGATGTTGCCGCCGAAGGCCGGACGGGTCGCCAGCAGCAACTTGTGCTTGGCGCCCTTGACGTCGCCCATCTCCAACCCGGTACAATCCGCCGTCAGGCCCGTCCGCAGGGCCGTGGCGACGGCGCCGGCCAAATCGCGGCCCAACGTCGTCGCGCCGATGAGGAAGACCTCCGGATCATATTTCTCGGCGACCGCGGTGATGCCCCGGTAGTAGGGACAGTTGCGATAGTACTCCAGCGCTGGATCGTCCACGAGATAGACGCGGTCGGCGCCGTAGTGAAGAGCCTCCTCGGCGATGTCGCGCACATCGTGCCCTAACAAGACGGCCTCAACGGCGACCTCATCGCCCTCGGCTTTCGCTTCTTCCTGAACCTGGGAGGCCAGATTGCTGGCTACGCCCAGCAGCTCCCAGGAGACGGGGTGCACTTCACTCTCTTCCTGCTCAATGAAAACCCAGAATCGTCGTATGCTCACGCTTCACCTCCCGTCTCCAAGGCGTCATTCGAACCCAATGCGGCCTTCAGGACGCCGGCCTTTTCTGCGCGTTCCAGCACGTCCACAACCGCGGCCTCAGCGCCGATTTCACGGGCGTTGATTTTGTCACCCGGTTCGGGCTGCGGTGGGGTGCCGGTCCGATACACGATGGTGGGCGAGCCCAGCACGCCGACTTTTTTGCGCTCGAACTTAACAGGCCCATCCATAGTCCACATCTCGGGATCGTACTTGAGCGACCGGATCAGGTCGGGCAATGGCGCATAGTGGACATCGGCGATCTCTTTCTCGCAGGTTAGCAGCGCGGGCATCGGCGTCTCCACAATCTCGGTCCACCGCTCGGTGCGGCGCTCCACGATCACGCGGCGCGCCTCCAGATCCACCTCCTGGATTTTCACAGCGTAGGTGATGATGGGTACGTTCAGCCGCACGGCGACGCCCGGCCCCACCTGAGCCGTGTCCCCGTCGATGGCCTGCTTTCCGAAGAAGAGCAAGTCGATGGGATCCTCCTCGTGAATCGCCTCGATGGCCGTCGCCAGCACGTAAGACGTCGCCAGCGTATCGGCGCCCGCGAACTTGCGGTCCGAGACGAGCACACCCCGGTCGGCCCCCAGCTCGATGGCCTCACGGACCGTGGTATTGAAGGACGGCGGTCCCATGGAGACCACGGTGATCTTCCCGCCCAACGCGCGCTTCCACTTGACGGCCTCTGCCAGAGCGTGCGCATCGTAGGGATTCATCACGGCCGGCACCCCCTCCCGCACCAGGTTACCCGTCTCCGGGTCAATGCGGATGTTGGTGGTATCCGGCACTTGTTTAACAGCGACAAGCGCGTGGAACAAAGTACACCTCCTCAAAACATAAAATTCACTTAATCGAAAAAATGCAACTCCGCCAAAGCAATAGAAAACTCTTCTCTGAAAGCCTGGTAAGATGGTACCCTCTGCAAAGCTGCCAACTGAATAGATTCACCCAGCCGCGACTGAACGCGAGGAAAGCTGAACCGCTCTCGTTGATGGCGAGGACGGTGTGCCAACCCTCTCTCTACCGACTGGCGCAGATATAGTTTGGGATCCAAGATGCTTTCGATTTGATGAGGGGAGTGTGGAAAGTCCAACCTCTCTGGATCAGAGCACCCAGGTATGACTGTACAGAACGCCTCCGCGTCTACCAACATCCAGGATTCTACCATGCGCACCGGGATGAGCGGAACGATGCGCTGCTGGCAATCGTCGTCATGCTGCGCTATGGCCCTCACACCAGGTTCGATCCGCTCTTCAAGGGCCGGACCGCGTGTACGCGCATCGGCATCCTGATGCACGATTAGTAAATAGAATCCTTTGGCTTCTCGAGCGGCCTCCACCATTTGCTCGACCAGCGTAGGAAGCGCGTGTATCTCGTCATCAATCACCACGGGATCCAGAATATCAACGCCACGACCGGCCAACAGATCCTCCGCTGTGCGGCGGACGATGGGAGGCAGAAATCTTTCATCCGTTGGCCCCTCGACATAAAGCGCGAGTACCAACTGCCTCATGCTAACTCCAGTCGAGCGATGGTCTCTTGGGGATCCGCAGATTTAAGATAGCGAATTACTTCTCCCAGCGTGTACTCGGCGACTTGAGGCTCAATATCCATGTCCATGCGCAGTTGGGGAGAGGGATTGACCGGGTACATGCGCGTGACTCGCATGGGCTTGTCGAAGGCAGTTTGACTGACCATGGTCGCAAACAGCAGATCTTCCTCTGCCTCTATCTCCTCCTTGACCAACGCTTGAGCCAGTACAGGGGAATGCGTGTTCACCAACAGCTGACGTAAGGGAAGATCGGGGGAATCCTTCGCGAAGTCCGTTGCCAGGGGGCGTAAGATCTCATCTACCATGCTTTTTAGGCGTTGAGGATGCACGCCATTTTCTGGCTCCTCAAAACATAGGACTCCGTGATGACGGGGGTCGTGCTTCAGAGCAAGTAACGCCAACAGTCGCAAGATGCCATCCGAGAGGACGCGAGACGAAAATCTACGCCCATCACGAGTCCAAGCATGGATCGTGTAACGGTCCTGCTCCTCATAAGGTGCAACTTCTATGTTGTCGATTTCGGGAACCAGGTAGTTCAAGTCCGCCGATATATCCTCTAATACACCTTCTGCCTTTAAGCGCGCCAACGTGCTCGGTAGAAAACTGCCATCGGCACCTAATTTCTGAGGGCTGACCATAGAGCTGGAAGCCCGCAGCACCTCTGGATTGAGGTGCATACGTTTCCACGAGCGCATTTCCTCACCGGCGGCAAAAGCGTGTGGAAATTCCGTATTTAACGCTCCACTCAAAACCGTGCGCTCGGCTTTTTCCGCCACTGTGGCCTTAGACTTCCACTTAGCAACTCTCCCTGAACGTCCGTCCTGATGCAGATATACCGCGGCCTCGCCAGTTTCTCTATCTGTAGAAATAAAAGGAGTCGTACGTTCACACTCTGGCTGAGATAGCCATTTTTGCAATATCTCGTCAAAATGTTTCAACCACGGATCATCGTTACGAGGAATTGCTCTTAAAGATTCATGCTTTATGTCAAATCTTTCCAGGCCCTGAGTATCCAAACCCCGCGCAATCTCCAGTTCGTAGCGCATCCTCGTGTACTTGAGCTCAGCCTCACTCCCCCACTCATCGCGTACGCAGCGATCTACGAACAAGTCCACGGCAAATCGCATGGAGGGCACAGATTCCCCAGACGGCGTAACGGTGAACAGCTCCCCGGCATCTCCCCGCACGTTCAGAAACGCCGTGCGCATATCTGTCTCGGCCAGATTGGCGAGTAGATTGAGCGCGTCAAAGAGGTTGCTCTTCCCTACGCCATTGGCCCCGATAATGACCTTAAAGGGCGTTAAGGAGACCTTGAAATCAACAAACGTCTTGAAGTTATTGATCTCTATCCTGGTTAACATGTCTTTAGCCCTCCTGCCGCCTCGTTTCGCTCTTTAGACATAGCCCAAGTCCTTAGCAGCGCGGCGCAGGTCGTCGCGGAATTGGGGATGCGCGATGCCGATAAGCGCCTCGGCGCGCTGGCGGAAGGACTTTCCGTAGAGATTCACGGCGCCGTGTTCGGTGACCACCCAGTGGACGTGGTTGCGCGTCGTGACGACGCCCGCGCCTTCGGTCAGCATAGGAACGATGCGGCTGCGCGCGCCCCGCTTGGCCGTGCTGGGCAGCGCGATGATGGGCACCCCACCCTCGGAGCGGCTCGCGCCGGTGATGAAATCCAGTTGACCGCCGACGCCGCTGTAAATCTTCGGACCGATGCTATCGGCGCAGACCTGGCCCGTGAGATCGACCTCAATGGCGCCGTTGATGGCTATCTGGCGATAGTTCTGCCCGATGACGCAGGGGTCGTTGACGTACTCCGTCGGGTGCAATGCCACCAGCGGGTTGTTGTGCAGCCAGCGGTACAGCTTTGCCGAGCCCAGAATAAAACCGGCGATGATCTTGCCCGGGTGCAGCGTCTTGCGTGCGCCGGTGATGACACCCTGCTCCACCAGCTGCATCACGCCGTCCGAGAAGAGCTCGGTGTGGATGCCCAGATCCTTCACGTGTTCCAGATGAGGCAGCACCGCGTCGGGAATCGCGCCGATGCCCATCTGCAACGTGGCGCCGTCCGGGATCAGACCGGCGATCTGTTGCGCAATGGCGTTGATCACCGGATCATCAGGATTCGCCGTCATCGCAAACTCTTGCAGGGGCACGTCGGTCTCCACGATGTAATTGAGATCATCCACGTGAATAAACGTGTCGCCGGGGATACGCGGCATATTCGCGTTCACCTGCGCCACGATGACGTGCGCCGATTCGACGGGCGTTTTCGCCAAACCGGTCTCCAGGCTAAAGGAGCAGGTACCGTCATCGTCAGGCGGGGAGAGATGCGCGAAGGCCACGTCCACCGGCAGCGTGCCATCGCCAAACAGCAGCGGGAACTCCGAGAGCAGCACCGGGGTATAGTCAGCGCGGCCTTCCCAGACGCTCTGGCGCATATTGTGCCCCAGGAACATGGAGTTTGTGCGCAAGTTTCCGGCCAGCGCCGGATCAGCCCACTTGGCGGGGCCGACGGTCAGCGGCTGGGCAATCTCGACGTTCTCGACGTTCGGCGCGTGAGCCACCAGCGCATCCACCAACACCGTGGGTACACTGCAATTTCCGGTCAGGAAAATCCGGCAGTCAGAGGTGACTGTGGCAGCCACGGCCTCAGCAGCAGGCACTCGTTTGCGACGGTAGCTCTCTTCCCAACCCATGCCGTCTACTGAAGCGCACTCTTCAAGTTGTCGTCCACCACGTCACCGTTGCGCAGAACGACGGCGTTCTCCAGCGCGGGCTCCTGCGCAAAGGCGGTCGGCGGGCCGGCCTGGACCACTTTCTGGATGTACGGCCAGGCCGCGTTGTTGAAAGCGTGGGTCGACGTGCGCGGCACCGATCCCGGCACGTTGGGCACACAATAATGGACCACGTCCTCTTCGACGTAGGTCGGATCCTGGAGCGTCGTCGGGCGGCTCGTCTCCGCGCAGCCCCCGTGATCGATGGAGAAATCGATCAGGACAGAACCTCGGCGCATGGTGCGGAGCATCTGGCGCGTGATCAGGGTGGGCGCGCGCTTACCGGGCACGCGCACGGCCCCGATGACCACGTCCGCGAAACGGGTGAGATATGCAATGTTGAAATCGTGGGAGATCATGGTGGTGATTCGACCATCAAACAGCTTATCGAGTTGCCGGAGCCGATCCAGCGTGGGACTGAGCACAAAGACCTTGGCGCCCACCCCTAGGAACGCGCGCGTCGCGTTGGTGCCCAAGGTCCCGCCGCCCAAAATGACCACCTCGCCGGCGGAGACACCGGGCACGCCGTTGAGCAACACACCGCGCCCACCGTTGGTCCGCATCAGCAGCGTCCCGGCGATGTACGGCGCCATGCGCCCTGTGACCTCGCTCATGGTCTTCAGGATGGGGAAATCTTCTCCATCCAAAGAAACCAACTCGTAGGCCACAGCCGTGGCCTGGTGCTCAATAAGCGCCTCAACTTCCTCGCGGGGTGCCGTCATCAATCCCAGGAACCCCATGATGATCTGTCCCTGGCGCATCCAATTGATCTCCTCCATCGTGGGCCGGAGCACCTTGAGGATCATGTCGGATTGGGCGTAGAGCGCCTCTCCCCCTGAAGCCAGATTGGCTCCCAACCGCTCGTAGTCATAATCAGCGAAACCAGCCGCTTCACCCGCACCCTTCTCGACGTGGCACGTGTGCCCCGCCTTCGTCAAGAGGCTCACCCCGGCCGGCGTCAGCCCTACGCGCTCTTCGCCAGCCTGTCGTTCTCTGGGAATTCCGATGTGCATCTCTCCACTCCTTTTCAGCTAGTACTTGATGATAAGATTGCTATCAGCGTGTATGGGTGATGTGAGAGTGGCACGGTCGGGAGACCGGCCACAGCCCAGGTACGGTCGGAAGACCGGCCATCGCTCCAAAGATCGTCTATCGTACCCCCCTGCTTCTCACGCTGGATCATGCCACGCTCGTGCATGTACCTCAAATCTACACTCAATGCTCCAGTTTACCATAGCATGACGCTACGCAAAACTGCAAGTGCCCTAGTGCTTTTTCCTTTCTCACAAATGTCACGTGAGCGTCTTTTATGCTTCGGCCAAGGTTTCGACGTCAGTGAGCAGGCCGGCTTGCATCAAAACAACCGACAGACGCTCGACGTCCGCCGCGCGCACCAGCGCCACCCGGGGCCCGAGGCGTTCCTGCAATAGATCGCGCACATCCTCGTAGTCCAGCAGATCGGGGTCTTTGGCCCGCAGCACCCAGGTATGAGTCAGCTTCACCTGGCTGCTCTGCCGATAAGCGCGCTCAATCGCCTTACGCAACGCGGCGGGCAGCGCGCGCTCCGTCGCTTCTGACAGGAACTCGATGATCCGCCGCAGCGGGATGTGCTGGCGCCGGGCGCGGGAGAGTGACGTGGGCGTCAGTCGATAGCGATAGGTCGTGGGCGTGGCAGCTACCGCCTCGGCGATCCGGCTGAGCTGAAAGCGCTCATAGTGGTTGCCCATCGGCACGACGAACATGCCCGTGGCCTGCACCTCCACCGGGAGCGGCGATGGAAGCGCCGGAGCATCGCCCTGATCCAGCAGCGCGGCTCCCATCTCGCTGATGCGAAAGCTGCTGGGCGCCAGGATAGGATTCGCTCTCCCCAGCTCGACGATGCCCAACCAGGCCAACGGCTGGATCAGCAACGTTCCCAGCAGCGCGCCTTCCACGGCGTCCCAGGCCTCGAACCCGCGCAGCGGCGCTTCGGTCAGCGCGTCGCGCAGGCTCCAGGCGTCGTAATCGGCGTTGGGCCGCATGAAATCCGGCATGTGTTCCCGCACGTGAGCGACGAAGTCCGCCAGGGGATACCAGACACCTGGGGTGCACCGCACCAGCCGCTCGATCACGTTACGCCGGGTCTGCAAGGGATTATTGGGCCAACCCACCGCCGGATCAGGCTGCAGCGCCGGCACCAGGACGAGGTCGTTCCAGCGCACACTATCGAGCCAGGCCTGGGCCAGCGTATGCCACTGCTCCCACCGTTCGGCGCGCAGCCAGGCCAACATGGGCTGGGGGACGGGGCGCAGGTGGTTTTGGTCGTCCAATTCCAGCCAACCCTGCTCCAGCGCCACTGTCTGGAGCAACTGAGCCGCCGGGGTTCGCAACTGTCGCGCCAGCGCCTCACGGTGCCGGTCGGGCCACGTGCTTGTGATCTCCGTGTGCACGTCGTGGTTCTGCACGTAGGCAAAGAGCGTGACCAAGTCATCACAGAGACGGTCATCGGCGGGCTGAACGTGGAGCGGCGGCGCCGTTGTCTTGGGCAGGGGAATCTCCAGGGCAGGCGGTGTGGGCAGATAGAGCAGAAGGGATTCTGGCACGAAGGCCATTTCCACAGACACACCCGTGGGGTCCATAGCAGGCGCGCGTTGCAGCCAGCCCCAGTACCAGAGCGATTCGGCGGGCGAGACGGGCGTCTGCCAGAGCGCCTCCCGTTCCAGGCGGCCCGGCCCCACCATGCGGATCCGGCCCCAGCGCCGGGTGAAGGCGCCCCAGGGCATCGCGCCGTCGTGACGAAGCAGATCCTCGAGGGCAGCGCGAGGTTCCGGCGCCAGCCGCTCCCAGACGCGGTCCACCATCTCGGCCCGGGCCATGGCTTCCGCCAGCTCTGCTGCCATGTCGGCACGCCGCTCGGCGACCAGCTCAATCTTCCACTGTTGAGCAATCACGCGCAAGCGGGCCAAATCGCTATCCATCAAGGTCTGGTAGAGCGTGCGTAGGGCCATGGTTCGCAGCTTTCGTGGTAATGTAAGCCTGATTATAGCGTCTACACCCAGAGGCGCAACTCACGCACAGACACAGACGAGGCGCTCAGGATTGCTCGCTTAAGCGCACGGCTCTTATTGGTTTTTGGGTGAAATATTCTCGTCTGCTTAGCCCGGCAGTTAAAACTGCGGCTACGCGCTGCGAAGTCGGCCTTCGCCGACTGAAGTAGTCCACGCAGGTGGACTTCGCAAGTGTGGC
>DAOTUH010000321.1:0-8485 GCA_034437255.1 Anaerolineae bacterium
TTGACAAGTAGATTGTCTCCGTCGCCTTGCACTTGATCGGCCAATATGGGTGCCTTTGAGTGGGTGCCTACAGCCAATAAGCAACAGAACAGTATCAGGCATACAGATTGTAATCTGAGTTTTGGGTTCATAAGAAGTTTCCTCCATGAAGTCTTAACCTAGCTAATGGGTAGCTGCATTTGTTTATCGAAATACGTCTGAAGCATATCTCGATCCTTATCAAGGACCCTTGTGAGCATGAGGGCCTTTTCTTTCAATTATCCAATAATCCCCTCCGTTTTCACTTCGCCACCGTTCGAGCGTGTCGAGCCAGTATCCGCCAATGCGGAAAGTGTAGGCCTTTTCTTCGGGGCCGGACGACAGATTATGGAGCTGCACAATTATATCATCTGGCTGCCATTGTTCAATGGAAAAACCCATATCGTCGCCTATGCTGATGGTTGTGCCATCCTGCGCGACCAGGTGTGCCATCAAAGAGAGTGGACGATCCAGGCGTTTCTTGACGCGCCAATAGGTCCATAGTGCGATTTCGGTGTCTGCTGTGGTGGTTACGATGTTGTACCCGAGGAAATCTGCCGGGCCGGAGGTCTTTACAGGAAAAGAATACTCCGGTACAGGGGGATGGTCTACGTAGTAGGCGTGGGTAGTTTTGCGTCCATCGCGCTCGCGCAGGCTAAAGTCCGGAGATTTTGTAGGTAAACTGGCGTCTGCCGGTGCAAAGATAATCCCCGATCCGCGTGGATAGACCCAGGCCGAAGCGCACTCAGGTCGAATCACGCGCAGTGTGGGTGCATCCAGATTTGCCCGTACCGCTTCTTCCGCGACCTTGGGCGGATGGCAGATTTCAATCCACCCAGGCTTCGCCCGCGCCGGCACGTCATAGAGAAAGAGCGCGTTGCCCAGGCGCGCCGTCGGCTCCTGGGCGCGGAACCAGGCGTAGGTGTTGACGTCGGGCGCATAAGGGCCTTGCAACACCGTCGCGCCGATGGCGTAGAGACCGGGCGCCGGATGCCAGGGCGTGAGCGGCACGGCGCGCGGATCCGGCGGCAGGAAGTCGGCGTTGATGCCGTAGACCTGCGGGCGGGCCGGGCTGTAATGCGCGTAGTAGACGTGAGCGTGCCCCTTTTCTTCCATCCACGCCCGCAGATCCCAGAGATTCTGCCCCCAGTCCAGGTTGGAATCCACCAAATAGTGGTAGCCGTTCTCCGGCCCGCCGACGCTCTCGTTGAAGTACGTCAGATAGTGCGGCGCGACGCCTATCGTCCCCGCCATCAGCCAGAGCAGGAGACCGCCGAGCACGATGTGTGATGCGTAAAACGTGAAACGTGAACCATGACTTGTAAATGGTACCCCGCAACCCGCAATTCCAATGTACAGAAACGGCAGCAGGGGAAGCAGGTGGCGGTAGCCGATGTTGACGGTGCTGAAGAGGCTGGTAGCGGCGTAGAGAAGTGGAAAGAAATAAAGCGTGATGCGTGTTGCGTGATGCGTGTTGCGTGATGCGTGAAAACGATACGCAATACGAAATACGGAATACGCCCCCAATCCCAAGACCGGCAGCGGCGTTTTCAGCAAGAAAGCCATTGGGAAATACCACCACCAGCCCTGCTCGCTCACCCGGCCCAGCAGGAAGGTGGGATGCCCCAGCTCGTAGTGTTCGCGCAGGGAGAGGAAGATCTTTGCGTGCGTCGCCGCCGGCACGGGGAAGGGCAGCCCGGGCACGGCCCCGATCTCAAAGCCGTAGCCGGCCCACACTACCACCCCCGCCGGCACGAAAATCCATAAGACCCGTCGCACCAGCCAGGCAAACCTTTTCTGCCAACCTTCAACGTTCAAGTTGTAACCTGTAACCTGTACCTTGCAACTTGCAACACAAAGTATCACTCCCACCACCGGTGCCAGCATCAACGCCGAGACCTTCGCCAGCTGCGCCAGCCCCAGCAGAATGCCCACCCCTAGCCACTTCCATCTTTGCCGTCTCGTCTCGTCGCTACTTTGTAAGACGTAGAGCGTAGCCACGCCGAAGAAGATCGCCGCCACGTCCGTGGTGATCAGCGAGCCGTGCGCGATAAAGTTGGGATCGAAGGCGTAGAGCGCCAGCGCCAGTGACCCGGCGCGCCATCCGCTCAGATCCCGCGCCCAACAGAAGATCACCGCGCCCAGCAGTACGCCCAACAGCAGGATGGGTAGCCGGCCCGCCAGCGCCAGGCGCCGGGGATGCGGATATTGCCAGATCACGGCGTCGGTGACGGCGGAAAGGCTGGCGATCTCCCAGCCGTCGATGGTCCGGGGATCGGGTAGATCACGCTGAAGCAGCAGCGGCGCGGCTGCCAGCACATTCGCCAGCGGCGGATGGATGTGCACCGGCTGCAGGCGGAGATCAGCGGTGCGCAGCGTCGCGTAACCCGTCGCTAGATGGGGCCCCTCGTCGAAGGTGAGGGAGGCGTGGCGGGTGTGGATCAATCCCTGGGCGAAGAAGATCAGCAGCAGGAGCAGCGGCAGCAGGCGACGGAGGCGTTTCATTCGACCACCACCTCGCCCAGCGGGATCAGGTCGTGGGGATAGCGCCCCTCCGGTCCGTGGGCCAGCAGGCGCGTGCCGTCCTCCGGGCGGTACATCCCCGCCCACAGCGGATAGCGGCCCGGCGCGAGATCGGACGGCACGGGCAGCCTGTGGATGTCCGGCACGCAGTCATCCGTCTGCCAGACCGAGGTGGGATACCAGCCGCCGCGCGGTGGGGCGTCGCTCTGGGCCACCGGCGCTGTCGCGCCCGGCTCCCACAGGTGGACGAAGGCCGTCAGATCGTCCGTCGGCGACGCCAGCGCTCTCCAATGCAGCGTCACCGTCAGCGTCCCGCCGGCTCGAACGGATGGGGGAGCCGCGTAGTGCTGCAGCGCTACGCTCTCTCCCAACTGCGCCAGCGGCGCGCCATCTTCTGCGGTGCGCTCCGTCGCCGGTGGTTCGACGACCACCTGGGCGACGACGGGAATCTCGACGGGGTGACCCTGGGCGTCCCGGATGGGCAGCCGCGCCGTGCTCTCCAGATCGAAGAGCCCGACTTCCACGTGATAGCGCAGCGGCGCCTCGGCCCACGGCGCGACGGTGGTGCGATACGTATCGCAGAAAGCGCGGCCCACGGGCCACAGCGACGTGGGAAAGCGGCCCAGGCCGGGATAGGTGCGGCGGGCGGCAATCTGCACGTCCTCCGGGCCCAGCACCTGGACGAAGATGGCGTAGTCCTCCTCCATGGGCTGCAGCCCTTCCCAACAAGCGGTGACCGCCAGCGACTCCCCCGGCGAGAGCCGCGCCGGTTCCACCTCGACGCCCAGTAGGCGGGCGCTCCCGCCGTAGGTCAGGTCGGCAGGCGTGAGTCCCTTTGCCGCGACCTCCGGCGCTGCCAGCCGGGGCGGCGCGAAAGTTGCCAGCAGGCGGGCGCCCGGCGCCAACGTCGTAAGAGATGCCAGGGCCAGCAGGAAGGCGCGGTTGGCCCAATGGCCTCGCGGGCGTCGTCGCATCCCCGCCGCCGTCAGCAGCGCCCAGGCGCTCAGGGCGGGGAAGAGCAGCCGACCGTGGGGCGCTTCCACTTGCTGCATCCAGCGCAGCAGGGCAGCGGAGATGAGGGCGAACCAGGCCAGCGCCAGCGCCAGCGTTAGTGTGGTGCGGTCGCTGGCGGAGCGTCCGGAGGAGTTTATTAACTGTAGGAGAGCGCTCAGCGCGAAGGCGAGAGCGACGACAGTGAGGAGAATGTAGACGGCGTCGGGCCAGAAGACGTGCCCCCAGCCGTAAGCGCCCCAGAAGGAGCGCACCAGCAGCGGGATCTCGGGCAGCAGTTGCAGCAGCGAGACGGGCGCCGCGCGCCCCCAGAGCGTCTCCAGGTGACTGGTGAGCCCCAGCGGATCACCGTACAGAACGTAGTTTCGCAGGTACCACCAGCCGCCCGTCGTGATGACCGCGGCGGTGTAGATGGCCCCCGTCGTCAACAAGCTGCGCCACGAGGGCTGCTCGCGCCACCTCTTCCAGAGCAGCGCCGCGCCCACCAGGGGAACGAGCAGCAGGACGCTGGTCTTGGTGAGTGCCGCCAGGCCGACGACGGCGCTGGTGAGCAGAGTGCGCCGGTGCGTCACGCCGCGGCGGAGGCCTCTTGCTGTCAGCCAGAGCGCGACGGCAGCCAGGGCTGCAGCCGCACTGTCGTTGTTGACCACGCTGCTGATGAAGACGAACTGCGGCTGGAAGGCTACCAGTGCCGCCGTCAACAGCGCGCCGCGCCGCGTGCCGAAGGCCTCTCGGCCCAGACCCCAGCTTGCCGTCACGGTCACTGCGCCGCAGAGCAAGGAGGCCAGCCGCGTCACGTGGACCGCCAGCGCCGCGCCCCGCCAGGGAAAGCGCTCGCGCGCCGTGTGGATCAGCATATTCTTGTTATCGGGCACCGTGCCCGGCGCCTGATAGCCGAAGTTGGGATTGTGCCAGCGAAAGCTCTCCAGGTCGTCGTCGGGAAAGGGCGCGCTGAACAGCGCCGCGACGGCGTAGTAGAGCGGCGGCTGGGCGACCTCCTGGCCCGCGCCGCTGACGTCGCTATCCATGGGCGGCAGGTCTCGTGCTTCGACGAGCCAGCGCACGTAGGCGTAGTGCCAGACCTCGTCCGGGGCCTCGAAGAGCGGCGTGGCCCAGGTGTGCAGCAATACCAGCAGCGCGAAGACTGCCAACAGGAGGTGGATCGGAAGCCTTGATCTCTGGTACGAGACAGTCAAACTCTTTTGCTCCCTGCTTTTACGCTAACCTTTCGTCTCGTAAGATGCGCCCTCTCGGTATTTTCCATCACGGGATGTATTGTACCATGCTTTTGAATTGGGTGTGATTCTAGTGCTTTGTCAAGTTTCAATTGATGAATAGCACCGCGACTGCCCTGGCCCGATGGCCCAGCGGTTATGGGAAGTCACTAACGGAGTCGCTGGCGCGCCGGGCGTCGACCTACGTCGACGCGTTTTCCGTCCACGAAGGTGGACGTTCAGCCGGAAGGCTTCGGTAGAGTACTTCAGTGCTCTGTTTAATTCATCAAATCAGGACTGACAAACCACTAGAGCCTGTTCAAGGGATTGTATTGAGACTAATGTGTTGTCGAGCACAGGCTTTCAAAATATCTGAATTGCAATGCATGCTCATGATGATACAATACCGAGCAATGTATAGCCTAAAACACAGAGTACGTTGCGTTCAAGGTTTGGCTCGTTTCATATTCGTAATTGCCGCTGCGGTGCTGCTTTTTGCGCGCTGCAAACCTTCCGTGTCGTCTTTGCCGCCTGCACCCGTCAGGAATGCGTGTCCTCCACCCCAGCAACGTATCCTCGATAGCGGGTGGCGCTTCCGCATGGATCCCCAAGCTGTAGGGCGTCGTGAAGCCTGGTTTGCTCCGACCCATGATATTGCTGATTGGCAGTCGCTAGCTCCTGGTCGTACCTGGGAATCAGCCGGCATGGACTACGATGGCGTGGCATGGTATCGAACTACGTTCACCATGCCCGCATGGGCGCATGTCTATCTAGGCTTTGGCGGGATCGACGATGTGGCTGAGCTGTGGATCAACGGCGAGCTGGCAGGTGAATGGGCCTCCGACCCTGACGGCTTGCCAGTCCTCTTGGAACTTTCAGACTACGGTACACCGGGAGACGTGATTACCTTGGCCTTCCGCGTCTTGGACACCGGAGGCTATGGTGGCATCAAACAGCGAGTACGGCTAGGGGCGGCCCCTCAAGCCGCCATAGATCCCACGCAGGTTGCGCTTACCCTCGCGGCGCAGCATCCTGATTGGCCAATGCCGGCCTGGGCGCGCGGCGACCCTTACGCCTGGACGATGACCGGTGCTTACGATGCTGCTGAGGAGGCGCTGTTCTCCATTGATGGCGCCGTCGCCCCCTGGGCGCGAGGCCCGAGTGTCGAATTGTGGCTTTACGATCCCGATACCGATGATCTCGCCACTGGCCCCTCTCAGGGCCTGGACATCTCTCTGGTCGAAGGTGAGTTACCTCTACCACAGGCAACCTGGCAAGCCTTAGATGTTGTTCTCACGCATACCCTTTTCCACGATTTGCAACGGCCTGCTTTTCTCTGGACCTTGACCGCCGCGAACGAGGGAGAGCAGCCGCGCGCACTCACCCTACTTGTGGTCGTGCGCCCCTTTGCCGTGACCAATGTCGCGCCTATTGAACAGCTCGGCTTTCAGGGCGAGCAACGGCTCTGGATCAACGGTAACCCCTTTATCGTCGCGCAAACGGCGCCCGCCCAGCATGGCGCCGGCTCCCTGGAGGACGTGACGGTAGCAGCATTGCGGGGCAGTGTTACAGATGCCGAGCAAGTTCATTGTGACCCCGCAGGTGGTGCGGCTGCAGCATTGGCCTATCCGCTGCAACTGGCGCCGGGCGAGCAGCTCACCCTTAACTTTGGCTTCCCCGACGCACCCGGCGGTGAGTTTCCGGCGTTGGATACTCTTGATGTGCCTGTGCGTCTGGCGGATGTAACCGCAGCTTGGCAAGCGGCAACGGGACGGGTGCGTATCTCCGTACCCGATGAACGCATCACGGCAGGAATACCGGCGTCCATCGGCTATCTGCTCTTGGCCCTCGACCCCGATGGCCCGCATCCCGGCCCGCTAGCCCACGACGCAGTTTGGGTTCGTGACGCAGCCTACATCGGCCTGGCGCTCCTTAAATTTGGATACGCTGACGCTGTCGCAGGCTATATTCCTGACCTTATCGCTGCACAGGAGCCGGATGGTCGTGTCCCGCCTATCATCGGCGAGAACGCGCCCTGGCTCGATGACGAATGGGACTCGCAGGGACAATTGATGTTCCTCATCGCATCCCACTATCATTACACCGGTGATCACGAAGCGCTGGAAACTTGGTATCCCGCTGTGCGAAAGGCCGCGCAATTTCTAGTTGAGCTTCGGGCGGATTATGATCCCCTCGCCGATTCACTGCAGGACATTCTGCCACCGAGCAAAAGCGCGGAGGATATCGGTCCGCCAGACTGGCACCACTATTGGGATAACTGGTGGGCTATCGCGGGCCTGGAGTCTGGGGCGGAGCTGGCGGAGATTTTAGGGGAAGATGAGGATCGCGCCTGGATGCAGGCCGAGGCAAATGCGCTTCGCGCGGCGACGTTGGATTCTATCGACGTGGTCATGGACGACGATCCGTCGCATATCCCCAGCGCGGTGGAAAGCATCCTTGGTTCCAACAACGCACGGGGGACGGTTCCTGTCTTGTGGCCCGTACAGGTGCTCTCGCCCGAGCGGCCCCTGGTAGCGGATTCCTTCGATGTCTATCATCAGCGATGGATTGAGCCCTCGGACGGGGGTTTTCGGCATCACGGTGGGCATTACTGGCCCTACGGCGGATTAGAATTGGCGCACGCTTATCTGCAGCTGGGTCGCATGGACGTGGTCCACCAGATCCTTGGATGGACGCTCTCCAACGAGACCTTGCCTGGTACTTACGCCTGGGCTGAACAGGTCGACCCCGCCGACAACAGTTTCTCCGGCGGTGATATGCCACACGCGTGGGCCGCGGCTGATTACATCATGCTTATTCGCGAAATGCTGCTCACCGAACGTGATGATGCGCTGGTGCTGTTTGCGGGGGCGGCTGAGTGGTGGTTCGCTTTGGAAAAGGAGATCGTATTGGAGGATGCCCCCACGCACTTCGGTCCGCTGACGCTTCGCACCGAGAGCTCGGTTGTGCAGGAAGGCGGCTCGTGGAAGGGGACGTTGACCCTGTACTTGGAAGGCGCTACGCCGCCGGAGGGCTTCCATTGGGAGCTCCCAGTATCTCCCTCAACTGTGCATGGGCCGACAGGCACAATGCTTTCGGATGATGGCAAGCTCGTTATTCCTGGTGGAGATGGCATTGTCCAGTTGACTTTTGTACCTTAGGGGCAGCCTCCGTGGGACGAAACTGCGTAGTTATTTTTAGCTACCGGACACGTTCTTTGAAAGAGGAAAACATATCAGTAGATTAATCGAATTAAGCATCTTTATATGTAAAGCGGGCGCAAGTTGGCGGATTTTGACCCTTTTGCGCCTAAAGCAGGTAACCACCAGCATGCAACCGCTGCTGCATGTCCAGGATTTGCTAAGTAGGTCAGAAAAAGTATTTTAACATTTGCTCGGAGCCCCCGTCTCGGGGGCGGTCTCCTTAGAACCGAGACGTTCGCGGTTAGCCGTCCTCGAGACGGGGACTGGGAGCGGATGGTGAATAAGTCTGGAGTAAAGAAACTTTTACGGACCTACTTAGATCTGCGCCATCTGCTGAGGAAAAACAGCCAAGACTGTTCGGTAGCCAGTAGTTATTTCATGGTTTCAAGATAACGGCGGCGTCGTTGGGCAGGCGCACGTCCTCTTGCGTCGCGGGTAAGCGTTCTCCGCTTTGAGGGTGGTAGAGGCCCACGCTGATTTGAGCCGGGTTGCTATCTCCTTCCCACGTTAGCGCGT
>DAOTUH010000322.1:0-5815 GCA_034437255.1 Anaerolineae bacterium
TCAAGCAGCCCGACGTGCGGGAGACGCTGCGCAGCGCGCGCTGGGACCTGGTCATCGTCGACGAGGCGCACAAGATGAGCGCCTACCTCTACCCTTCGGCTTCGCTCAGGGCAGGCGAGACCAAGCACCGGCGCAAGATCGACAAGACGCAGCGCTACCGCGTCGGCGAGATCCTCTCCCAGCAGGCCGAGCACCTGCTTTTCTTGACTGCCACGCCGCACAAGGGCGACGAGGAGAACTTCCGTCTCTTTCTGGATCTGCTGCGCCCGGGCTTCTTCGCCCGCACTGAACTGCTGGCGCAGTCGGTGCAGGAGGGCGACAACCCCATCTTCGTGCGGCGGCTCAAGGAGGACATGGTCCGCTTCGACGGCACCGCCATCTTCCCGCTGCGCTACGTGCAGGACTGCTTCGACCGGGCCAAGGCGCACCGCAGCATCTCCTTCGCGCTGATGATCCTGCAGCGGCGGCTGACCTCAAGCACCCACGCCGTCTACCGCAGAGTCAGAGGCACTGCTGACCGAGCAGGACACGATTGAAGACACCTTTATCACTGCGGTGCTGCTCCCTTACCGCCAGGAGATCGCCGAGCGGCGGGAACGAGAGGCGGCGGTCAAGGAGAAGTACGGGCTGCGCTCGCTCGACTATCTGATCCCGGAATCGAACCAGAAGATCCTGGACTACCAGCTGCGCCAGGCCGAGGGTGAGGAGGTCGACCTGCCGCTGCTCAACGAGCAGCACAACCTGACGGTGGGCGAACCGCGGCTGCTGGGCGCGGCGGTGGTGGTGCCGCTGACGCCTGAGGAAAGCGCCGAGACCCTGGTCTACCCGGAGCTGGAGCGGGCGGGGCAGGCGGGGCGCGAGAAGCCCGACGTGGGTTACGACACCACGGGCGACGGGATGCGGCGCGACGATGAGGTCGAGGCGGTGGGCATGCGCGAGGCCATGGCCTACGAGCGGGAGCACGGCTGGACGCCGGAGGACGTCTCGGCGGAGAACCTGGGCTTCGACGTGCGCTCCATCCGTTACCACGAGGACGGCACGTTGGATGAGATCCGCTACATCGAGGTCAAGGCGCGGGCGCGAAGCGGCGCCGTGCGCATCTCCTCGAACGAGTGGAAGAAGGCGCGGCACTTCGGCGAGCAGTTCTGGCTTTACGTGGTGACGGGCGCGAAGACCGAGGCGCCGGAGCTGCATCGCATCCCCAACCCGGCGGCCGGGTTCCGCGTCGGGGAGGAAATTGAGGTGACGGAGTATATCATCAAGGAAGACGTGTGGCGAAAGCGGGCAAAGGAATCCGTGAGCAGACAGATGCCTTACGCATGCTTTATGCTAAATTGACATCATATACGACGTCGTATATGATGTGTTTATAACGCTTGGGAGGTGTACGATGTCACGCTATCCGTTGAATCTGCCCGTGGAGTTGAAGCGCGAGGCCGAGGAGTGGGCCGCCAATCAGGGTGTCTCGCTCAATCAGTTTATCATGTGGGCCGTGGCGGAGAAGGTGGGCGCGCTTCGCCAGCAACTCGATGATCCGGAGTTCCCGCAGATCACGTACCGGCGGGGCGCGTCCGGCGTCCCGACGCCGGTGATACGCGGGACGGGGATTCGCGTGCAGGCCGTCGTCGTTGCGCATCACCAATGGGAGCAATCTGTGGCGCAGGTCGCGGAAGCGTATGGCCTGACGAAATCTCAGGTGGAAGAGGCACTGGCATTCTACGCTGCTCACGAAGCTGAAATTGCGCGCGCACTGGAGGCTGAGCAGGTGTTGGCAGCTGAGCATGTCCAGGCCTAAACTTCATCTGGATGCCGACGCGTCGCATAAATCACTGCGCGCGGCGTTGCGCGCCCGCGGACACGACGTCACCCGCACGCCCAACGAGTGGATGCCCCCAGACGCGACCGACGAACGTCAGCTGCTCGGGGCTACGGCCCACGGACGCTGCCTATTCACGTTCAACGTCCGTGATTTTGTCGTGTTGGCGAAGCAATATCCTGAGCACGGCGGGATCATCCTGGCGGCCCAGGCCAGCTGGACACTCGCTGCATTGATCGCAATTCTGGATCGGGCGCTCTCCGAAACGGAGGCCGAGATGTGGGTGGGGCAAGTACACTGGCTCAACGATTGGCGGTGATGCAGCCACCGAAAGAAATTCGTGAACATCCGCGTATATCCGTGAGCCCGCTTTTCAGCCTTCAAACTTCGCGCCGCCAGATTTCGTGGATTATCATGAAAATGTGGCAGATCGACCAATGTTTTACGTAAGAAGGGATGTGGGAGATGAAAGCAGACAGCAGCGATCTCAATATATCACAGGAAGGGCTGGCGGAGATCTGTCGGCGTTATCACGTGCAGCGGCTGGCGCTCTTTGGCTCAGCGTTGCGTCGAGACTTTCGCGCGTAGATCGCGCCGGAGGTCGAGGATGAAGGGTCGGAGCAATTAAGATTGATGTAGTTCGCAGATTAACACAGATAGAATAGAATAAAAATCTGCGAAAATCTGTGCTAATCTGTGGATAATGGAGAGCAAAAGTGGTCAAGAAAGACTCCAGGACGTACGCGATCATTGGCGCTGCGATGGAAGTCCACCGCGAGCTTAAACATGACTGCACTGAAATAACCATCAACCTCACGCAAAGGCGCCAAGAACGCTAAGGAAATTCATAAGATGATAAATTTTATTGACCTAAGCTGGCTTTACTATTCAGAAAAGTAAGGGCAAATTTAAAAATCTTGGCGCCTGTCCGACCTTTGGTCGGTGGCGTCTTCGCGTGAGGCACAACCTTTTTTCAGTAGAGTCAATGATGAACGTGCATGGCGTCTTACCAGCCGGTGGTAACCTGACTGCCCTGGCCACTGGGCCAGGGCAGTCGCTATCCGAGGCGCTCCCTGGCCCAACGGCCCGATGCCCGTGGGTCGCGCCGAGCGTCGACGGAGGTCGATGCGAGATCCCGTCACGCAGGTGGACGGTCGGCCAACGGCCCTGGTAGAGTACTTAAGTACTCGTTTGGGCTGTTTATCAAATCAGGTCTGACAGAACACTAGCGTCAAAGCTCTGTTTTCTGTTGACGTCAGCTATCAAATGCTCCCTGCCTCCGTCTCGGGGGCGGCTTCAACGTGAACTCCCCAAACAGTCTGTTGCCGTCACTTCTGCGTGGTAAGCCTCGCCAGCATCGTCCCCGCTTCCCACACTTCCAACGCCCAGTCCCCACCGCCGCCTGGATATTGGACGCGAAACGGTGACGCCGGGCCGATGGTGGGTGCCCATTCGGTGCGCAGCTCGCCGTTCTGCCAGAGCGTGAGTGAAACCCCGCTCGTTGGTTGCGCGGCGTAGAGTCCCACGTCGACGCCGTCGGGCGTTGATCGCAGGGCTGCTGCCAGCCCGTCGCCACCCCAGCTCAGCGTGCCGATGCCGTGCGCCGGATACCACTGCTCCTCCCACGCGATGGCGCCACCGGGCTGCAGCGTGAGATCGTCCTCTGGGAAGAACGTCCGGTTCAGCCCGCCCCAGAATTCGAAGTAACGGTTGTTGCCGTCGGTGTAGAGGTTGGCAGGAAGGTCTCCCAAGCAGAAAATTTTGACGCCCCGGGCTGGTTGTGGGGGATAGACGCGCACAACCCCCTGATCCGCCGCTTCGTCGTAGGCCCCGGCGGCGCCTCGGACCTCGGTGGCGAAGAGGCCCAGGTACTGGTGCCACTCGCTGTAGCGGCTGAAGTTGCGGCCTGCGTGTACGGGCCAGTCGATGAGGCTGCGCGGCCCGGGCAGTGAGCCGTCGCCGGTGGAGTGCACCATCATGGTCTCGGTGGGCACCCAGAAGCGCAGCGCGGAGGAGGGCGCGTTGCCACCGGAGAGCGTGAGCATGGCGTTGATCCAGAACTGCAGCGCATGCGGCTCGCTTGTCGGATTGGTGATGTAGGGCGCGATGGTGAGGGCGCTGGACTCGGCCCTGAGCCGCAGCGTGACGGCGATGCGCATCCCGGTGCGGTCGTCGGTGTCTGAGACGCGCACGCCCCGCCAACCGTTGCCCGAAAGGAACTCGTATTGCCACGGTCTGTACTCGTTCAGCCCGTGTTCGTTGACGGGGAAGGCCCACTCCAGGCCACCGGTGGCTAACCACCATCCGCGATACCCCCAATGCGTGGGTTTGATGACCGGATTGCTGTACGTCAGGCGCTGTCCGGTGATCTTATCGTCCCAATACAGCACTCGACCACCTAGCGCGGGCACCACAATAACGCGAACGTAAGCGTTCTCTAGCACCACCGCAGGGTACGTGCGCGGTGCTGGCCCAGAGACGGCGCCGAAGTCCAGGGCCGGGTAGGGATAGAAGGCCTGGTCCGGTGTCGAGGGCACCAGCGCGTCCTCCCAGCCGTAGCTCTGCAGCGTGATGGTGGTCTCGTAGAGTGCCAGCGATCCGGCTGGCGGGGTGGGAGGTGCTGTTGGCGTCTCCGTCGGCATAAGTGACGTGGCGGACGGTGTCGCGCTTGGTTCGGTGGTTACTATGGGCGTCGTGTCTGATTCAGCCGTTGCCGCCGGGGAGGCGGGTGGCTCGGTCGCTGTGCTTGGGGCCGTTGGTGGTTCAATCGTTGCGGTCGCGGAGGCTGCAGGTTCGGCAGTTGTCGTCGGCGATGCTGACGCAAGTGTCGCCGTCGGCGGTGCCGACGTCCACGTCGCGGTCGCAGAAGGCGTCACCATGGATGTGGCAGGGGACAGGCTTTCTAGGACAGTCGGCGTCGGCGTCGATGTTGAAGAAGCGCATCCACCAATCCCTACTAGCAAGCCCAATACTAAGAGCGAGTGCAACCACCTCTGAACATTTGACACGTCAACCTCCTGTTTTCCTGGTGCGCATGATTCATCTCTATCTGGTCTCTATAATGCCACGATTAGGGATAAGAACAAGCAAAAAGGGGGACCTCGACGGTCCCCCTCAGTGACTAAAAATAGATCCTACTGTAGGATGTTGAGTGCCCAATCGCCGATGAGCCAGTAGCGGAAGTCCTCGCCATTGTTGCACTGGATGCCGCCGATGACGCCGTAGACGACGGCGATGACGGGGAAGAGCGCCAGGACGATGGTCGCGATGAGGGCAAAGGGAATGAGCAGGATACCCACGATCACCGCGCTGAGAATGCCGACAAAGCCCCAGATCAGGCCGATGAGGATGCCGCCTCCGGCCCAGAAGATGGCCTGGAAGAGCAGCGCCTGGAGCGACTGGTAGGCAACGTAGCGTGAGCGGTCCCGGTAGACCAGATAGATGATGAGGGCAGCCGCGACGCCCAGGAAGCCGGTGACGAGGTTGAGCAGCACGCTGAGGTGTGCGAGCATGGCCCAGAGACGCTCGTCGGCGGGACTGAGGGGCTGTGGTGGCGCGGGCGCTGTGGGAGCGGGTGGCGCTTCGGGCGCCGGTCCCGGCGACGCGACCGGTTCTGGTTCTGGCATCGGCTCTGGCATGGGTTCCGGTTCAGGCTGTTGTTCGACGTTCTGATTTTCTGTATTCATTGTGCCTCCTTTACGATTCAACTTGTCTTATGTTTCTGCGTGCATCTATTGACTCCACATGAATAAAAATCGGATGTTTTCGGAATCTAGAACACGGGTTGTGAGTTGTCCGCGATCAGGTTCCCTAGATGTAGCCGGTGGCCACTAAAAATCCGATTTTTGAATCTTTTCACCCGAGCCATCTATTGGCTGCCCTGAAAAAAGGTCCAAAACTCGGAGTTTTAGTAGTTTACCCCCTACATCTAGTGATTTTGGTTACGAAAAATCTACATGTAGTGTCAAGTTCCGGAAAACTCCGAGTTTTCCCAGTTAT
>DAOTUH010000323.1:0-6853 GCA_034437255.1 Anaerolineae bacterium
CGCCGGTCCAGAGCGCGGCATGCGCCTGAATCTGATACAGGCTAAAGTATAGGGCAAACGCCACGATCCCCAGGCCCAACAGGCCGTAGCAGAGACCGGGTGTGTGCCGTTCGACAAAACGCCGCATCAGTGTGCCTCACGTATGAGCATAGGTGACCTTGTTTTGCACGTTACAGCCTCCACGCACGACATTGTATCCAGTCCCATCAATACGACAGACCGGCTATCTCCAATAATCAGAAGCAACCGTTTAGGTTTGTGAGCGGATAGGTGCGACGCACTTACGAATCGGAATAAATCGCTCTATGAGTTGTCCAGGCACGATTTAGGATGTCCTGGCTTGTCAACTTCGGCGAAAGTGCGTTGCACCTCAGAATGCTAAACAGATAAAATCATAAGCATCGCTAACGCTCATCTTGCTACCACCACGGAGGTACGTGGATGACCAGTACACTATCTTCAACCGACAGGTTCGCTTCCCACGCGCCGGGCTCCTCAATTTGCACAGGAACTCTCACGCCGCCAGCATCACGGACCACGAGCCGCACAGGAATTTCGCCGCCCTGCAATGGACTCAGGAGCGACGTACAATCGCGCACGAGGCCGGATCGACGGAACGTATCCGGCACAAAACGCGGCGCATCCAACGACGCAAAATCGGTCCCGGACGAGGACGAAATCGCCACCTGGGGTACAAGACCTCTTTCCTCCTGGATCTCCCAATCGGTACACAGGAAAAGATAATTGACGGGACGAGGGCGAGTTTCCAGACCCACCAAACGAAGCCCTCGCGCCTCGGTCCCAAATTGCACGCGCAGCGGTTCCAAGGACAACGTGGGATCAGGCCGAAATGCCGCCGCCAGACCCTCCGGCGGACCGTTTCCCCGCTGCAGCAGCACCAAACCATCCGCAGCCAGGACTGTCTCCCAATGGGGGTCCGTGCGAATCTGCGGCCAAATCTCATTGAAGGAGCCATAGGGATATAGCCCATACCAGAAGTCGAGGGCGATCCAGTCAGCGGCGCGCGTATCCGGGAAGAAACGCAGCGTCTCACGTCGCGCAGCGTGCGCCAGCAACTGCATCTCCGCCGAAAGCGTCGCATCCGCCGGGACTTGCTCCAGCACCGCTGCCATCGCGGGCTCACGCCCTGTGCGTC
This sequence comes from Anaerolineae bacterium, assembly GCA_034437255.1. Taxonomy (GTDB): domain Bacteria; phylum Chloroflexota; class Anaerolineae; order B4-G1; family SLSP01; genus G713. The sequence continues at coordinate 1,157 of DAOTUH010000323.1, forward strand.
GGGGCCAGATGAAGGCCCGGCTCCACGGCAAGTAGCCCTCCATGTAATTCGTGATCGCAACGGTCACGAGTAACACTTCCGCGAGAACCACGCGCCACCGCAGCGTTGGACGGCGTCGGTGCAGGAAACGCGCCAGCCGCTCGAAGCCCTCAATCGCCCCGATGATGACCCAGGGCATGGCCGGAGTACTGTAGTGAAAGAGGGAGGGGAAGCTCGCGCCCGTGTACCAGCTCAGCCCATTGATAACCATGAGCGGTGTCACCGCCATCACCGCCGGCCAGTACAGCCAGTACAGAAAGAAGACCGGCAGTGCCAGACGCACGTTGTAGCTGATAAAGAGCATCAGTTCCCGCCGCCAGAAAGCAGGCTGTCGCAACAACGTCAGGAGTGCTTCGGGGTTGAGCGGTGTGCCGGCGGGCAAGAAACGCACGACATACGGCGTCCCCCCCCCGCCAAAAGCCGGTATAATCACAAAGAAACTCAACAAGCTCAATGCCAGCCCCACGCCAAACATAGTCAGCGCTTCCCGACGACGCGACTTGGGCGCCATCCACACCATGGCCCAGCCGGCAAGAAAGGGAATATCCTCGCGACAGCCCATCGCCAACAGCGTCCAGAGCCACCACCAGCCACGCTTGCCTGCATCCATCGCATCAAAGGCTGCGAGCAACAGCGGCAACACGAAAGTGTTGCCGTGCACGTCCCAACTACTGCTTGTCTCCACTGCCGGAATGAACAGATACCCTACAGCAAAGATAAACGCCCACCAGGATGAAGGTAACCGGCGCCTGGCGATACGATACACAGAAATCGCGCCAAGCCCCGGCGCGACTGCCATCAACAGTAATAGCGTCTCTGGACGCTGGAACAGCGCATAAGGTAACAGCAACACCAGCTGGATCGGCTGTACGTGACTGCCCAACCGGCTCACCGTCCTGCGACCGGTGAAATCCTTGGCGGTGCCGCCAGTCGGCGGATATACTGTCGAACGCGCGAAGTTGCCGTTAAGCGTGTTCCACAGCGTCTGCTCCATATTGACCGTATCGATATTGGTCCAGAAAGCGCGGTGGCGTTGGAGTTGATACGCACTGAAATAAACACCGTAGAGCAGAACCGCGCACACCAGACATACCGTCGGCAAACGCAAGCGACGATCTTCGTGAAGCGCAAACCAGCGTTTAATCCGATACATTGAGAACCAAGTCACGGTTAACAACTTCAGCATCCCCGCCCCATGCTTCCAGATGTACCGTCGTTATAGGCAGATGCTGATCCGTTGAACCCAAGACAAAAACCTGCACCCTGGCATCTCCAGAAAGCGAGTCGCTCAGGTTCGTGCAATCCTCGAACGCTGGCGCCTCCACCAACTGCGGCGCGAAACGCGCCACCTTCAACGGACGCTCAAATGCCACATAATCCCTGCCAGTGGACACCGCCAACCAGGGAGTCGCCGCGCTTGCCGAGGGATTTTCCCAGGTGCTACAGATCACGTTGCCCGCTTGCGCCACCCCCACTGACGTCAGCCGGAGCGCCCCATCGCAGAAGACCACGTCCAGAGGTCGCATAGCGATCTCGTCCGGCGGCGAGAAGATCGCCGCTGTGCCGGCGGGCGGGCCCTGACCACGACGCAGCAGGATCCAGCCCGGCCCCACATCGACGGTCTGCCACCCCGGATCATCCGCCAGTCGCAGCCACGTTTCCCGCCATCCTCCATAGAAATCCCAGCCCAACCAAAAATTCAACGCCACCCACTCCACGTCGCGCATATCGTGGAAGAAGCGCAACGTCTCCCGCCGGGAGAGGTGCGCTGCCAGATTCACGTCGGCGGAAAGAGTCGCCTCCTGTGGCACCTGCGCTAACGCAGCGATCAACGTCGCGTCCCGGGGCGTCGCCTTGGGCCAGTCAAAGTTCACGCTTAGCGGCGTATAGCCGCGCATCACGTGCGTCGCCACGATGCTGACCAGGAGCGCTTCGCTCAGCACCACGCGCCAGCGGAAATCAGACCAGCGCCGACGCAGCGTGCGCTCAACGATCAGAAAACCGTCCATGACGCCGACCAAGGCCCAAGGCACAATAGGCGCTGCGTAGTGATATAGATGGGGAGATTGTACCGGCGCGTACCAACTCAGTCCGTTCAGCACCAGCATCGGCGCCATTGCCATAAGTGCGCGTCCACTCAGCAAATACAGGAACAACAGCGGCACTCCCAGACGGACATTGTACACCACAAAATTCTGCACCTCCGCCCACCAGAAGGCCGGTTGGCGCAGCAACGTCGTGATGCTTTCTCGAGTCAATTCGGTGCCCAGGGGCAAGAAATACGAGATATATGGACTTCCCCCACCGCCGAAAAACGGAATCACCACGGTAAAATAGAGTAAGCTCAAAACAAATCCCAGGCCCAGCATGCGAATCCTGTCCTTGCGCAGCTCCCGGGGCGCCATCCAGAACATGGCCCATCCGGTAAGGAAGGGGGTGTCCTCCCGACATCCCATCGCTAACAACGTCCAGACCCACCACCAGCCACGCTGTCCAGATTCCGCTGCATCCAACGCCAGGAGCAAAAACGTGGGCAAAAAACTCAAGCCGTGGGGATCCCAACCGGCATTCGTCTCCACCATTGGCAGCAACAGATATCCCAGGGCGAACAATAGCCCCATCCAGTCACGCGCAAATCGGCGTCGGGCCAGTCTAAAAACGGGAATTGCACCCAAGCTCACACTGAGACTCATCAGAACCAACAATGTCTCCGAGCGGGATATCACAGCATACGGTAACAATAACAAGAGCAACAACGGCTGAACGTGAGCCCCAAGACGGCTTTCCGTCCTCCGTGTCGTGAAATCTTCGACGCTGCGCCCGGTCGTCGGATAGATCGTCGAGCGCATGAAGTTGCCGTGAAGCGTATTCCAGATGGTCTGTTCCATGTTAGCTAAATCGATGTTGGTTTCCAACGCACGGTGACGCTGGAGCTGATAGGTACTGAAGTAGCCGACAAAAACCCCAATCAGTACCGCCAGCAGCAGCTCAAGCCTGTGCTTTATGAAGAATTCCTTGTACCACATCTATCGCACCTTTAGCACACCGACAAATCGCAGTTGTCCCACCCGGCTGCGAGCATCCGTAGCATGCGCCGTCCTCTCCTCCAACTGAAACCAACCGGTCCAGATCGGATAGGTTCCTGGCGCTACCTCCGAGGGGAATTCAATCTCAAATCGCTCCCGAATAATTTCGTCTTCCTCCCAATCCGTCGTAGGATATATGGCTAACGTAGGAAGATGGACAAAGCGTGTGTGGCTCACACCTTTGGGAAAGGATACTGCGAATAGGGCAGCACGTTCATCTATCGGCCCGACGGCTCTCCAAACATACTCAAGCACAAAGCGGCGACTTTGTGGCATGGGCTCCACACTGAAGTCGACTAGCCCAATGAGATCGGCAAACTGAGCGTGCAACTCTAGTGAATCTATTGAAGATGACGCAATCTCGACTCTGACGTCCTGGTGCAAAGCCTCTGTCTCAGGTGCCGATCGCTCAACAAGCAATAAGCCATCTCGAGCGGCGGTCAGATCGAACGCCGGTGATGACAATGTCTGCGCAATAAAAGGCCTTTCATATCCCACCCCGCCGGCAAAGGTGCCATCTCCAAAAACCTCCACATAGTCAAAAAGGCCATCAAGGAGCACGTAGTTCCCGGAGACCAGGGGATCAAATTCGACGTCATGTTGGGCATCGGAATATGCCATCAGGTAAAGCTCAGAACGATTAGCGACATGAGGAGCGAGAAAAGGAGACGCGGCCAGAGGTGCGCGTGGCGGGATTACTTCCGCCACCCACCGGTCTTTGACGTCGTCTCGGCCCGTTCGCCCATACGCCCACTCTCCCCAACCACGCTGCGGCGCCTCCTGCCAAAACGTTGGGGAAAGCGGCGTGTCGACGAACCAAGCGCTCAGAAACAGCGTAGTTAAGAGGCTACCGCCCAGAATAATCGGCCACAGTTCCAACCGTCCCAAACGAGCACGCCGTGTTCCCCGTCGCAGACGCCCTAAGCCATACACGAAAGTCATCAAGGCAAAGGGTACCATCAACGCATAGTGATGATAGCGATAATGGTATGACGGTCCCGGCCCCGTACTCATTAACACCGGCAAAGCGGTAAGCAAACTTAGAAGAAGCCAATCAAACGCCCAAAAGCCAACCCAGAGGAGAGGCGCAAAAATGACAAAAGAAATCAGACCTCGAGCAATAATTTCTTGGCCAACAAGCGTCCACAGTTCACCAAAATAAAACAGGAAATACCCCAAAGGGCTCATTTGCTTCAGAGCCACGTCCGAGGATGTAAACAGTGGGCGGATGACAAAGAAAGCTAGGCCACCCCAAGCCACCGCCCCCAACAGCGTCCAGCGCCCCGCTCGACGTTTATCCGTCAGCCAAAGCCAGGCGCCCAAGAGCGCTACCGGCAAGCTGACGTAAAATTTGCAGCTCAACGCCAGTCCAATCCATATAGTATACGCCCGCCAAGCTTCACGATCCATCGCCTCCAGCGCAAGCAACAGTATCAGCATCGCCAATGTTTCACCGTGAAAGTCAAATAAGACCGCGGTTTGCGCCGGGAGATAAAGCAGGTAGATCAAGACAATCAGCCAGGCGACGACAGTATCGCCTGTGCGACGCCGCGCCAAAGCGAACAAGGGAAACGCCCCAGCCCCGTAAAGTAAAGCCTGAATCGTAAGCAGTGTTATAGGGGAAGGGAACAGAGCGTAAAGAGGAGCAAACAAGAAATACACCAATTCCACGTGCAATGCAAGACGGCTCACGGACCGCCCATTGTAGGAAAAAGTCAAAGGCTTGCCCTGGGTTGCACTCCAAACAGATTGAGCCATATTCCCCAGGTCGAGCATATGAGCATTATAAGCACGGTAACGTTGCACACTCAAAAACAGCATCATGCCGGTGAAGAAAATCACACTCACCAACAATACCCAAGTTACGCGACCGAGGTTGTTGTAACACTGCCGAATGCTTCGCATCCTCATCCCCCACGCTTTCGCCCCAGCACAATCCACCAGGGGAACGCGCTCGTTGAAACGACAACCTCGAATTCCTGTGAGACGAGCGCGGCGAATTGGCGCCCCGTCCAATTTTGCAGGTGCTCAGGGTCATTGCCCCAGGAGCACCAATGCTTGCCTCGCAGGAAATTCAGAGTCCGAAACCACGGCTCGTGAGGTACACTGAGCAGGCAATAGTGTCCCGTGACCCGGCAAAGCTCGCGCAACGCAACGTCGGGAGAGGACAGATGCTCCAGTACCTCGGTGCACAGGACGAGGTCAAAACACGCATCAGGAAAAGGCAAGGACAACACACTTCCTACAGTGCGCTGCATCGCGGGAAAGACCTGTGTTCCGCGCCGCAATGCCACATCGTCAATATCGATCCCGACAGACGCAAAGCGTTCCCCCTTCATTGCCGCCAGATGTCGACTGACGAAGCCCTCCGCGCAACCTGCATCCAACACCGTCGCGAACGCCAAGTCCGCGACGAGGTCCCCCACCTGCGTCAGGAAGTGACGGATCAGATAGCGCTGGATCGGGTTGGGATTCTGATATTTTTGTAGATTGCCGTGCCGGTCACTCAATCTAGCCGCCTCCGAACCGAGTAGATTTGGGTATTCTGCGCGTTGATCAGAGCGAACATCTC
>DAOTUH010000324.1:0-8249 GCA_034437255.1 Anaerolineae bacterium
CTTTGCTCGCTTTGAGCGGATTACCAGATCCGCGACTACAGCACAGACGCATGTGATCATGAGTCATTCAGGGGGTTAAGACACCACGGAGGGATACGATGTTGACCGCAGACCAGATCATCTCTTTGCTGAATCTCGAGCCGCATCCTGAAGGCGGCTATTTTGGTGAGACCTACCGCGCAGGCGAAGATATCCCGACGGACGCCCTTCCTGCCCGCTACACGGGCCCTCGGGCGCACAGCACCGCCATCCTTTATCTGCTGACGTCAGACACGTGCTCGCGGCTGCATCGCATTCGCTCCGACGAAATCTTCCACTTCTACCTGGGAGATCCGGTGGAGATGCTGTGGCTCTTTCCCGATGGGGAAGGACAACGGGTAACACTGGGGCCTGACCTGCTAGCAGAGATGCGACCGCAAGTTATCGTCCCCAGGGGCGTCTGGCAAGGCGCGCGTCTTGCATCGGGCGGTGAGGTCGCCCTGCTGGGGTGCACGGTAGCTCCTGGCTTTGACTACGAGGATTTTGAATTGGCCGACCGTGAAGCGTTGCTTGAGACGTATCCTCAGTTTTCAGAAGATATCCGCGTTTTGACGTAAATGACTCGGGTGGCGCGGTCGGGAGACCGGCCACAGCAGCAGGAGGGTGGCACGGTCGGGAGACCGGCCACAGCAGCAGGAGGGTGGCGCGGTCGGGAGACCGGCCACAACAGCAGGAGGGTGGCGCGGTCGGGAGACCGGCTACAACAGCAGGAGGGTGGCGCGGTCGGATCTATGCCCTCACCGCGTGTTCCGCATCGCTAGGGAGATGTCTCACCGAGCCCGCCGAGGGTCGAACCCGGGCCCGACGTCAGGATTCGAAATGGCGCGTAACCGCGTAGGCGAAAGGCACCAAATCATCCAGGCGTCGCTGCAGAATGCTGAAGACGATCTGATCGTCGATGCTGGCATAGTCGTGCACAATGAGATTTCTGAACTTCGCCATGTTTACCAAGTTGGACAACAGGTCAGCTGAAAGAATCTCCTCTTCGCCAAGTACCAAGAAAATATCTTGTTGTCTTCTGGCGTGCGGAAGCTTTTCAGCGCGATAAGGTGTTGGTTTATATCGAGGCAGGCCTCGACGGCGAGATGCAACGTCCTTTCTACAGCGCGCTGGACGATCTTATTTTCCTGGTAGGTGTCGAGCTCGATCCTCTGCAGTGTCCGTAAATCGTTGATGTACTCGTTCAGCAGCCTCAAGCGCTCGAGTAACACGTTGTTCTGAGGGTTCACGTCGCTCTCCCTTCTGTAACTGCCTCAACAGGCGCTGCCGATAGAAGTCCAGCATCGGAGGGGCGGAGTTCAACAGGGTCACTTGCAGGTCACGGTCAACGTAGGTATCCAGCGCTACCATGAGCGCCAACTGGCGTTCGACTAACACCTCGGGGCCAAGCCGCGTGTCAAGCAGCAGAGCCAGGTCAATGTCGCTTCTGGCGGTTGCCGGCCCCCGCGCCACAGAGCCAAAGAGGTATGCGACCACGACGTCCGTCTGCTCGGATAGATACGTGGCGATGTTTGATCCTGTCCCGTTCTCTGCTACCATATCTCGATTGTAGTACGGATGTTCCGCCGGGACAAGATGCCAGCCCTCCGAGTTCGCCAGAGCACGGATAGGAGATACGATCCCCGCCCCGGCTACGGTGTATCCCACACTTTTGTGATGACCATGGTATAATCATCGTCGCAAAAGATTATAGCTAGGGAAGGCGTCATGAAACTTGTAAAAAATCACTCAACCCTGTTGATGCGCGTTGGCCTGATCTTGATCTATCTGGTCGTCACGGTCACGGCGAATTTCGTGGTATTCACCCGCGTGCGCGAGATGGCAGCAGCCTCGGAGATGTTGCCGATCCTGACGACAGACGAGAAGGGACCCAGTCCCAACGTTGAGTACGAGGAAGGCAAGACGTTGCCTGAATGGACGGGAACGGAGCGCATCACCGTGCTGATTATGGGCATCGATGAGCGCGCGCAGTGGGACGAGCCGGCCTGGCGCACCGATACGATGATCGTCGCCACGCTGGACCCGGTGACGCTGCAGGCGGGCGTGCTCTCTATCCCGCGTGACCTCTGGGTCGAGATCCCCGGCTATACTCACAACCGCATCAATACCGCCCACTATATCGGCGACTACGACGAGTACCCTGGTGGCGGGCCGGCGTTGGCCGTAGAAACGGTGGAGCATAACCTGGGGTTTGAGATCGATTACTACACTCGTGTCAATTTCCAGGCTTTTATCGACCTGGTCGACGAGATCGGCGGCATTGATATCTACGTGGAAGAGACCATCGACGATCCGCTTTACCCCGACGCGAACTACGGCTACGATCCCCTTTACATTGAGGCGGGCGACCGACATTTCGATGGCGAGCTGGCGCTCAAATATGCCCGCACGCGGCACACGGGCAATGGTGACTTTGATCGGGCGCGGCGCCAGCAGCAAGTGATATTAGCCATTCTGGAGAAAGTCACCCAGCCGGCTGTTTTGACGCGCCTGGTCAGTAAAGCGCCCGAGATCTATAGCATGGTGGAGGCGTCGGTAAGTACGGATCTCAAACTGGATCAGACAGTGGCCCTGGCGGGCCTGGCGAGAAAAGTGGATACGGAGACAATCCATTTCGCCGTTATCGACGAGAACTGTACGGAGAACTGGACCACGCCCGATGACTCCATGGTGCTGGTGCCCATCCGGGAGAGTATGCGTGAGAAGCGTGACTACATTTTTGGCCTGAAACCCCTTGAAGCGCCCGAGGAAGAGCCGGAAGTAACCAAGGAAGCAGCCAAGCTATCGATCCTGAATGGTACGCTCGCGCCGGGGCTGGCCCAATCCACCGCAGATTTCTTGACGGCTAACGGCTTCGAGGTAGCAAATTTCGCCAACGCCGACCGTCAGGACTATGACACCTCACTTGTTATCCTGAACCGCGATTTTCCCGCGACGGCCGAGCGCCTTGTCGAGCAGCTGGCGCTGCCGCGCTCGTCCATCGTCAACGGGGATAACCCCACGGCCGAGTACGATATTGTCATCATCCTGGGCCAGAATTACGCGCAACGCGTGGCGCCGCAAGAGTAAAGGACCGCTTTCGGACAGCGAACGCGACTCCGCTACCGCTACGTCGCTCACTACGGGCAAGCGTTGATTGTGTAAAGTGTGGTGGGCGCCTGCTTGCCCCGCACCTGGGCCTCGCCCAACGACCGCAGGGGCGTATCCTGCACCTCGATGGCCGTGGTCTCATCCAGCAGCACCCCTTCAGCCCGCGTCTTGGTCAACGACTCCAGACGGCTGGCTAGGTTAACGGTGTCGCCGATGACGGTGTATTCCAGACGCTCCTCGCTGCCCAAATTCCCGGCGATGACCGTCCCCGTAGCAATGCCGATGCCGATGCGTAGTTCTGGTTCTCCTCGCCGGCGTTGGTCCGCATTGAAACGCACCAGCGCCGATAGCATCTCCCGCGCTGCGCTCACGGCGTCGTCGGCGTGACGCCCGGATGGATTGAGCGGCGTGCCGAAGACCGCCAGCAGACTGTCACCGCCAAATTTGTTGATCAGCCCGCCGTGGCGCATGACGGCGTCGGACATGGCCTCGAAGTAGCGGTTGAGCAAATCGAGTATCACGGCGGCGGGCAGGCGCTCCGTCAGGGCAGTGAAATCGCGGATATCGGTGAAGAGCACGGTCGCCACCGTCTGCTGCCCGCCCAACTCGGAGCCGTGGGCAATGGCGTGCTCGGCCACCTCTGGCGTGACGTAGCGCCCGAACAGCCGGCGGATCATCTTCTCCTGGCGCAACCCGTCAACCATGGCGTTGAAGCCCGCCGCCAGATCCCCCAGCTCATCGTTTGAAGTCACCGGCACGTGGGTGTTAAGATGACCTGCTTGCACGTCCTGCATCGCCGCCCGCAGCGTGGCGATGGTGTCCACCACGTTGCGCCCCAGCGTGGCGGAGAGGCCTGCAGCCACCAGCAAGCCGATACCCAGCAGATAGAACTCCTGATTTCGCAGAGTCTTGACTGTCGAACGAATCTCCGCGATGGTTTCAGCGTTGACCGTCTCTCTCCAGGCCAACGTCGCCAGCACGGTCATCAGCATCATGAGGAACACACTGAGAATGAACGGAACCAACAATCGCTGGCGCACAGAAATAGAGAAGGCGTCAATTTCGCTGGGCTGTCGGGTGGGAAAGAAGAGCGGAATCTCGTGACGCCAAATCCGCTCCGAGGCAAAATACACCAGCAGCGCCGTGATGGGGCCGGCGATGCCGGCCAGGCTCAGGAATACCGGCAAGACGGATTGGGTAAACACCTCGGGGCCTTGGAATAACGCCAAGTTCAACAGAGCATTGATGAGTCCGGCCAGGAACCACATACCAAAGGAGAGAGCCGCGTTGACTAACGGCAAATTCAAGGCTAAGCGCTGCACGTGGCGGCTAGGAGCACCGGCCTCTACGTTTAGATACCAGACATCCAGAAGTCGATGTAATCGATCCCCAAGGACAAGGCCCAAAACGATCAAGCCGGCGATGGTAAGTGTGTTCATGCCCATCATCCCGTCCCCAGACACAAAACCAGGCTGGAGATTGAAAAAGAAGACGGATAGGAAAGCGCCAAGCATGTTGGCCCCCACGATGACCAGCATAAGGCGGCGGTTCATCTTCTTCCGGCGCGCTAATTCGGCTTGTGAGCTCATCTCGAAGCGATCAGAACAGCGTGTCCTGTTCCATTTTATCGTAGGATAACCCCAGGTGCTCGTAGGCGTGTTTGGTCGCCATGCGGCCCCGGGGCGTCCGGTCGATAAAGCCCAGCTGCAGCAGATAGGGCTCCACGACGTCCATGATGGTATCAGGGGCTTCCCCAATGGCGGCTGCGATGGTGTCCAGACCCACCGGCCCGCCGCCGAACTTATGGATAACGGCGTGGAGCACGCGGCGATCCAATTCGTCCAGGCCCACCTCGTCGATCTCCAACAGGGCCATGGCTTCCTCAGCGATGGGCCCGGTGATAATGCCATCGCCGCGCACCTGAGCGTAGTCACGCATCCGACGCAGCAGCCGCAGGGCGACGCGCGGCGTTCCGCGTCCACGGCGGGCAATCTGGGCACGCCCCTCAGGCTCAAGCGGCACGTCCAGCACGACCGCTGCCCGGTCGACGATCTGTTCCAGCGCCTCCTCATCGTAGAAATCTAACCGGTAGATAGCGCCAAACCGCGTGCGGAGCGGTGCGGAGAGCAGGGCCAGCCGTGTCGTCGCGCCCACCACGGTGAAATGCGGCAGGTTCAAGCGCACGGTCCGCGCGCCCGGCCCCTGCCCGATGACCAGGTCCAAGGCGTAGTCCTCCATGGCGGGATAGAGGATCTCCTCCACCACCTTGCCTAGCCGGTGGATCTCGTCGATAAAGAGGACTTCCTTCTCCCGGAGGTTGCTCAGAATCGCCGCCAGATCCCCGGCTCGCTCGATGGCCGGCCCGGCAGTGATGTGGATAGGCGCGCCTATCTCGTTGGCGATAATGTGAGCCAGCGTCGTCTTGCCCAGCCCCGGCGGGCCGTAGAAGAGCGTGTGTTCCAGCGCTTCATCGCGACCCTGCGCGGCCTCGATGAGAATGCGCAGGTTCTCGCGCACGCGATCCTGCCCGATAAGGGCATCGAGCGTCGTGGGACGCAGAGCCTGATCTAACTGAGGTTCACCGGGCTTGGCGTCTGGGGCCACCGTGCGTCGTTTGGTCATGGTCTCCTCTAGAATAGTTGTGAGTTACGAGTTGAACGTTACAAGTTGTCTTGGGTCACTGGTCCAGTGTAGTCAACCCACAGCAAAACTGCTTAATCCGCTCGTAATCGTTTAGTTTTTTGAGCAGACGACAGGTGCAACGCACTTTCGAACTCAAGTCTATGATATCCAGAGGTCTCTTACGACGTTCATGAGGATTCAGTAACATGTACATCCCTAAGTGCGTCGCACCTCTCAAAATACTAAACGGATACATCCGCTCAATCTGCTGAACACATGGTAGGGGGAAATCTCGATCCGCAGCGGGGATCATTCAGGCGCTTCGGGTGTCGCCGGGATCGTGTAGTCGGCGCCCAGGATGACGATGATGTCGTAGGTCGCCGTGGGATCGCTGCCGCTGACGACGGCCTCTCTTGGCAAGTCCAGCAGCGTGCGAATGTGCTCCGCTGTAGCCGGTTTCGGGCGGTTCACCACGATCACGGAATTCGCGTAATCCTGACGGTCCGCGTTGGCGAACTCCTCCACGCGCAGCCCGTTTTGCTGGAGCACCTGTCCTATATCCCCGGCAAGACCGGCCCGGGTGGTGCCGTTCCGCACGGAGATAGAGGCGTTCTCCTGCTCCACCGTCGCAGCCTGACCACCGGTGGAGTCCGTCTGCCCGAAGACGTAATTACGCACCTCACGCATGCGATCCCGTAGCGGCACCAGCACCTGCGCGCCGTTCGGCGTCGTCCACGACTGGGTGCAGGACTCATCAATGACGCCGAAGCGGATCTCGTCGCGGTTGACCTTGAGCGCCAGGCCGCCCAGCGCCAGGATCTCGTCCAGCGTCATGTCGGTGCTGACCGATTGCTCCACCGTGGCGAAGATATGATCGGACTTCGCCGCCATCTGTGGGAGCATGCCCAGGCTGGTCACCCGGTCGAGAATGGCCAACAGTACCTTCTGCTGGCGGCGTGCGCGCTCGAAGTCGCTGCTACCGTGGCGCGTGCGGGCGTATTTCAGCGCCCTCTCCCCGTTGAAGTGATGCTGCCCCGGCTCGATGTGCAGTACTTCCGTCCCGTAGCTGCCGTCAGGATACGCGTTGTCGTGGATCGTCTCTTCCACGTAGATGTCGATGCCGCCGATCAGGTCGACCAAGTTAATGAAACCCTGGAAGTTCAGACGGACGTAATAGTCGATGGGGACGCCTAAGTTGTACTCCACCGTCTCCATGGCCAGCGCCGGCCCGCCGCCGGGATGATCGTAGAGGTCGCCCAGGAAATGCGCCGTGTTGATCCGGTTGCCGCCTTCCTTATAGCCGGGGATGGGTACCCAGAGATCGCGCGGGATGGAGAGCACGCCCGCCTGCAGCGTCGTCGGGTCCAGCGTGAGGAGCATCATCGTGTCGGTGCGGAAGGGGCCACGCTCCTGCTGTCGCTCGTCGATGCCCAGCACCAGCACCGTCACGCGGTCGGTGCCCACCCACGTGGGGATCACCTGCCCGCTCCTGCGCTCGATGTTAGGATTCTCCTCCCCGGACGACGCGCTGACGCCGGGGATCACGCCCGCGTCGGAGGCCGCGCTTCGTACCCAGGAGAGCACGAAACGTCCCACCATGAACGTGATACCCAGAAAGACAACGACCAGCACCCCGGTCATCACCAGGGGCAGCCATTTATTCCGCTTTGGTGTGTAAGAAGCGTGATTTTGTGCCATATAGCTTTTCACATACCTATTTTAACTCTACTGAAACCCGGCTGGATCACCCACGCAACTGGTTAACGAGACTCACTATTGCTGAATCGCTCTGTGCGCTGTTGTAGATCGTGCGCGATGTTGCGTATTTCTGTCAGATCACTCTCACTCACATACTCGGCCAATTCATGCAATATCTGGCTTGTGTCTGGCTGATAATAATGCAGTAACGTCGCGATATCATTCTCTTGAATGCCGGCTCTGGCGAAGTTCCCTTGGCTGTACAGGGACGGCAGCGCGTACAGTTTCAGCAACAACAGCCCCTCGACCGTGGCGATAGATACCTCGCGGTCGAGATAATGCACCGTCTTTGCATACACATTGCGCACTTTCCTGAACAGCGGATTGCGGGTGAGGAGCAGATCAATCTGCAACGCACCGTAACTCGCCGGGACGAAATACATATCCCGATTGCTGATCTGGAGCTCAGGCAACCTCTCTAATGATGCCGGGGCCACCAACAAATCCAGATCTTGCGTGTTCCGCCCCTCGACGTAATGCAGCAGGGCGATGCCTCCCACCAGTACGTAATCGACCTGGCGCGCGTCCAGTAATGAGAATAGGTCCTGCACCGCCTGAATCAGCGAATCAGAATTCACGGGATCACCCGCCCACTGCTTGATGTCGAACGCAACTGCGTTGCGAATAATGGCTCCAATATCAGCGCTGCTCCGCACGTCCATTCTATATCTCTATCCCCCATGCTTCATATCCTGTTTTGATTATATCACAGTCGCTTACAAGCCCGGCAATGCCGCTTC
>DAOTUH010000325.1:0-3950 GCA_034437255.1 Anaerolineae bacterium
GGTCGAAGAGCCAGGGGAACCAGCCGTAGTCGTTGGTGCTGAACCGCTGGTGCAGCGAAATCCGCGCGTTGAGGTTGGTCGCCGTCTGGTATTGATCGGCAACGTAGTCTTTGTCTGCCAGATTTCGTATTTTGTCCATGATCCAATAACACAACTACTCTTCCAGATCCTGCAAAAGTCCGTTGAGTTTACTCATATTTAGATTCTTTTCACTTGGGCTTAAGCTTGTATTCTCTTCCAGCCTCTTAAGAGCTCTACGAACATATGATTTAGCCTTTTCTATTTCTCCATCAGCATGAGCTGATCTTACAAGCATAGAAATTCCTAAAACTGTTAGGTCTTCTTCACAGGAGAGCAAGATTTCTTCAAAGTGCTTGCGAATTACTCTCTTTCTCGGATCGATTTCTTCATTCATTAACATCGCATTAAGGAGTCCAATCGTAGATGTGTTTATGACCGTTTCCCAAATCTTATCCAAATATTGTATGCCAATACCCACAGGGAATCTTCTATCACTTGGATCTCCAAATCTCGGAATCGGTGCAACAATCCCTTTCTGAAGTAATAGAGCTGAACTGTCATGTGGGACAATCGACGAAACAAACTTGGTCAAATCTTTATCTACGGTCTCCCAGTCTGCCCACTCTGAGGTCTTTAAAACAATCGATTTCTGATCATCAGGTATGCCGTTCCTTACTATTTCGTCAGTTATTTTGATCGTGTATAAACGTTCTGGAAATTCAGGAGGCCAACTGTCGACAGGAACCAAAAACGCATAAACAGGAATTGGTTGACGCCTCCAATAACGAAGGTGTCTAGTTTCAAACCGGTATTGAGCAACTTCCTCTCCATCTATTTGAGATATATTCGATTCTGTAATGGATTTAACCTGCACCCAGAAGTGTAAGAACGGTGTATCTTGGATGATTGACTCACAGTATAAGTCCACTCCAATATCCGTACCCTCTGCCACAGGCCGAACTAAACATACACGACTTAACCATGAAGCAACGATATGTTCAGCGTAGTTTCCTTTTAGACGATTTCGGTCTACAGATGTCATAGGAGCCACCTCATCCCTAAGTATAGCTGCGTCAGAGCATCACGCAACACGCATCCGCTCCATCCGCTCAATCCGTTGCCTCCCTCACCACAAAATACCGCGCCTCCGGATCGTGCACCACCAGCGCGGCGGTGCTGTGCTCCGGCACCAGCTGATAGGCCGGGGTCAGCGACATGCCCAGCGCCGACGCGGCGGGCAGCAGCGCGAACAGCGTGCGGTGGCCCGCGAGGTCCGGGCAGGGCGGGTAGCCCCAGCTGTAGCGCTTGCCCTGGCCCGCGTCGAGGCCCAGCTCGCGCCGGATGCGCGCGTGGACCCATGCCGCTGTTGCTTCAGCGGCCTGCGCCGCCAGCCCGTGGACGAAGTACGCTTCCGCGCTCTGGCCCGAGGCCTCCAGGGACGCGTATCGCGCGGTTGCGTCAGGCCCAACGGTGACGATCTGCAGTGGCAGGACATCTAACACCCCGCCGCCGGAAGGCGCGATATAATCCGCCAGACACAAACGCTCGCCAGAGGACTGCCGGGGGAAGCAGAAGCGGGCCGTTTCCCGCAGCACGGGCAGCGCGTCGGGATCGTAGATCACAACAGCGTCGCCCTCGGATTGGGCCGGGACGTAACCGTAGGCCGCCTGCGGGTGCAGGTAATCGGCATCGGCCCACATGCGATCCAGCCGCGCCTCGAACTCCGCCTGGAGACGCGCCCACTGCTCGCCCCGCGCGCCTTTGGCGCCCCACCCGACGCGGAAGAGCGATTTGGTGTCCAAGAACGGGCGGATCTCTTCGAGCGGGATCGCATCCAGCACCTGCGGCCCCCAGAAGGGCGGGGTGAGGGGCACGGGGGACTCGGGGGGCTCGGTGGGCTCGGTGGGGACACCGGCCCCAGCGAGAGAAGGAACACCGGCCCCAGCAAGAGGCTCGGTGGGGACACCGACCCCAGCGAGAGAAGGGACACCGGCCCCAGGAAGAGAAGGGAGATCGGCCTCAGCTGAAGGAGAGGCGCTCGACGAAATCGGGCAGTTAGCCGCGCAGGTCGCGCAGGCGGCCTGGGTCTCTTGGGGCTCGGTGAGGACACCGGCCCCAGCAGACATTTCTTCATCTGAATAGCTGGGGCCGGTCTCCTGACCGTGCCCCTCATGGTGGTGATGGTCCGCCGGGGGCTTCATGGGCTGGCGCAAAATCACGTTCTCCAGCACCTGCAGCGCCTCGAAGGCGTCGGCGCAGTAGTGGACGCCGCCCGCGTAGGGCACGCCCTCCGCGTCCGAGGCGATGCGCAGGGCGAAGTTGGGGTTGACCGCCGCGCCGCCCACCAGCACCGGGATGCGCAGCCCGCGCCGCTGCAGCGCCCGCACCACGCGCGCCATCTGCTTGCTGGTGGCGACCAGCAGCGCGCTCAGCCCAATGGCGTCGACGCCCATCGCCACGGCCCGCGCCACGATCTCCTCGGCGGGCACTTGCTTGCCCAGGTCGTGCACCGTGTAGCCGTTGTTCGCCAGAATCGTCTTGACCAGGTTCTTGCCGATGTCGTGCACGTCGCCGAAGACCGTCGCCAGCACCACGACGCCCTTGCTCGTCGCGTCGGCCTGCTCGAAATGCGGTTCCAGGTGTTGGATCGCGGCTTTCATCGTTTCGGCGGATTTGAGGACGAAGGGCAAAATCAACTCGCCCGCGCCAAAACGATCGCCCACCTCTTTCATGGCAGGGAGCAGCACGGCGTTGAGCACGTGGAGCGGCGGCGCCTCCTGCAAGCAGGCGTCCACCTTCGCCTCGACGCCCTCGCGCTGGCGGCGCACGACGGCCTGGAAGAGCGCCTCGTCGGGCGGCAGCGCCTCTGCAACCGGGGCCGTCTCCGTCTCGGTGATGCCCTCGAAGTGCGCGATGAGGTTCGCCAGCGCCTCCGGCGTGCGGTTGAAGATCAGGTCTTCAGCCAGTCGCCGCACGTCGGCGGGGATATCGGGGTAGGGCGTGATCTGCGCCGGGTTGACGATGGCGAGGTCGAGCCCCGCCTCCAGCGCATGATAAAGGAAGACGCTGTTGAGCACGCGACGCGCCGCGCCCTTGAGGCCGTAGGAGACGTTGCTGACGCCCAGGTTGGTCAGCACGCCGGGCAGCGCCGCCTTGATCTCGCGCAGCGCGTCCAGCGTCGCCACAGCGGCGCCGGCGCTCTCCGGATCGCCCGTCGCCAGCGTAAAAGTGAGCGGGTCGAAGATCAGGGCGTGCGGCGGCAGCCCCACCTCGTCGACAGCCAGCGCGTGGAGCCGCCGGGCGACCGCCACTTTGCGCGCCGTCGTCTTTGCCATGCCCGCCTCGTCGATGGTCAGCGCGACGACCGCCGCGCCGAAGTCGCGGGCCCGCGTCAGGATTTCGCGGGCGCGCGCCTCGCCCGCCTCCAGGTGCACGGAGTTGAGGATGGCCCGGCCCGGATAGGTGGTCAGCGTCGCGCGCATCACGTTCACGTCGGTGGTGTCGATCATCAGCGGCGCTTGCGTGTTGAGGCTGAGCAGCTTGACCAGGCGCGTCATGGTTTCGGCCTCGTCGTCGCGCTCGGTCAGCGCCACGCAGACGTCGAGGACGTGGGCGCCGTAGCCGACCTGGTGCTCCGCCAGTGAGAGCAGCGCCTCATATTCGCGGTTGAGCACCAGCCGGCGCGCGCGCCGCGAGCCCTGCGTGTTGATCCGCTCGCCCACGATGAGCGGGCGGGGCTCCTGGTGCAGCGCCACGGCATGGACGTTGCTGGCGATGTACGGCACAGGAAGCAAGGGGCACCGGCGCAGGCGCAAGACGAGACGTCCGTTGTGCGCGTACGTCTGTTCGATGACGATCACGCCGAACAGGTCACCCTGGGCGCGGTGAAGGGCACGCTCCGCCTCACCACCGGCGCCGATGCAAACACC
>DAOTUH010000326.1:0-2448 GCA_034437255.1 Anaerolineae bacterium
CGCCATGGTCAAGTCGCAGATGCTGGAGGTCGTACTGCAGTCCAAAGCCTTCTCTGGCAGTCCCGATCGAACCTATCTGCACGAATCGCAGTTGGAACGAGCCGACTACATCGTCTTCGCGCTTTCGGCGCTTTTCTTCCTCGCTGCCGTGGTGGCGTACATTGGCTGGGGCGTCGGTCGCTTCGGCGGCCCCATCTAGATCAACGGATGAAACGGATAGTGACGATCAGACTACCCGACTATCGGACTACAGGAGGCCCTTTTGACAACACTCACGTCACGTAACGGAGAGCTGGTGTTCGGCCCCGGACTGCCGACCATGCTCATCAACGACCAGCTGCGGGTCATGGATCAGAGCCCGGAGGTGCTGAAGGAGCTGAAGGCGGGTAAGATCGACAAGCTGCTGGAACTGGCACATCTAGGCGCGGAGATCGGCACGGACATGGCGGACGTGCTTATCAATCACCCTGACCTGGACGAGGCGACGCTTCTGCCAAAAATCGCCGTCGCCGTGCACGAGGAGATCGGCTGTCCCATCTCGTTGGACTCCCGCGATCCTGAGGCGCTCTATGCGGCGCTGGCGGCGCTCCAACCTCACAAGGCACTGATCAACTCCATCACGGCGGAGGCCGAGGCCAGGGACGCGCTGCTGCCCATCGCCGCCGAGTTCGGGGCTGCCATCGTCGGCATGCCTATTGGCGATATCCACGGGCTGCCCAAGGATGTCGCTGGACGGGTGGCGGAGGCTCGCGTGCTCATCGAGACGGCGGCCGACTATGGCATCCCCCGCGAGGACATCGTGATGGACGCCATCTGCCTGGCCTCCTCGGCGGAACCCGGTTCCATGATGGTGACGTTGAAGACGCTGCGGGCGTTCCACGAGGAACTGGACGTCGCCACGACGTTGGGCATCGGCAACGCGGGCCACGGCATGCCCACCCCGACGTTCATCGATCTGGCGTTTCTGCTTGCAGCCGTGCCCTGGGGTCTGGATTCAGCCCTGGTCGATCCCACAACACCCAACCTAATCGAAGAAGTGTGCGCCATCGACTTTCTCACCGCTCGCGATCCCTACGGTCTGCGCTACATCAAGCACTACAGGAGTAAGAAGAAATAGGGAATAGGGAGTAAGGGAGTATGGGAGTTTGATCACGCATCACGCATCACGCATCACGCAACACGCATCACGCAACACGCATCACGCAACACGCAACACGAGCACTATCAGACAAAACATATCCGTTAACGCAGAAGGACACTTATGATTGAACCTAATAAAACTCACACCGTCGTCATGCCCAAACTGGGGCTGACCATGACGGAAGCCACGTTGGTCGAATGGCACCAGGAGGACGGCGAGAGCGTCGAGAAGGGTGACGTGCTCTTCACGCTGGAGACGGCGAAATCGACGCTGGAGATCGAAGCGCCGGCGAGCGGCCCGCTGCACATCTTGGTGCCGGCAGGCGAGACCGTCCCGGTCAAGACGCCGGTGGCACAGATTGGCGGAGCAGCAAAGCAGCAAAGCAGCAAAACGCCAAAGCCACAAACAGGCGAAACCGTCAAACCACAAGTTGACAGAGCGGCGGAGCAGCCAAGGGGCACAGACGCAAAACTGGTGCCCGCTTCGCCCAAGGCGCGGGCGCTGGCGCGAGAGCGCGGCGTCTCACTTGACGGCATCCGTAGTACGGGACCGCGCGGCATGATCGTCGTCGCCGACGTGGAAGGGGCCGCTGCTGAGCCACAAGTCGACGCGTCGCCTGTCGCGCGTAACGTCGCCGAGCAGCTGGGCATCGATTTGGCCACCGTCCAGGGCAGCGGGCCGCGCGGTCGCATTATGCGCGCCGACGTGGAACGCGCCGCCAGAGCGCAACCACCAGTGCCATCGGCGCCAACACCTACCCCCACCGGCACCGTTGCCTCGCTGAGCGGGCTGCGCGGCATCATCGCCGAGCGCCTCACGCGGAGCTGGCAGGAGCGGCCGCAGGTCACCCTGATCACCGAGCTGGACGCGAGCAATCTGGTCAACGCGCGCGCTCAGCTCAACGCCGAGCCCGACGTGAAGGTCGCGTACAACGCCTTCCTGGTCAAAGCCGTGGCGCTGGCCCTGCGCGGTCATCCCGAGGCCAACGTCACGCTCACTGACGCGGGTCTGCAGCAGCAGGAGCAGATCAACGTCGGGCTGGCGGTCGATACTGAGCGCGGCCTCATGGTCCCTGTGCTGCACGACGCCGATGCCAAAAGCCTGCTTGACATAAACCAAGCGCTGACAGAGCTGGCCCAACGCGCTCTGGACGGCGCCAGCCGGCCCGACGAGCTCACCGGCGGCTCCATCACCGTCACCAACCTAGGCATGTACGAGATCGACGCCTTCACGCCCATCATCAATCCATCAGAGAGCGTCATCTTAGGCGTAGGGCAGATCGCAGCCAAGCCCGTGGTCGTCGACGG
>DAOTUH010000327.1:0-3164 GCA_034437255.1 Anaerolineae bacterium
AAGATGGCAGATTTTATTGGTATCTGTTTAGTCTGCTGAGGTGCGACGCACTTTCGCCGAAGTTCACGAGCCGGAGACTCCTAAACTATGCTCGGAGAACTTTGTAGCGCGGTTTATTTCGATCCGTACGTGCGGTGCACCTGGACGCTCACAAACCTAAACGATTGCTTTTATTGATCCGGGTTGGCTTTACTGTTCATAATGGAGTCAGCAGAAATTCGAGTATCAATCTGGTGCGTGCTTGACCCGTCACGTTCGAAGTAGGCTCTTGGGCGAGGACGGTCCCTAAAGGTCCGGTCATGTGCCCAAAGCGATCACACGCTTCACCACACGGGCGAGCTGTTCCATATCAAAGAGCTTGGCCAACACATCCACAAAACCTATCTCTTTCATCTGATCGAGATCTTTTTTCTGTAATGCATAGCCCGTGACGGCCAACACTGGCAGCGTAGGACGGACCTTTTGCAGTTCACGCAGCAATTCCTCGCCGCCCAATTCTGGCATGACCAGATCGGTGATCACGAGATCAATGCGGGGGCAGTGCTCTTCTAAACGGCCCGCTGTTTGACATTGCACCAGTGCGTCGCGTCCGTTCTTGGCGGTGACCACGCGGTAGCCCAGGGCCTCCAGCATGGCGCGCTCTGCATTTCTTAGCCGGGGCTCATCTTCCACCAGTAAAATGGTCTCACCCTGGCCCACCGGGATAGGAGCCTGGGCTTCCGACTCTCTGGGCGCGATCTGCTCCTGGTAAGCAGGGAAACAAAGGGTGAACGTCGTGCCTTCGCCGGGCGCCGACGTGACGTCGATGTATCCGTCGTGCTGGCGGACGATGCCGTAGACCTGCGCAAGCCCCAATCCCGTGCCCCTCCCAACCTCTTTAGTAGTGAAGAAGGGCTCGAACAGATGCTTCTGTACCTCCTCCGTCATCCCGCTCCCCGTGTCGGAGACCGCTAGGCAGAGCCACTCCGTGGACGCTTGATCCGATTCCGGTATCTTACCGGGCCTTTTCTCCGTCCTGGACAGGGCGAAACGCAGCGCACCGCCTTCTGGCATGGCGTCGCGCGCGTTCAGCGCCAGGTTGGTCAACGCCTGTTGGATGCGTCCGGGATCCACCTTGGCGATGTACGCGCCGGCCGCGGTGCCTGCGACGTCCAGGGTCAGGTGGATGGTTTCTGGGAGGGTGCGGGAGAGCACGTTGAGCACGTCTGCGGTGAGAGCAGTCAGGTTTATCGGCTCTGTCTTGATCATGGCGCGGCTGCTGAAGTCGAGAATTTGCTGTACCAGGTCGGTCGCCTTGTAGGACTCGTCCACGATGGTCTGAAGCTTCTGCGCCACAGAGGGTGGCAGGTCACGCTCGCGCATCGACAGCTGGGCATAGAGAATGACGGTCGAGAGCAGATTGCGGAAATCGTGCGCAATACCGGCGGCCAACTGGCCGATAGCGGCCAGCTGTTCCTGGCGTCGCAGTTGCTCCTCCATCTTTTTGCGCTCGGTGATGTCACGGGCCACGACGATGGCATACGTGTCCTCTTCAAGTTCAACCGACTGGACGGTCATCTCAGTTGGAAACGTCTCTCCATCCTCTGATATAGATATGAGTAGCCTTCGGGCATCCTATAATCATAGTCACAGACCCCAAGGAGGTCTACTCATGAAAGCAGCATATGCAGCACCCACCGATCTGTTGATCGCGCTTGATATCGGCAAAAACGTCCACTGGCTGGGCTGTTACGACGGCCAGCTCACCGAGTTAGTCGCCCCGCACGAGGTCCGCACAGACCTGGCGGGCTTCGCGCACTTCCGGCAGACGGTCGACCCGTTACTGGAAAGTGGCCAATTCAACTTCGCCTTGATGGGCAATGAGCCGACGGGCGTCTATCACGAGCCCTGGGCCTGGCAGATCCGCGAGCACTATCTGGAGACGGCGAGTTCCTTCCCCATCGCCTACCATTGGATCAATCCGGTGCTCACCAAACGCCGCCAGCGCCAGCATTCAATCCGCCAACGCACGACCGACCGCCGGGCCGTCTTGGCCATCGCCGCCTGCCTGCGGGATGACCTGGGCTATCCGGCTCACTTCCCTACGCCCCTGGAAGGAGAACTGCGCGAGATGGTGCGCGCCCGGCAGCAACTACATCAGCAGCGGCGCTACCTCGCCCGGCGGCTCTATCCGCAGATCGACCGGCTCTGGCCCGGCGCCCAGGTCAATGTGAAGCGTTTCCAGGAAGTACATCCCGATCTGGCGCCGCCTCGCCCGCTCGTGAAGTCCGAGTTCCTGAAGCGCAAGTCCGTGGCCGCTTTGTTCCTACACTGCCCCGATCCCTATGCCGCGCTAGACCTGGGCGTGGAGGGCCTGATCGCCTTCCTGCGCGAGCACGTCGGCCGGGGCGGCCCGAAAACGGCGCAAAAGATCCTCTCGGTGCTCCACAACGCGCCGCTGCCCCCGCCGGCGGTCGCTGCGCGCTATGCCATCCGTCTCCAGGCCGATTTTGAGGCCTATACGGCGCTTAAAACGCGCCTGGCAGATCTGGATGCGCGTCTACAAGAACTCGTACCGCAGACCGACGCGCGCTTCTTGGCCTCGGTGCCCGGCATCAGTGCGGTCTTGGCCGCTCGCTACCTCGCCGCCATCCGCACCGTGGACCGCTTTCCCTCCGCCGCGCACATCTGGTCTTTTGCCGGACTGGATCCGATCAGCGCCGAGTCGGGGGACAGCAAGCGGGTGGGTAAAATCTCCAAGAAAGGGCCCGCCACGTTTCGGGATACGCTTTTCCAGATTGGACAACACACCCGTCAGTACTGCGCGCCCATCGGCGAAGCGTTCCTCCGCGCCCGAGCCCGGGGTAAGGCGGTCGTGCCGGCGACCATCCATGCTGCCCATAAAGCGAACCGGCTCTGCTTTGCTTTGCTGCGGGACCGTCGTGGCTATCGCCCGGTCGCTCCGGCCCGGCAGGCCCGGTTTCAAGCTCGCTGGGCGGCCTATCAGGCCCGGTAGCGGGCGCGCGACGTCCCGATACAGATAGCCGCAGATTAAGGAGCGGCAGCTGGCGTACGCGACACCCGCTGGAGGCTTCGTCGTTCCCCTTGGCGTTGAGCGCCGTTCCACAAGCTTGATTATCTCCACCCGCGTGGGGTTGCCGATGACCGGAGTTAGACGTTGGCTT
>DAOTUH010000328.1:0-11117 GCA_034437255.1 Anaerolineae bacterium
TAACTAGCAGAAATCGGATTTTTCTACGACTTGATACTATATGTGGGTTTCTCATGACCAAAATTACTAGATGTGGGGTATGGCCACCTAAAAATCCGATTTCTTGGACCTTTTTTCAGGTGAGTCAACATTGGCTCAGGAAGCCTGACTCATGACTTGTGACTTCGTGTCTCGATAACCTTATTCGCTTACGCAGGAGGCTTATTGCATGCGTGACATCACCGTTTTACGCGAGGCACTGCCCTACATCCAGCGTTACCGGGGCAGCACCTTCGTGATCAAAATCGGCGGTCGGCTGGTGGCCCACCCCGAGAGTCTGCAGGGGCTGGCCCAGGACCTGACGCTGCTGCACTTGATCGGCATCCGCCTTGCCATCGTGCACGGTGGCGGGAGCCAGGCCACGCAGCTGCTGCGCGACCTGGAGCACGAGAGCCGCTTTGTCAACGGGCGGCGCATCACCGACGCGCAGTCATTGGAGGCCGCCAAGATGGTCTTCGGCGGCAAGGTCAACCTGGAGATTCTCTCGGCGCTGCGCAACAGCGGCGCCCGCGCCGTGGGGCTCTCCGGCGTCGACGCGGACCTCATCGTCGCCAGGAAACGCGGGTCCGTGCGGATGTTCAACCAGGAGACGGGCAGCTACGAGGATGTGGACTTCGGTTACGTCGGTGACATCGTCGACGTCAACGTGACGATCCTCCAGCACCTGCTGGGCGGCGGCTACGTCCCCGTCATTGCCTGTCTCGGCGCCGATCAGGCGGGCAACATCTACAACATCAACGCCGATACTATCGCCGCCACCGTCGCCGCCGCGCTGGGGGCCGACCGGCTCATCAACGTGACCGACGTGCGCGGCATCTATCGGGACATCGACGACGAGGACTCGCTGATCTCCTACGTGGATGTGGACGAGGCGCGGGCGCTGGTCGAGACGGGCGTGGTTCAGGCCGGGATGATTCCTAAGGTGCAGAGCTGCGTCGCGGCCATCGAGGGCGGCGCCCGGCGGGTCTCCCTGATCGACGGGACCGATCCCAGCGCGCTGCTGACCGAGATTTTTACCAGTACGGGCCACGGCACGATGATTGTTGGGACGGAGGAGAAGGCAGAGTATCAGGAAGAGTTGGAGAGGTAGGGAGTAGGGAGTAGGGAGTAGGGACTAAGGAGGAAGAACGATGTTTGGTATGGAAGGACAGGATTTTATCAATACGGCTGATTTTTCGCAGGAGCAGATTCACGCGCTGATTGATCTGGCGCTGGAGATCAAGAGCGGCAAGATTGATCCCAAATTGACCGGCAAGCTGCTGGCGACGGTCTTTTTCAATCCGTCGGTGCGGACGCGCACGTCCTTTGCGGCGGGCATGTTCAAGCTAGGGGGGCTCGCCATTGACCTGACGCCTGGCAAGGGCGCGTGGACTTTCGAGTTCGAGGATGGCGTGGTGATGGACGGCAAGACGGTGGAGCACGTCAAGGAAGCCGCGCCGGTGCTCGCCGGCTACTGCGACGCGCTGGCGGTGCGCAGCAGCGAGCTGATCACGACCGCCGCCGAGAGCGTCGAGGTCGCGCCGTGGGACGCGCTCAAGGAGGATACAGTGGTGCGCGGCTTTGCCAAGTACGCGCCGGTGCCCGTCATCAACATGGAGTCCAACGTCTATCACCCCTGCCAGGGATTGGGCGACGCCACAACCATCAAGGAGCACCTGGGCGAGTCGCAGGGCAAGACGTACGTCCTGACGTGGGCCTATCATCCCAAGGCGCTGCCCATGGCGACGCCCAACTCGCAGATGCTGGCGGCCTGTGACCTGGGGATGGACGTCGTCGTCGCCAACCCGCCCGACTGGGACCTGGACCCCGAGATTCTGGCACAGGCAGAGGCCCGCGCGACAAGCACCGGCGGCTCCCTGGAGGTCGTCCACGATCAGGCGGCGGCCTTCGCGGACGCGGACGTGGTCTGTGCCAAGAGCTGGGGCGCGCTCAACTACTACGGCAACTGGGCCGAGGAAGCCGAGGTCCGCAGCGGCCTCAAACACTGGATCGTCGACGCGCAGAAGATGGCGCTGACCGACGACGCCTATTTTATGCACTGCCTGCCCATCCGCCGCAACGTCGTCGCCACCGGCGAGGTGCTGGATAGCGCGCAGTCCATCGTCATCCCGCAGGCCGAAAACCGCATGTGGGCGCAGATGGCGTTGCTAGTAGCTTTACTTTCGTAGAATAGTTGTGCGCTCCGTATTTCATATTGCGTATTTCGTATCTAGGTGCTCGCTCGACCACGAAATACGCAACACGCAATACGCAATAGGAACTGAGGTCACATGAAAACAACCTACATCGTTACCGAGACGCAGCGCCGTTTGGACCTGACCATGGTCCCCTACGACATCTGGGGCACCCGCGCCCACGTCACCATGCTGAAGGCCGTGGGCGTGCTGACCGGGGATGAGCTGGCGCAGATCCTGGACGCGCTGGCGGCGATCGAGGCGGAGGTGGAAGTGGGCGACTACGCTATCGACCCGAGTCTGGGCGCGCAGATGACGCTGGAGCGCGAGATCACCCGGCGCACCGGCCCCGCCGTCGGCGGCAAGGTCCACACCGGGCGCAGCCGCAACGACCAGGTACTCACGGCCCAGCGGCTCTTCCAGCGCGATCAGCTGCTGACGACCGTCGGTGCGCTACTGGACGCCCTGGCGCCGCTGCTGGCGCTCGCCGAGGCACACGTTGCCACGGTTATGCCGGGCTACACGCATATTCAGCCGGCCAAACCCACCACCTTCGGACAGTGGTGCCTGGCCTACGTCGATATGTTCCGCCGCGACGTCGACCGCCTGCAGCAGACCTACCGCCGCTTCAACGTCAATCCGCTGGGGGCCGCCGAGAGCTACGGCACCTCGTGGCCCCTCGACCGCGCGCTCACGGCGCAGCTGCTGGCCTTCGACGGCGTCCAGGAGATCCCGCTTGACGCTGTTGCCACGCGCGGCGAGATGGCGGCGGAGTTACTGGGGGACCTGGCGCTGCTCAACCTGCACCTCAGCAAGCTGGCCCAGGACCTGCTGCTCTTCAACACCTTCGAGTTCGGCATGGTCGAGCTGGGGGAGACCGTCGCGCAGCGCATGGGCAAGGTCACGGGCAGCTCCATTATGCCGCAGAAGAAGAACCCCGACGTGCTGGAACTGCTACGGGCCAACGCTAGCGTGGTCTACGCGCGGCACTTCGAGACGCTGGAGGTGCTCAAGGCGCTGCCCTTCGGCTACAACCGCGATAGCCGCGAGAGCAAGGCGGCGGTCACCGAGGGACTCAAGCGCACGCTGGACGGTCTGCGCCAGCTGCCGGGCCTGCTGGAGAGCCTGATCATCGACGCGGATCGCATGCGGCAGGCCGTCGTCGAGAACTACTCGCTGGCAACCGATCTCGCCGACTACCTCGCGCAGCACTTCGGTCTCCCCTACCGCAGCGCCTACACTGTCGTCGGCACGCTGGTCAAGGAGGCCATCGCCGCCGACTGCCCGCTCCACGCGATGGACGTCGCGCGGCTGCAGGCCCTCGCCCGGGACGTGGCGGGCGTGGAGATCGCGCTATCGCAGGCCGCCTTCGAGGCCGTGCTCGAACCCGAGCGCGCCCTCGCGCAGCGCCAACACGTCGGTGGCGCCGCGCCGGCGGAGATGGCGCGCCTTATCGCCGCTCGCTGGGCAGCGATGGAACAGGATCGCGCCTGGCTGACGGAGCGAGAGCAGGCTATTGCAAAGGCCAGGGCGCAAGCAGTAGCAGTGTAGCTAGGGCCGGTGTCCCCCTTATTAGCACATTGGTTGACGAGAGGCGCTATCTGTTTGCATTGTTTTCAGGGACATCTCAGCGCTCGGACATCTTCTTCATATTTTCAGGATACCGCGCCCCCTGGATCGTGATTTTGGAGAGAGCCTGCTCAATCTCCTGCAGGTCGTCAGGCGTGAGTTCCACGTCGAGCGCGCCGAGGTTGTCCTCCAGATGCTTGAGCCTACGGCTGCCGGGGATGGGCACGATCCACGGCTTCTGCGCCAGTAGCCAGGCCAGCGCGATCTGCGCCGGCGTCGCGCCCTTGCGCTCTCCTAACTCAGTGACCAGATCCACCAGTGCCCAATTAGCCTTCATCGCTTCCGGCGTGAACCGGGGGATGCGGGCGCGGATATCGTTCTCGGCGAAGTCTGTCTCTCTGGTCACCTTGCCCGTCAGAAAGCCCTTGCCCAGCGGACTGTAGGGCACAAAGCCGCTGCCCAGGTCTTTGCAGGTCGCCAGCACGCCATTCTCCTCGGGGAGCCGCCACCAGAGCGAGTATTCGCTCTGCACCGCCGTGACCGGCTGGACGGCGTGGGCGTGGCGGATGGTCTCGGCGCTGGCTTCTGAGAGGCCGAAGTGCTTGACCTTGCCGGCCTGAATCAGCTCTTTGACTGCGTCGGCGACCCGCCGGATCTGCTCCGGGCGGGCTGTCCAGGCCCGTCGTGGGGCTCGGTCCCTGGCCGCCCGCATGTTTCCGCTGATCACGTGGGAGATCGTTTATCGGCTGCTGACGGGTGAGCAAGGGGATCGGCTCCGTCAGATTGTGATTCAGGAAAGCCCCACCCATCACATCGTGAGGGCAATCAAACGGCTCCGCAAAGTGTACGACCAACCGCTTGCGGTGGATGATCTCGCGCAGGATCTCGGCATGAGCGTCTCGAGCTTCTACCATCACTTCAAGTCCATCACCGCCATGAGCCCTCTGCAGTACCAGAAGCAGATCCGGCTCCAGGAAGCGCGCCGGCTGATGCTGGCTGAGGGGCTTAACGCATCCAGCGCCGGCTACCAGGTTGGATACAACGACCCCTCGTACTTCAGCCGGGATTACAAGCGGCTCTTCGGCCTCCCGCCGCTGACGGACGTGGAACGGCTGCAGGAAGCCGCCGGGTAATATGAAACGGATCGCTCGTGCTCCAGCGCCGTTTCCAACACGCCGTGGAAGGCGGGGGTCAGATCGACCAACCCTTCACTCGTAAATTGGAGAGGGCCATGTTAGAATAAGAGTATTGGCTATAATGAACGCCGCCTGAGAGGATAACAAGGTTCGCTAGGAGCTGTCCGGTATGCCCACAGTCTTGCGCGTTGGTCCATACAGATTCTTTTTCTACTCAAGCGATGGATCCGAACCTCCTCACGTACATGTTGAACGGGATCGGGATACTGCGAAATTCTGGTTATCACTCGTCAGATTGCAGAACAGCGGTGGTTTCCGCAGGCACGAACTGAATCGCATCCAGCGAATAATCGACGAACATAGAGAAGCATTGTTACGGAGTTGGGATGAATACTTCAACAGTTGAGGTGCGCTTAGCTACCGCGCAGAACGTCGGCGTGACGGACGACACGTTGATCATTGATCTCACCGATGGCCGCACGATCTCCGTGCCGCTGACTTGGTATCCGCGTCTTCTGCAAGGCACACCCGAAGAGCGTAATCATTGGCGGTTTATCGGCCAGGGAGAAGGCATCCACTGGCCCGATTTGGATGAAGACATCAGCGTTCAGCACGTGCTGCTGGGAAAACCCTCGCAGGAAAGCCAGGTATCCCTCAAGCGGTGGCTGGAGGCGCGATCCAAAGCAAAGCGGTCGGAGTAACGGATGCTCTGCCACATCCCCCGCCGGTAAGCATCAACGTCTCACGTAAGCAGCGCTATCGAATATGGAAACGGGCGGCTCATTGAGCCGCCCGTTATTCTTTGCTACTGCGAACGCCTCACACCCATCCCCGCCGCCGCATGGCGTCGACGACGCGCCGGATGGCGATCCAGTACGCCGCGTCGCGCATGTACAGATCATGCTCCAGCGCCGTCTCCAGCACGCCGTGGAAGGCGCGGGTCAGCTTGATGTCCAGATCTGCCAGCACCTCGTCCCGCGTCCAGTAGTAGTTGATGTCGTTCTGCACCTGCTCAAAGTACGAACAGGTCACCCCGCCGGCGTTACACAGAAAATCGGGGATGACGAAGACGTCGCGCTCGTCCAGCACCGCGTCGGCTTCCGGCGTGGTGGGACCGTTAGCGCCCTCCGCTATGAGTTTGACACGTTCGCTTATCTGCGCCACGTTCTCCCCGGTGATGACCTTCTGCGTCGCCGCCGGGATCAGCACGTCCACGTCCTTACGCAGCCAGGCGTCGCCGTCCTCCACCGTATAGCGGGCACGCAATGCTTCGTCCTTGTCGATGGTGCCGTATTCGTCCGTGATCTTCTGTAAGTAGTACGGGTCCACGCCGGATTCCTTGGTGAAGGTGTACGCCGCCTGATCTTCGTGATCCCAGCAGGCGACGCTGACGATCTTGCCATGCAGCATCTCGATAAAATAGCGCGCGGCGTACTGGCCCACGTTGCCAAAGCCCTGGATCGACGTTGTCTTACCCGCCGATTTTAGGCGCAGGTGCTCCATGGCCTCGCGCAAGATGACAGTGACGCCGTAGCCCGTGGCCTCGGTGCGGCCTTTGGAGCCACCGCTGTCCACCGGCTTACCCGTGATCACGCCGGGCGTGTGTTGCCCGACGATGCGCGAGTACTCGTCCATCATCCAGCCCATCATGCGCGGATTGGTGCCCATGTCCGGCGCGGGCACGTCGTTGCGCGGCCCGAGGTTCTTCCACATCCGCTGGATCCAGCCGCGGCAGAGGCGTTCTTTCTCGCCCAGCGAGAGCGTCGAGGGATCGACGACCACGCCGCCTTTACCGCCGCCCAACGGCAGATCCGCCACGGCCGTCTTCCACGTCATCAGAATGGCCAGGCCGCGCACCGTGTCCAGCGTCTCGTGCGCGGCGAAGCGGATGCCGCCCTTGCAGGGCCCCCGAGCGTCGTTGTGCTGCACACGGAAACCGAAGAAGACCTGCGTCGAGCCGTCGTCCATGCGGACAGGAATCTGGAAGCGGTATTCGCGCATGGGAATGCGCAGCATGGCGCGGGCCTCGGTGGAGAGCGCCAGCTGATCGGCGACGTGGTCAAATTGTTCTAAGGCTTGTTCGAAAAGATTCTCTTGATCGATCATAGAGAGCGCCCCGTCTGTAAACGAGCGTGTGGGTCCATTGTCATGGTGAGAGATCACACCCAGCCGCGCAGGCGCATGGCTTTTTCCACCCGCCGGATGGCCACGCGATAGGCCGCGTCGCGCATGAAGAGATTATCGTTTTCTAGGGACGTCTTCAGGACACCCTGGAAGGCGTTGGTCATCTTATCGTCCAGCTTCTCCAGCACCTCGTCCTTGGACCAGTAGTAGTTCATGTCGTTCTGGACCTGTTCGAAGTACGAGCAGGTGACGCCGCCCGCGTTGCAGAGGAAATCGGGGACGACGAAGATGCCGTTGGACTCCAGCACCTTGTCAGCCTCGGGCGTGGTGGGACCGTTGGCACCCTCGGCCAGAATCTTGACACAGTCGCTTATCTTACCCACGGTCTCCTCAGTGATGACACCCTCGACGGCAGCGGGGATCAGCACGTCCACGTCCTTCTCCAGCCAGGCGTCGCCGTCTTCCACCACGTAGCCGGCCTTGACCGCCTCATCTTTGTGGATAGTGCCGTACTGATCCGTGATCTTTTGAAGGAAGTGCGGGTCGATGCCGCCGCTCTTGGTGAAGGTGTAGGCCTTTTTGTCGTCGTTGTCCCAGCAGGAGACGCTGAGCACCTTGCCGTGCAACATCTCGATAAAGTTGATGGCCGCGTACTGCGCGACGTTGCCGAAGCCCTGGATGGACGCCGTCTTGCCGGTTGAGTCCCATCCCAGATGGTTCATGGTCTCGCGGACCGTCACTACGACGCCGAATCCCGTGGCTTCGGTGCGGCCCAGCGATCCGCCGCCGCCCAGTGGCTTGCCCGTGATGACGCCGGGCGTGTACTGTCCGACGAGCTTCGAGTACTCGTCCATCATCCAGCCCATCATCTGCGGCGTCGTGCCCACGTCTGGCGCCGGCACGTCGTTGCGCGGGCCGAGGTTCTTCCAGACCGCGTCGATCCACTCGCGGCAGAGACGCTCCTTCTCCGGCGTCGAGAGCGTTGAGGGATCGACGACCACGCCGCCCTTACCGCCGCCCAGCGGGATGTCGGCCACGGCGGTCTTCCACGTCATCCACGTCGCCAGCGCCCGGACGGTGTCTAGCGTCTCGTTGCCGGCGAAGCGGATGCCGCCCTTGGCGGGACCGCGCGCGTCGTTGTGCTGCACGCGATAGCCAAAGAAGACCTTGATAGAGCCATCGTCCATGCGCACGGGCAACTGGAAGCGGAACTCGCGCAGGGGCCAGCGCATCATGTTCCGCACGGTCTGTGCAAGGCCCATTTGTTCGGCCACCTGGTCAAACTGGGCCTGGGCCATCTTAAAGGGATTCAACTCTTCGGTCATTGGGGTATCTTCTCCTTAAAATCTTGGAATCTAAACCAGTAATATGACGTGATCTATGTATTGGAGCCTTGTTGCTCCAGTTGTTTCTGAAGTAATCTGCGCGCTTCCTGTGGATTGGCCTTGCCACGCGTCGCCTTCATGACCTGGCCGATAAACCAGCCGATCACGGCGTGCTTGCCGTCCAGATACTGCTGCACCTGCTCGGTGTTCTGGGCGATGACGTTGGCAACAATGGCGGAGAGTGCGTCTGTGTCGGAGATCTGCGCCAGCCCCAGCCGGTCGACGACGAGTTGCGGCTCCTCGCCACTGGTGAACACTGCTTCCAGCACCTGCTTGGCCGCCGTGGTGTTGATGGTGTCCTGGTCGCGCAGTTCGACCACGGCTACCAGCTGCGCCGGCGTCACCGCGACCTCGTCGATGGCCGTGCGGGTCTCGTTCATCAACCGGAAGACCTCGCCCGTCAGCCAGTTGACCACATCCTGCGGATCGAGGTCTTTGTCCTGAGCCAGCCGGGCGGCCTCCTCGAAGTAATCGGCTACCGCGCGTTTCTCCACGAGCAGATTCGCGTCGTAAGGCCGGATGTCGTAGGTCTCGATAAGGCGGCGCTTCTTGACCAGCGGCAACTCGGGGATCTCGGTGCGCACCGCGTCGATCCACGTCTCCGAAATCTCCAACGGCGGAATATCCGGCTCGGGGAAGTAGCGGTAGTCGTGCGCGTACTCCTTGCTGCGCTGGGGGTACGTATACTCTTCCGATTCGTCCCAGCCCAGCGTCTGCTGCGCGATGGTGCCGCCGGACTCCACCACCTCAATCTGACGCTCGATCTCGTAGGCCACGCCACGGGTCAGCGAGCGGAAGGAATTCAGGTTCTTGATCTCCGTCCGCGTGCTCAGCGCGTCGCTGCCCTCGGGCCGGATGCTCACGTTGGCCTCGAAGCGCATGACGCCCTTCTCCATATCGCCGGAGTTGACGCCTAAGTAGATGAGGATGTCGCGCAGGGCCGTGGCGTAGGCTTTGATCTCCTCAATGGTGCGCAGATCCGGCTCGCTGACGATCTCCAGCAGCGGTACGCCGGCCCGGTTGTAATCGACCAGCGCGCCGCCGGCCATGTGGTAGAGCTTGCCCGTGTCCTCTTCCAGGTGCACGCGGGTGATGCCGATGCGCTTGACGCCGGCCCCGGTCTCGATCTCCAGGTAGCCATCGCGGGAGAGCGGCAGATCGTACTGGGAAATCTGATAGCCCTTGGGCAGATCCGGGTAGAAGTAGGACTTGCGCGAAAAAACGTTGACCGGCTGAATCGTGCAGTTCAGGGCCAGCGCCGTCATCACCCCATATTCGATGGCGCGTCGATTGACCACGGGCAGCGTACCCGGCAGCGCCAGGCAGACCGGACAGGTGTACGTGTTGGGGTCCAGATCGCCGGTGTCTTCCACCACCGGGCAGTCACAGTACATTTTTGAGTGGGTGTGGACCTGGGCGTGAACCTCGAGTCCAATCACGGCTTCGTATTTCATACATGCTCCTAAACTAAACGTTCACACGTGCACACGTGCACACGTTCACACGTTCACACGTTCACACGTTCTAACGTTCACACGTGCACACGTTCACACGTTCTTCTGTCGTTGAATAAAAGCGGCGATGCGTTCCAGTGCTTCTTCGATCTCCTCGTAGGCGGTGGCGTAGGACATGCGGACGTGCCCGACGCCGCACTCGCCGAAGACGCGCCCCGGCACGACGGCGACGTGTTCTTCCTGCAACAGGTGCTCGGCAAAGTCCTCGTCGTCCAGGCCGGTCGATTCGATGCATGGGAAAGCGTAGAACGCGCCCTCCGCCTGGGTGCAGTTCAGGCCCATCGTGTTTAGCCCCTCGATGATCAACTGGCGGCGCCGGTCGTACTCCGCGCGCATCTCCTGGACAAAAGGCTCTCCGATCTCCAGCGCCTTGATCGCCGCCCACTGCGAGGGCGTTGGCGCCGACATGATGAGGTACTGGTGGATCTTGCGCATCTCACCGACCAGCTCCGCCGGTCCCAGCAGGTGCCCGATGCGCCACCCGGTCATGGCGTAGGCCTTAGAGAATCCCTGCAGCACGATGGTGCGCTGGTACATGCCCGGCAGGCTCGAGAAACACGTGTGTTCCACGTCGCCGTAGACCAGCCGGTCGTAGATCTCGTCGGAAATCACGACCAGATCGTGCTGTTTGACGATGGCAGCGACCTCGTTGAGGCGCTCGCGGCTCATCACCGTGCCCGTCGGATTGTTGGGCGAGGGCACGAGGATAGCCTTGGTCCGCTCCGTGACCGCGGCTTCAATAGCCTCGGTCGTGATGTCGAAATCCTGCTCGGCGGTCGTCGGCACGCTCACCGGCACGGCGCCAATCAGCTTCGCCGTCGGCTGATAGGAGACGAAACTGGGATCGGGGATGATGATCTCGTCGCCGGGATCCAGCAGCGCAGACATGGCGAGGAAGAGCGCCTCTGAGACGCCCACCGTGATCAGGATTTCGCTGACGGGGTTGTACGTCTGCCCGTAAAGCTTTTCAACGTGCGTTGCGATGGCGCGCCGCAACTCGATGAGCCCGGAGTTCGACGTGTAGTGCGTCTCTCCGCGTTCCAGCGCCTCGATCCCCGCTTGCACAATCGGCTCTGGCGTGTCAAAATCCGGCTCGCCGATGCCGAGACTGATCACGTCCTCCATCGTCGCGGCGATATCGAAAAAGCGCCGGATGCCGGAGGGCGGAATGTTGCG
>DAOTUH010000329.1:0-4120 GCA_034437255.1 Anaerolineae bacterium
AAATTTTATTGATCCAGGTTGGCCTTATTATTGATAAAAGTAATAATGACTCACCTGAAAAAAGGTCCAAGAAATCGAATTTTTAGGTGGCCATACCCCACATCTAGTAATTTTGGTCATGAGAAACCCGCATATAGTGTCAAGTCGTAGAAAAATCCGATTTCTGCTAGTTATTTCAGGTGAGTCAACCTTTTGTTACCCGAAACAGGCTTGAAGAGTTTACCTAACCTTGATGATCAAAAATCATCATGATACGAATTGTACCAGCACGAGGATGGATGACAAGACGAATACACACTTCTGTTTTTCATCCTTCCAGTTCTATCTTTATGTCTACTTCGAAAGCCCTACCTTAACCGAGGGATTTCGAAGTAAATTGGCTACCGAAACCGCCCTCACTACCCAAAAACGTGCCGGCTCTCTTGGATTTCGCAAGGTGACTAAAAAGCGGTTTTAATTTTCTCCACAGATTACCCAGATTTTCACAGATTTTTAATTTCGGTATGAATCTATGAAGTCTGTGGTTAATATCTCGCTTCGACCCGACGAAATCCTGAAGACCCAGATTGTTCTAAGGGGAGAGGCTGCTATAATAACCCTAATTTAACGTATGACGTACTCTGAGTTAGATAACAGCATCTGGTTTTTACTCAGTCGGTGAGAAAATACCTGGCGCTGGCTCCGCGGACTTTGATGAAACCGGGTGTTTTAGGAGAACCGGCTGTGAAAATCACGGCATTTGAGATGGTTTCAGGAGACACGCATGCTTGGTGAGCCAGGCTTTTTGGTCACGGCGTTTCTGAGCGTCGTGGTCGCTTTCCTAAGTTATCTGAGCACCCTCATCTGGCGTCACCATCGCGCCCCCGGTGTGCGCTATCTCATGTGCCTCATCGTGAGTGGTATCGTTTGGACGACCTTCTACGTGCTAGAGGTCAGGAGCCATGACATATCCGCCAAGGTCCTCTGGGCTAAAGCGAAATACCTGGGAATCACGGTGGCCCCGGTTGCCTGGTTTCTTTTTATCGTCAAGTACATCGGATACCCGGAGACGTGGGGACCGCGCGGTGACATGGCCCTGTTCGTGGTCCCCACGATAACGTTACTGGCGATTGCGACGAATCCCTGGCATAGTCTGTTCTGGCGCACCTTCTCTTCCCAATACTGTGAAGGTCTACTTTACCTCAACGTGAAACATACCTTCTTCTTTTGGTTTCACACCGCATACTCGCATCTCCTGTTACTGGCAGGTTTTTTGATCTTACTGCACGTTCTCTTTCGTTTCCACCGATTTTATCGGGCGCAGATCCTGACGATTATAGCTGCTGCGCTCTTCCCTTGGATCGGGAATCTCCTCTATCTTGCCAACGCGACCCCCTGCATCTTCCGAGACCCGACACCTTTCGCGTTCCTTTTAACGGGAGGCGTGGTCATGCTGGGGATCTTACGCTTCCGGTGGCTCGATCTGGTACCGGTGGCCCGCACGGTGGTGCTGGAGACGATGCAGGAAGGTGTCATCGTCATCGATGATCAGCAGCGCATTGTGGATCTCAATCCCGCTGCGGCTGAGATCATCGACGCTTTGCCCCAGAGGGCCATGGGCGATTTGATCTCAAATGTGTTACCTGATTGGTCACAGATCTCCGAAGATTGTCTGGCATCGCCGACCGTGACCAGGAACCTGACGGTAGAGAGAGAGAACGAGTCACACATATACGAGATTCGGGTGTCCTCGTTGAGACGGGAGCGGGCGGTCAACGCCCAAGTTGGACATGTGATACTATTGCATGAGATCACGGCGTACGTCCGAGCGGTCGAGGAACGCGAGCAAGTGATTCAGGATCTGGATGCCTTCGCCTATACTGTGGCCCACGATCTCAAAAACCCGGTGGGCACCATGGTGACGGCCGTTCAGCTGCTGCGGAATGAATGCACCTCCTTACCCGTGGAAGAGATTGAGATTCTCTCCGACGTCATCGCCCGCGGCGGAAAAAAGGTCACCAACATCATTGAGGAGATACTCGTTCTGACCGGCGTCCAGAGAGATATCGAGGTTACCTTTCAACCCCTGGATATGGCAGCCATCACAATCGAAGCTCTTCAACGATTAGATGATCTCATCCAGAAGTCCGGCGCACGTGTCCAAAAGCCTGACGTGTGGCCCACGGCGCTGGGCCATGCCCCGTGGGTGGAAGAGGTATGGGTGAATTACATCAGTAACGCGATTAAATATGGAGGCACGCCGCCACAGATGCAGCTAGGGGCCGATCCACCGGCAGCGGGACACGTGCGTTTTTGGATACAGGATAATGGAGCGGGGGTGACGGAATACGACACAGATCAATTATTTACGCCTTTCACCCGTCTCGATGAAACTTGTCCTTCAGGCTATGGACTGGGACTTGCCATCGTCAAGCGAATCGTCAATCACTTGAACGGCAACGTGGGGGTAGAAAACCTTGAGGGGCTGGGATGCAAGTTTTACTTTACGTTACCGGCCGCAAAACAGCCTTTGATGGACAAGGAGCACCGATGAGCGAGATCCGAACGTTATCGGCAGCAGAATTGGAGACGTTTGCCCGCATTGCTGCCAACGCTTACCCACGCCTGGGCTGGCATGATCCTGACAAGCGTAAGTCGTTAATCAAGCGGCTGCGGGCCATGCAAGCGGACGACCCCTCTGTCCACGTCGTCGGGCTGTTCCGGGATGAACGCCTGCTGGGCGGCATGCGCCTGCACGATTTCACCATGAATCTTTTCGGTGCGATGACGCCCGTGGGCGGCGTGGGCATGGTGGCCGTGGATTTGCTGCACAAGAAACAACACATTGCCAAGAAACTCCTCGAGTACTTCCTACGCACCTATCGAACACAGGGCGCGGCGCTGGCACTGCTCTATCCCTTCCGGCCCGACTTCTATCGTAAGATGGGCTTTGGTTATGGGCCGAAGAAGAGCCGCTATCGCGTGCAACCCGGGGCGCTGCCGCGAGGAAATCGCCCCACACACTTGCGCGACCTGAACAAGGACGACATACCGGCGCTGCTGGCTTGCTATGAGCGCTACACACAACGCACCCACGGCATGATTGCCCGCGCTAAGAGCGATTTCGAGCGCCTCCTGGACAGACCCAATATCCGCGTCATCGGCTATAAGGCTAACGCGAGGCTTAGCGGTTACATGGCCTTCACCTTCGTCTCGGCCTGCGACGAGAATTTCCTCCGCAATAACCTGCACGTCGTCGAACTGCTCTACACATCCCGGGAAGCGCTGGCCGAACTCCTCACGTTCCTGGCCATCCAACGCGACCAGGTGAACCGCGTCGTCATCGACACACTGGATGACGCCTTCCACGTGTTAATGGACGATCCGCGCAACGGCGATCCGGCGCTGATCCGCTCCGTCTATCATCCGACCAACGCGCAGGGCGTGGGGCTGATGTACCGCGTCCTCGACGTGCCGGGGTTGCTCGCCGCGCTGCGCCATCACGATTTCGGCGGGCAGACCGTTCGCCTGCGCATCACACTGGAGGATACCTTCTTGTCGGAAAACGCCGGCAGCACCGTCGTGGCCTTCGACGCCGGACGCGCCACCGTTGTGAACGGCGCGAACGCCGATGTCGAAATCTACCTCAACGTGACCGACTTTTCCTCGCTGGTAATCGGCGCCGTGGACTTCGAACGCCTCTATACCTACGGACGGGCAGACATCTCCGATGTAAGCGACCTGGAAACCGTCCAGCGCCTCTTCGCCGTCCCCCGCCCCCCTATCTGCATGACGAGCTTCTGAAAGACGTAATCGTTTAGTTTTGTGAGCAGACGACAGGTGCAACGCACTTTCGAACTCAAGTCGATGATACCAGAGTCTTCTTGCATCGTTCATGAGGATTCAGTAGCATTTGCATCCCTAAGTGCGTCGCACCTCTCAAAACACTAAACGGATACTGAAAGACTTCCAACCGGACAATTGGCTAAAAATAGGCCTTTGGGTATGATGCGCTGGGCATGGTTCAACAATCTGTTGACAACGTATGGTTCGTAGTCAGGCACGCAATGAAAAGGAGTGCCGTTATGAGTCAACAGAAACGCCACTCTACCCAAGGGCTCCGAAGCTTACTACGAACCAA
>DAOTUH010000330.1:0-5406 GCA_034437255.1 Anaerolineae bacterium
ACGCAGGGCTGCACAGAAGTCTCCGCCTGCGTGGAGGGGTATAATACCAGCTCCAGCAAGATCTTCGCCACGCGCGGTTTTTCCATCCTCTCGCCGGGCGAGCAATTGCGGCGTTACGGATGGGGCGTCGTCCCCTACGGGTGGCACGCCCTTCACTTCATGGACGTGGGGCATTTTCTGTGGGTGCGGCCCGGTGCCGAGAGCGGCGACAGTCCTGCGTTGCAATGGCTGGGCACATGGATCGTCAACGCCCTGTTGCTCTGGTTGGTGGCCTGGCGGCAAGGCACGTTTACATCCGCTGCCTTGTGGTCGGTTCCGGCGGCGCTCCTGGCGCTTTTCGGCTTGCGGACCCTGGCGATGTGGGGCGCGGCGCGGGCGCAGGGTCTCGCGGTGCGCTTTCGCGCCTGGGAGTCGAGCGCGCCTCTGGTGACGGCCATAGCGCTGCTTTTCGGCGGTTATTTCCCTTTCCCGGGAAGCCTCTATCCCGGCGGCGACCGGTGGCGCTACCGCGACCTGCTGCCGAAGATCGGTCCTATGGCGCTGGCGGGCAGTCTGGCGTCCCTGGCGCTGGTCTGGGGCAGTTGGGCGGTGCTGCGTCGCCCTCCACCTACGACGTGGGGGGCTTTCTGGGCGGTGCTCTTCCAGGTGGGCAAGATGCTGGCATTGCTGGATACCGTGATCGCCTTCTTCCCGTTGATCAGCTACAACGGCCGGCGACTCTGGGACTGGAATCGCGTTGTATGGGCGCTGCTTTCCGCAGCGGCGATAGCGCTTCTGTTTCTACCTTGACCAGGGAGCGAAACCATTGAGATGATCAAACGTGAGCCCTTTATCGACACGCTGGAGAACGGCGAGGTCGAATTCTACACCCGCCATCAGGAAGAAGAGTGGGGTTGCCGTTATCTCGGCGGAGGGTGGTTTTTGAAGTGGAGCCGCAACGCCTGCGAGGGCCGATACACCGAGGAACTGCTCACTGAGGCCTAGGTACGCCGCCTCTTCGCGGGCTATAGTCTCGAAAGACTGCCGGCTTCTCTGGTTAAGCGGGGAGCGCTACCTTGAAGCGCTCCCGAATCTCTGGTGAAAGAAGTATTTCAGCAGAGAAGAAGGCACTATACATAAATCCCCCCTCCATTTCCTTGGCGGAGATAGCAATGCAGAAATCAAGAAGCGGGAAGATTATTTCGTGACGAGGAATGGGCGACCCAAACTCTATTCTCTCGCTGCACTTCCCTCGAGGAAACCAATCAGGTGTTGGGGTACTCCTGCGCCTGCCCCTCCGCCTCCGACAGCAACGTTTGGAGCGCTTCGCCGCACTCCTCCCGCGCGTAGATCGTCAGTCGATCACCGGGGCGTAAGACGACGTCGCCCCGACCCACGAGCACGTCGTCGCCTCGATGGACGGCGACGACGAGGCAGCCAGGAGGCCAGGCGATGGCCTTGATGGGCTGTCCCGCCGCGGGCGATTCCGGAGAGATCTCCACGTCCACCACCTCGGCGGCGGTCCGTTGCTCCAGGTGCTGGCGTTGCTGCAGGCGGTGCGCCTCCTCGCGTTGCTGCAGCGCCTGATGGTACGCCGCGCCGATGTCGCTGCGGTGTACCACGCCCACCAGCCGCGTCGGATCGTCGCGGGAGACGACGGGCAGTCGACTCACTTCGTAGACGCCCAGCCGCTGCAACGCCACGGCGACGGCCTCGTCGGGATACGCCACCACGACCTCGTGGGTACAAATTTCCGCGACAGTGTGCTGCTCCCACTCGTCCCAGCGCGCCTGGGCCCGCGTCAGATCCTGGAGCGAGACCAGGCCGGCGAGCTGTCCCGCCGCGTCAAGCACGGGATATCCACGATGGCGCGTCCGATCGATAAGACTTTCCAGCGCGTCCAGGCGGCTTCGCAGTTCCACAGTCACTGGATCGGGGGTCATCACCTCGTCCACCCGCACGTGCTGCAGCACATCCAGCTCCTGGCCCCGGCGCACGTGAAGGCCCTGCCGGGCCAGCGAGAGCGTATAGACGGACTCAGGTTGCAGTGCGCGCGCCACCACCGTGCTGATACCCGCCGCCAACATCAGAGGCAGGATCAGGTTGTAGCTCCCCGACATCTCGAAGATGATGAGCAGCGCCGTCATGGGCGCGTGAGCCGCCGCTGAAAAAACCGCTGCCATGCCCACCAGGGCGTAAGCGCCGGAGGGCGCCAGCGCTGCCGCGGGCAGAAGCAGATGAAGGAGTTCGCCAAAGGCTCCGCCCAGCATGGCTCCCATAAAGAGCACCGGCGCGAAGAGTCCGCCGGAGCTGCCCGTGCCCAAGGTGAGGTCTGTCGCCAGCAGTTTGAGCGGCACCAACAGCGCCATCAGGGCCAGGGGGAGCCCGCCTTCCAGTGCCAGCTCGATCTGCTCGAAGCCGCCGCCCAGCACCTGCGGCGCTGCCAGCCCCAGGACGCCCAGCAGCAGTCCGCCCAACGCGGGGCGGAGCGGCGCCGGCACGCGGCGCAGCCGGGCGGTGAGGTCTTTGGTTCCATAAAAGGTGGTGATAAAGGACCAGGCCACCAACGCCGCCAGCACGCCCAGCGCGCCATGGAAGACAATTTCCAGTGGCTGCGTCTGCGTGATGGTCGGAACCGCGAAGATCACCTCCGTGTCCAACACGCTCCGACTAACGATGCTGGAGGTGACGGCGGAGATGACGATGGTGGCGAAATAGGTCTCGGTAAACTCGCCGAGGATGACCTCCAGCGCGAAGAACACGCCGGCGATGGGCGCGTTGAAGGTGGAGGCGATGCCGCCCGCCGCGCCACAGGCGACGAGGTTGCGGATGCGTTCGTCCGTAAGGTGGAAGCGCTGGCCTACCTGCGAGCCCAGCGCCGCTCCTAGCTGCACGATGGGACCCACCCGGCCTGCCGAGCCGCCACTGCCGATGCAGATCGCCGTCGCCAGCGGCTTGGCCCAGACGAGACGGGCGCGGAGGCGGGAGCCCTGGAGGGCGATGGAGCGCAGCACGGGGGGAATGCCGCCGTAGCGCAGCTCCTCGGCGACGTAAGTGATGAGTAGCCCGGCGCCCAGTCCGCCGAACGCCGGGACAAAGACCACCAGCAGCGGCGACACCGCATGCAGCGCCCTGCGCACCTCGCCGAAAAACTGGGTTGCAGCGCGGATCAACCAGACGAAGCCGATGGACGCGCCGCCCGTCAACAGGCCCACGAGCACCGCCGTCCCGGTGAAGGCTGCCGTCTTGGAGAGCGCCCAGCGTTTGAGCGCCGCGCGCACCGGAGGTAGGTCTGAGCGTTCAGGCATGTCACCAGTATACATGCGGCAAAAAGGCGCGCAAACTCCTTCGCCGTCACGTAGTCAGCTGCGAAACGTCAACGGTGGGGGTGGCGTGCCGCTTCGTCTGCCTTGATCACCGGCAGTTGTGATTTTCCCGCCTCTCATGGTATGATCACCTCTGTTACCTAGCGCCAGGCCGGCCCGATACGTCGACGGACAGAACCACAGGGAGTGTATTTATGCGCCGCTTGATACGCAACGTTGCATTTCAGATGACCCGGCGAGATCTCGCCGCCTTCTTGGAAGATCATCAGGAGGAACTCCTGCACGTCTTTCACGACGAGCTGCAGAAGATGGACGACGCCATCCCCGAGGAGAATCTCTTCATCGACATCAACATGGTGGGCCTGGGGGACGTCGTCCTCAAGGCTGCGCTCAGCGCCTTCACCCGTTTTCTGCGCGACGACATCCCTTCGCCGCACAGCGCCAAGCAGGGGCAGGAGACGTTCGAGCGTGTGGTGGAGGCGACTCAAAGGTCCTAGCTCTGAAAAGGTGCAATCAGAGAAAACCATAGAGCACCTCTTTCCCTGCTGAACACCTTGAGGAGAGGTGCTCACCTTTCCACAGGTGCGGGACGTTTGCCGTTTACCCTACCCCCGGATAGATTTCGTGCTCCGTGGAGATGACCAAGATGGTGCTTCGCAGCATCCCAACCCAGCAGGGGGCCTCTTGAAGGCCATCAATCTGTGGGGATTGACGTTTAACTCGCCGGACACGGTGAGGATCCGATAGAATTTTCGAGATCCCTCAGTGAATTGCCCTATCCCCCCTGGATGCTCCAATCGTGTCAAGTCTGGGTTGCGAGATTATGATAGCTATCGACGCTGCCGGATAGCCGAACCGACCCTTTGGGGCGCAGCGTTACTGGGAAGAGATCTATCGCTTCTCGGTGAGGTGAACGACGTCCGAAACGTAGCCTAAGGGGGCTTTAGGTCGCGGAATGAGGTGATGCTTACATCTCGAGTCTGTTTGAGCACGATCTATGCCTGCGGCCTGCGCTTGAGCGAAGGCGTGCACTTGCAGGTCAAAGACCTGGACAGCGACCGGCAGATGGTGCACGTGCGACAGGGAAAAGGGGCCAAGGATCGCTACGTGCCGTTGCCGCCTCCCACTCTGGCGCTGCTGCGTCGG
Organism: Anaerolineae bacterium; assembly: GCA_034437255.1. GTDB lineage: Bacteria > Chloroflexota > Anaerolineae > B4-G1 > SLSP01 > G713. The sequence continues at coordinate 4,452 of DAOTUH010000330.1, forward strand.
TACTGGGAGACCCATCGCCATCCCATGTCCGTTAGCGGCGTGCAGCGGGCCTTCAAGGCGGCCTGGCAAGAGAGCGGCGTGCACAAAGAGGCCACGGTGTATACCTTACGGCACTCTTACGCGACTCACTTGCTGAAAGCGGGCGTCAACCTGCGGGTGATCCAGGCCTATCTGGGCCACAGCTCGCCCAAGACGACGGCTATCTACACGCACCTGACGCAGCGTGGCCCCTGCTTCAGCCCGCACTTGCTTGCGCAGCTGGGTCTTCATAGTGCCCGTCTTCTTCGTAGACGGGGGTCATGGCATTGCTCAGGTAATGGGCTTGACAATATTGATGAGGCACATCAGGCCAAATCTTCTCCAGTGCGTTAATCAGCGCACGCTGTTTGTCGCTCACGGTGGCCAGCACCGGCAGGTCCAACGCTGCTACGGGGGCCATGAATTTCGCTATCGTGTCGTCGTCGACGCGCGGGACCCACCCGGCGGCCAACAGCGTGCCGGTCAGCACTTCGCGCACGACCCACAGTTGCGGCTGCCCACCCTCCGGTTGCAAGGCGTCGACGCTGATGATCAGCCCGCCATATTCGGCGGCGACGACCACCAACTCAGCCACGTCCAACTGCTCAGCGCACGCCAGCAGCGCCAGATATTCCCGGTACAGGTTGCTCACGTGGCGCTCGCTGACGCGGATGTGGGAGGGGAGGTCGGCATGGATTTGAGCATAGGTCTTCTGCTCATAATCCCGCAGGTAGCCGATGCGCACCAGCACGTCCAGGCCGTAAGTCGAGTGGGGCAAACTCAGATGAGCCGCCTCCGCCGACAGGTAACTCAGGGCCGGATGACAAGGACAATACCGCCCTCGGCTGGTGACGTAGGCATTTCCCGTCAACATCTGAATGGGCTTACGCCAGTTCAGGTGGCGGTGAGACTTCAGCTGCTCACCACAGAAGAGGCA
>DAOTUH010000331.1:0-4326 GCA_034437255.1 Anaerolineae bacterium
CCGGCGACCAACGTCAGGCCATCCATGGCTACCGCTGCACCGAACTCGTCGCCAGCGGCGCCATCCGCCGCCGTGATCACACTCATCTGACCCCACTGCCAGGTGTAGGCAGGCACTAAAGCGAACACATAGATCGCGCCGGCATCAACCAACGCGCCACTATCCGCCTGCGGCGCGCCCACAACGAGCCGGCCGCCAGCCAGCGCAAGGTCTAGGGTTGCACCAAAGTGATCGCCGCTTGTGCCCTGGGCATCCGAGAAAATTTGGACCTGGCCCCAGGCATCGGCGCCGCCCTGGTTACGCTTGAAGACGTAAACTACGCCCTGTTCGGCGTTGCCGCCTGTCGATGCATAGGGCGCGCCGACAGCCAACCAATCGTTGGCCAATGCCAAAGCGCTGCCGAAGCGGTCGCCTGCCAAGCCATTGGTAGCGATGATCTTCTTGACCAGCCCCCATTGCTCCGGGCCGCTCGCGTGTCGTTTGAAGAGATAGACAGCGCCTGCCTCGGCCACCGTGCCGGTGATCCAGGGCGCGCCGACGACCAGCGTGTCATCATCAACCGCAATGTCGTAGCTGAACTGGGCGTCGGTCTGTCCGTCAAAGGCGGTCAGTTGCTTCGAAAAACGCGTCAACAGCGGATCGATGGTGATAGGATAAATCGCGTCTGTAGCGTCCACCGTGAGTACCATGGCACACGCCCCGTCCAGCGCCAATCGCGCAGGCAACGTGCGGCCTGTCGCGTCGAAGACATGGAGCTCGGCATAGCGGAGTACGACGTGACCATCAGCGTTACGGAAAAGCACGGTCTGCCCATCATCTTTTGCGACCACTGTCAGGGTCGTAGTCAGGGCCATCCTCAGCCGAACGGGACCATCGCGGCCGGGAGCGGGCGGGCGCGCCAGCGTGAAACCGTGCTCGACGCCGCGTGCGTCGTGCGCGTACCATTCGGTCAGGCCCCGGCTCCGGTGGAACGTCACGCGGTTGCTATCCTGCGTAGGCTCCGCCGCTCGCGCCACCTCCTCGATCTGATTTCCGGCACCGTAACCCACCAGGGCAAGCTGCCACGTCCACGCTGCATCCGAGGGCTTGATGCTCATGCCAGCATCCGAAAGCGACGTAGTCCACCTATTGGCCCGATTGTGGCTGACGAACTCGCCGTTGGCGTCGTCCCAAGTCGGTGCGTAATCGACCTCTTCGATCTGCTCCTGGATGGAACTCCACGCCTTCGGCGAGAGATCCGCCGACGTCAACGTCGGTGTGGAGACGCTCGTTGGTGAGCGCGGTGCTTCTTCTGAAATCACCGGGGAGAGATCACCGGTGGTTAGTGCCACCTCATGAGGCGTATCTGATAGAGCAGGCGCAGGCAACACGCGACCGCCGCCCATCGGCGTTGTGGGGGTCGGCATCTCGGAGACGGCCACGCCGAGAGCGTCGCCCCCGGTTGAGATTTGCCCCACCTCGACCGGACTGCCCGGATCGCTGACGTCGAGCACGCGCAGGCCGCCGCTGCCATCGGCCACGACGACGTGGTCACCGGCCAAGACTGCATCCACGGCCTCGCCCGGCGTGTCGTAGCGAGCGGCGGGCGCTGCGGGATCGTCGAGCGTGAGCACGGAGAGGCCACGCGTCCCCTCGGAGACGTAGGCGTGCGTCTCATCCAGCGCCACGCTCTGCGCGGCCTGCACCGACGGGTAGATGTCGGCCAGGCGCGGGCGGGCGGGATCGCTGACGTCTACCTGCCAGAGGCGTCCGGCGGGGACGTAGGCCGTGGTCTCGCCGGTGCCGGAGACGACCGCCGGCTGCCCGGTGATCCACGGCTGCCCGGCCCAGACGCCGGTCTGGAAGAGGCCGGTGGCGGGCGTGTCGCACGTGGCGGTGAGCCGGTAGAGCCGCTCCGCGCCCGGTGCGGATCCGAAGAGCGTCTGGTACCACCACGCCGAGAAGGATTCACCCTCACCGACGCCCGCCCCGCAGGGCGACGAGAAGCCTTCGCGCACCAGGTTGTAGTCCTCGGCCACCATCTCGTAGTGATAGCGGCCATCCGCCACGGTGCGCGTGATGACCACGCGCGGCGCGAGCGTGTCCAACTCACCACTCCACAGCCGCTGGCTGAGGCCAGTGGTGTCGGCGTGCCCGGCAAGATCCCAGCCGCGCGCGTCGACTTCGTAGGAGCCTTCCAGCCCGGCGGGCGCCTGCGCGCTCCAGGCAGTCACGTCCACGCCGTCCCCGCTCTCGGCTAACTCGGTGGGCTGCCAGCGCCCCTCGTAGAGACGTCGCACGTCCAGCGGGCCAAGCGCGCGCGGATAGAGCTGCACGGCGTCCACCTGCCCCCGGAAGTGGCGCAGGTCACTCTGCGGCGTCGTGGTGCGCCAGGTGAGCGTGCCCGTCCGCCCGCCGGCGGAGAAGGTATGGTGGCGCTCGCCGGGCGCAGGTGTTAGATCGAACGTGCCCAACGATGTCCAGTTCCAGCCGGTCGCCGCATCCCAGTAGCGGGCTTCGACTTCGAAAGTAACCGCGCCGCAGTACGCCGTCTGCAGCGGAAGGACGTAAGGACGCCCAGCGGTAGGATAGACCGGGCTCTCGTAAACAACATCGCCCTGGTAGCGGACGCGCCACTGCTGCTCCCAGGTCTCGCCAGTGAGCGTGACCTCGTCAAAGGTAGCACAACCGAGAGCTTCGGCACGCGCGCCCCGCCCCACGTCGAAGCGCCGTGCGCCGGTGGGACGCAGACCGGCGAATTGGCCAGTCTCGGCGACACGTTCGCCGTTCACGTAGACGGTGTAGGTTTGCCCGTCGAAGACACCCGCCACATGCTGCCAGGTACCTGGCGTCAGGACGGCGTTGGTGGTGAAACTGTGCAGCGTCGCGCCATCGCCGAAACCCGCCACCAGTTTGTTTCGCTCGATGATCTGCAGGAAGGGGTACTGCGTTTCGGGCGTGTTGTAGGCCGCGCTGCTGAAGATGGGATAGAGCTTGTTGTCTTGCGGCTCGACGTAGACCCAGGCCGCCTGGGTGAAGGCCGGCACGTCGTGATTCAGCGCCAGGCTTGGATCGGCGTCCACGGCGACGTGGTCGTCGCTACCATCTAAGGCCAGCGCATAGGCGCCCTCCTGCCCCGCAACTACTTTATTCACCGGGCCGCCAGTGTGAAGCGTCGCCGCGTGATCCCACGCAGAGGCGTCGGCTAGCACCGCGCCGTCGGTGGTCCAGCCCTGGCCGACGTCGAAGGGCAACGCGAGCAGCGGGTTCGTGCCCAGATAGAGCGTCTCAATCTCAGCAGCGTCTAACGCGCGGCGATAGACGCGCACGTCGTCGAGGGCGCCGGCGAAGAAGTCGGCGTTGCCGGCAGCGTTGCTGCCCACGGCGCTATCGGCGGCACACTGCGCCAACGCACCTGTTGCAGCGGTCTCGGCGACGAGGTCACCGTCGCGGTAGAGGCGCAGCGTTGTGCCGTCGTAGCTGGCGGCGAGGTGGGCCCAAGTCGCCGCCGGGACAACGTCAACGTCCGCATCCGCTACCGTGGCCCACACGCCGTCCACGTTGAAGGCGGCGTAGGGCTGCGCGCCGGCGTCCAGCGCGAGGACAAAGCCGCAGTCAGCCTGCGCCTTGTAGGCCAGCACCGTCTGGCGCGCGCCGGTCGCCTCGCCGGGCCGGATCCAGGCAGCGACGGTGGTCGTGGTGAAGGCGCCAAAGTCGCCCAGGGCGATGGCATCTTCTTCGCCGTCGAAACGGACGGCGTTACCCATCCGCCCCGGCGCGTCGAGAGCGGGGCAGGCGCCGCCCGCACAGACAACAGCAGCGTCCCCTTCGGCCAGATCCGTGAAGTAGACGTTATCCACGCGATTGGCGTTCAGCGTGTCGTCCAGCGGGAGATAGAGCGCCACAGCACCCGGCTGCGAGGAGTTGTGGAAGGGTGAGCCGGGCAGGACGGGACGGAACGCAGCATCGACCGCCGTCACGCCCACCGTGCGCTGCTGCGCTAACGCTCGTACCTCGTCGGCGCCCAGCGCGCGTCCCGCCACGATAAGCTCATCAAGGAGACCGTCGAAGATATCGCCTGAGCCGTTTGCGCCGATGAATAGGCGGTCAACAATGTCAGCATCGGCGGGCCGGTCGTGGCTGATCGTGCCCTGGGCCACGCCGTCCACGTAGAAAATGACGTCGTTCTGCGCGTCCAGCACGGCGGCGACGTGCGTCCAGTGACCGGCCTGCAGGCCAGGATCGGATAGCACGTACTCGTGGACACCAAAGGTATCGAAATAGAGGTCGCCGTTCTCAAGGCCGAAGGCAAATCCATCATCAGACGTCAACGCGCGTCCCACAGCG